>JAUIBG010000184.1 GCA_030428165.1 Actinomycetes bacterium
GCGCCAGGACCCCTACGCGAAGCTGTTCGAGGACCGCATCATCTTCCTCGGCGTGCAGATCGACGACGCCTCGGCTGACGACGTGATGGCGCAGCTGCTGGTGCTCGAGGCACAGGACCCCGAGCGCGAGATCACGCTGTACATCAACAGCCCCGGCGGCTCGCAGACGGCGCTGACGGCGATCTACGACACGATGCAGTACATCAAGCCGCAGGTGCAGACCGTGTGCCTCGGCCAGGCGGCCTCGGCTGCCGCGGTGCTGCTCGCGGCCGGGTCGCCCGGCAAGCGCCTGGCGCTGCCGAACGCTCGCGTGATGATCCACCAGCCTCGCATCGAGGGCGGCGCGCGTGCGCAGGCCTCCGACATCGAGATCTATGCGGAGGAGATGCTCCGCATGCGCGAGTGGCTCGAGAACACGCTCGCCGCGCACACCGGGCAGACCGCTGCGAAGGTGCGCAAGGACATCGAGCGCGACCGCTTCCTCAGTGCCCAGGAGGCCAAGGAGTACGGCCTCGTGGACGCGGTGCTCGAGAGCCGCAAGGCTCCGGCCGCTGCGCCCGAGCAGCCCTAGTGACCCGGCCGGGCAGCGATCCCGGCCATCCGCGCCGCGTCGTGCCCCGCTTGCGAGCGGAGGTGCGGCGCGGCGCGTCACTTCCAGCGGTGTCAGTGGCCGGGGCTACGCTGAACGATGTTGGCCACCGCGCGACCCTCGAGGAGAGTGGACATGACCCGTCCCGCTGACAGCGGCGACCTGCTCAAGTGCTCGTTCTGCGGCAAGACGCAGAAGCAGGTCCGCAAGCTCATCGCAGGCGGCGCCGTGTACATCTGCGACGAGTGCATCGAGCTGTGCAACGAGATCATCGCGGAGGAGTTCGCCGAGCAGGCCCAGGTCGAGTTCACCGAGCTGCCCAAGCCGCGCGAGATCTTCGACTTCCTGGAGCAGTACATCGTGGGCCAGCGCGACGCCAAGCGCGCCCTGTCCGTGGCGGTGTACAACCACTACAAGCGCGTGCGCGCGCTCGAGTCCCCGGCGACCGGCGAGGACGCCGTCGAGATCTCCAAGTCGAACGTGCTGTTCATCGGCCCGACCGGCACGGGCAAGACCTACCTGGCCCAGACGCTCGCCAAGCTGCTGAACGTGCCCTTCGCGATCGCGGACGCCACGGCGCTGACCGAGGCGGGCTATGTGGGCGAGGACGTCGAGAACATCCTCCTCAAGCTGCTGCAGGCCGCCGACTACGACGTCGAGAAGGCCCAGCACGGCATCATCTACATCGACGAGATCGACAAGGTGGCCAGGAAGGCCGAGAACCCGTCGATCACGCGAGACGTCTCGGGTGAGGGTGTCCAGCAGGCGCTGCTGAAGATCATTGAGGGCTCGCAGGCCTCGGTGCCGCCGCAGGGCGGGCGCAAGCACCCGCACCAGGAGTTCATCCAGATCGACACCTCGAACGTGCTGTTCATCCTGGGCGGCGCGTTCGCCGGTCTCGAGGAGATCGTGTCAGCGCGCGTCGGCAAGGCGGGCATCGGCTTCGGTGCCTCGCTCAAGCAGCAGCACGACGAGACGCTCTTCTCCCAGGTCACGCCTGCGGACCTCCACAAGTTCGGCCTGATCCCGGAGTTCATCGGCCGCATGCCAGTGATCGCCGCCGTGCAGCCGCTCGACGTCGACGCCATGGTGCAGATCCTCACGGGGCCCAAGAACGCGCTGGTCAAGCAGTACCAGCGGATGTTCGAGCTCGACAACGTGGTGCTGGAGTTCGAGGACGAGGCGATCCGTGCGATCGCCGAGCGTGCCCTCGAGCGCGAGACCGGCGCCCGCGGCCTGCGCGCGATCATGGAGGAGGTGCTCGAGGACACGATGTTCGAGGTCCCCGGCCTGCCCGAGATCGAGCGCGTCGTGGTCACCCGCGACGTCGTCGAGGAGCAGGTGCCGCCCATCCTCGAGTTCCGCGAGGCCGGCGCGGCGTAGTCCCGCGGCGTGGTTCGTGGCCACCACACCACCAGGTCCGATTCGCACCTTCCCTCGCGCCATTGGTACGCCAGTGCGAACAAATCGGACTCTTACGCGCGCTGCTGGTACCTCTGTGCTGATGCCGACGTGAGTGTTCGAGCCGCCATCGCTTCAGCAGCCCGGCTCCGGCACCACCAGGGCCGTGTCGTGATGTCCTTGTACGTGAACCTGACAGTCGTGATCCCGACTGAGGCGAGATCCGCGTCTCGACGCCGATCGTGCTGCCACGCGTCTGGTGTGTTGTGCCACGCGGCTCCATCCACCTCGATCGCGATCTTCGAACTCGGGTCGAACCAGTCGAGGATGTAGAGCTGACCCTCGACGACAACGTGATGCTGCGCTACGAGGTGAGCGAAGTCTCTGCCGAAGAAGGCCGTCTCATGTGACTCTCGTTCGAGAAAGCTCGTGATGCCGTTCTCGGCATACGCCACTGCCCGCTCGATAGTGCGACGTTTCGCGACCCGGGGTACCTGGTCCAGAGCGGTTCGCACGCGCTGCGGCGTGGTGCGCGTCTGTTGAAGGGTGCGCCACACGGCGTCCATCACGAAGCACTCGTCGATTCCCCGCACCGCCTCCAGCAGTGCGTACTCGGGAGCGGCGAGGACCGCGCGACCTCGTGAGATCGTGCGTGGCGCGTACCCGACGCGACGTACTTCGGCCCACGCGGGTCCTCCTCGCCGCTGAGTGCTCGATGACAGGGCCACGAGCACAGGGCCCGCGTCCAGTCCGCCGAGGTGCACTCCGGTGAGCGCGAGGGCGCCGATGCCGCTGACGATGCCGCCGGTCCACATTCGCAGTGCCTCTGCTCTAGCGAGCAGCGACGTCGCGTGAGTTGCGGGCGCCCACGTCCCGGGAGTCATCCGCACGATGAGCCCGGTTCTTGACGCGCGCTCGAAGGCTTGTCGCCCGAACTGCGCCACGAGCTCGGCACGCGTCGCGGCGCTCACATCGGAGCGGCCCCAGTCGTCGATGGATGTACCAGTCACTCGACCAGGGTGAGGTTGCGCGGGCTCGAGAGCGCGACGAGCGCGCGATCTGTGGACAACCCGCGATGCGAAGCGCACACGAGTACCACTAGCGCGCTCGGGAGTCCGGTTTGTCCGCACGGGAGTACCAATGGGGCGCGAAACGCCGCAAATCGGGCGCGAGACGGGGGAGGCGCGTGGGGGTGCGGGGCAGGCGAGCGCCAGCCCAGAGGCGCGGGGGCCGGCCGTGCGGCCCCCGCCTAGGACTCCGCGAGGACCGCGTTCTCCGTGCGCGCCACCGTGGTGTCCGCGATCTCGTCGTTGCTGCCGTCCTCGGGCGAAGCGCCGTCGACGCCGGGCTCCAGGGCTGCGGTGGCGTCCACGATCTGCATCGTCTCCACGCGACCTGCCGCCTTGACGTCGGCCAGAGCCGCGCGCACGTGCGCGACGTGGATCGCCGGTACGAGCAGGTCAACAGACTCGATGACCGTGCGCTGCGACACCTTCGCGTCCGACTTCACCTTGCGCAGCGCGCCAAGCGCGCCGCCAGCGGCGGCGAGCACCTCGGCGTCGCCGCCGTCGGCGAGCTCCGACACGACCGGCCACGCGGCGCGGTGCACGGACCCGTCGTTGTACCAGGACCACACCTCCTCGGTCGCGTAGGGCAGGGCAGGTGCGAGCAGGCGCAGGAAGACGCCGAGCGCCTGGGTGAGCGCCGCGCGGGCCGATGCCGCCTCGGGCGAGCAGGCCGCGTGCGCGTCGATGACGGCACCGGGGGCGGAGCCGTCGTAGGCGCGCGTCTTCACGAGCTCCAGGTAGTCGTCGCAGAAGGTCCAGAAGTACGTCTCGATCGTCTCGAGCGCCTTGGTGTGGTCGTAGGCCTCGAACGCAGCCGTGGCATCGGCCACCACCTGGCGCAGGCCAGCGAGCATCGCGAGGTCGAGAGCCTCGGTCACCTCGGCGCCCGCGACGTGCTCAGCGGCGGCGATGCCGTCCTCGAGCGACGCGTTCGCCGCGCCCTCGACTCCGGTGACACCCAGCACGAACTTGGACGCATTCAGCACCTTCATCGCGAGGCGACGGCCGATCT
>JAUIBG010000185.1 GCA_030428165.1 Actinomycetes bacterium
AGCACCGAGCTGGAGCTGACCGCCTGATGTATCTGACCCTCGACTTCGCCGCGCGCTCCGACGTGGGCCTCATCCGCAGGGACAACCAGGACTCCGGGTTCGCCGGCTCCCACCTGCTGGTCGTGGCCGACGGCATGGGAGGCGCCGCCGGAGGCGACATCGCGTCGTCGATCGCCGTCGCGAGGCTCGTCGCCCTCGAGGGCGAGTCGCACGGCCCTGACGAGTCCCTCGACGAGCTCAAGAAGGCGCTGGCCGATGCGCACGCCCAGATCGTGGAGCGCGCCGAGAACGACCCCGAGCTGTCCGGCCTCGCCACGACCGTGACCGCGCTGCTGCGTGCCGGGTCCACGCTTGCGATGGCCCACGTCGGCGACTCCCGCGCGTACCTGCTGCGGCAAGGCGAGTTCACCCAGGTCACCACCGACCACTCGTTCGTCCAGCACCTGGTCGACACTGGCAGGCTCAGCCCCGCGGATGCGGAGAACCACCCGCAGCGCAACCTCATCCTGCGCGTGCTGGGAGACGTCGACACCGACATCCCGATCGACATCTCCGTGCGCGAGACGCGCGTCGACGACCGGTGGCTGCTGTGCTCCGACGGGCTCACCTCGGTGGTCCACCGGGACACGATCAGGGACACCCTCAAGGAGGTCGAGGACGTCGCCGACTGCGCCGACGCCCTGATCAACCTCGCGCTCGCCGCCGGCGCTCCCGACAACGTCACCGTGATCGTGGCCGATGTCGTGGACATCGACGCGGGGCGCTCGCCCTCGACCGCCTCCCAGATCGTGGGGTCCGCTGCGCTCGACAGGCACCGGCCCACCGCGGGAGGCGGTGGTGCCGCGGGAAAAGCGGCACGCCTCACCGCGCCGACTGACGACGGTGAGAAGCCGGAGCCGAAGGATCCCTCACGCAAGGGGCTGTGGCGCAACTGGCTCCTCCCCGTGGTCGCCCTCGTCGTCGCCGCCATCGGCCTGTCCGTCGCGTACCTGTGGTCGCAGACGCAGTACTTCGTCGGCACGTCCGAGGGCTACGTCGCGATCTTCCAGGGCATCCCGCAGGACACCCCGATCATCCCGCTGCACACCGTCGTCGAGATCACCGCGATCGACGTTGGGAGCCTGACGGTCTACGAGCAGGGCAGGCTCGAGGACACGATCCGCACCTCCTCACTGGAGGAGGCGCAGAGCATCGTGGACACCATCGAGGGGGACGCCTAGGTGGCCGTCGTCACCGAGGTCGCCATCCGCTCGGGGCGGAGGACCGAGCTCGGCCTGCTGGCGGTCGCGTGGATCATCGCGGTCGGAGGTCGCATCCTCGTCGACCTCGCGGTGTACGAGACCCCCGACTGGGGATCGATCGGCGTCTTCGCCGCGATCTTCGCCGCGCTGTGCCTGGTCCCGCACATCGTGCTGCGCTTCGTCGCGCGGTCCGCGGACCCCGTGATGCTGCCCGTTGTGCTGGGGATCGCCGGCGTCGGCCTCGCGATGATCCACCGCATCGACGCCGCGTACGCAGAGGCGGGACGCGAGACCACGTTCGGTCAGCAGCAGCTGATGTGGGTCGCGATCGGCGTCGTGGCAGCCTCGACGGTCATGCTCGTCGTGCGCGATCACCGCGTGCTGCGGCGCTTCACCTGGACCGCCGGCCTGCTGGGCCTCATCCTCCTGCTGCTGCCGCTCGTGCCTGGACTGGGCGTCGAGATCAACGGAGCGCGCATCTGGATCGCGGCGTTCGGCTACTCGGTCCAGCCCGGCGAGTTCGCCAAGATCGCGCTGATCGTGTTCTTCGCCGGCTACCTCGTGACCAACAGGGACACGCTGGCGCTCGCCGGTCCCAAGGTGCTCGGCATCCAGTTCCCGCGGCCCCGCGACGCCGGGCCGCTGCTGCTGGTCTGGGCCGCCGCGCTGCTGGTGATGATCTCGCAGCGCGATCTCGGCGCCTCGCTGCTGTTCTTCGGCATCTTCCTCGCGATGCTCTACGTCGCGACCGAGCGCTTCAGCTGGGTCGCCTCAGGACTGGTGCTGTTCCTCATCGGCGCCGTCGCGGCGGGCGCGATCTTCCCGCACGTCGCGCGCCGCTACGACGCGTGGCTGAACGCGCTCGACCCCGAGCTGTACTCGGCCGGCGTCTCCGAGCAGCTGGTGCGCGGCCTGTTCGGCATGGCCTCCGGCGGGCTGTTCGGCACCGGCCTGGGCGAGGGCCGTCCTGACCTGGTGCCCTTCGCCGAGTCCGACTTCATCATCGCGTCGATCGGCGAGGAGCTGGGGCTCACCGGCCTGCTCGCGATCCTCATGCTCTACGTGATCCTCGTGCACCGCGCCCTGCGCACGTCCATCGGCGTGCGCGACGGCTTCGGCAAGCTCCTCGCCTCCGGCCTGGGCTTCGCCATCGCGCTCCAGGTCTTCATCGTCGTGGGCGGCGTCACGCGAGTGATCCCGCTCACCGGCCTCACCACCCCGTTCCTCGCCTACGGCGGCTCCTCGATGCTCGCCAACTGGATCGTGCTGGGCCTCCTGCTGCGGGTCTCGGACGGCGCGCGCCGCCCCGCGGAGGTGAGGCAGCCGTGAACGATCCGGTCCGGAAGCTCGCCGTCGTCGCGATGGTGATGTTCATCGCGCTCATGGGCGCGGCCTCATTCATCCAGGTGGTCGAGGCCCCGACTCTCAACTCCGACGCGAGGAACGTCCGAACCCTCTACTCCGAGTTCGGCAACTTCCGCGGCCCCATCGTGGTCGAGGGATCGCCTGTCGCCTTCTCGGTCGAGGTCAACGACCCGTACAACTACCAGCGCACCTACTCCAACGGCGAGCTGTACGCGAGCGCCACCGGCTACTACTCGATCGTGTTCGGCCGCACCGGCCTCGAGTCGACCGAGGACGAGCTGCTGTCCGGCACGTCCGACGCACTGTTCTGGACCCGGCTGGGCAACCTCCTCACCGGAGAGCAGCAGCGCGGAGCCTCCCTCGAGCTGACGCTGCGCTCCCGGCTCCAGCAGGTGGCAGCCGAGCAGCTCGGGGACCGCGCAGGGTCCGTCGTCGCACTCGACCCCTCCACCGGCGCGATCCTCGCGATGGTGACCTCGCCCAGCTACGACCCCACGGTGCTCGCCAGCCACGACACGGCGGAGGTGAACGCCGCGTGGACGGAGCTGCTGGAGGACCCCGCAGGGCCGCTGATCAACCGCGCGATCGGCGGCGACACCTACCCTCCGGGCTCGACCTTCAAGGTCGTGATGTCGGCCGCCGCGCTCGAGAACGGCTACAGCGCCGACACCGAGGTGTACGCGCCCACCGAGCTCGAGCTGCCGGGCACCACGACGACGCTGCCCAACTACCTGGGCCGCTCGTGCACCGACGCCAGCGACATGATGACGCTCGCCGACGCCCTGCGGATCTCGTGCAACACGGCGTTCGGCCAGCTGGGCATGGACCTGGGATGGGACGCGGTGACCGAGACGGCGGAGGAGTTCGGCTTCACCGACACCCTGGAGATCCCGCTTACCGTCACCGCCTCGCGGCTGGGCGAGAACCTGGACGACGCCCAGGTCGCGATGAGCTCGATCGGCCAGTTCGACGTGCGCGTCACCCCGCTGCAGATGGCGATGGTCGCCGCCGGCGTCGCGAACGACGGCAAGGTGATGACGCCCTACCTCGTCGACACCGTGCGCGCCTCGGACCTCTCACTCGTCCAGCGCACCGAGCCCGAGCTCTACGGCACGCCGCTCAGCCCGGCCAACGCCGAGGAGCTCACGCAGATGATGGTCGGCGTCGTCGCCGATGGCACTGGCCGCACTGCGCAGATCCCCGGCGTGACCGTGGCCGGCAAGACCGGCACCGCGGAGACCGGCGACGACACGGCGCCCCACACCTGGTTCATCAGCTTCGCGCCCGCGGAGGACCCGGTGATCGCAGTCGCCGTCGTCGTGGACAACGGCGGCGACATCGAGAATCCGTCGGTGGGAAGCGTGGTCGCCGCCCCGATCGCCAAGGCGGTCATCGAGGAGGCGCTGGCGATGGCCGAGGAGGGGCAGCTGTGAACGCGACGCAGGGCATGGTGCTGGG
>JAUIBG010000022.1 GCA_030428165.1 Actinomycetes bacterium
CAGCAGGCGGCCGACCTCGCCGCCGGCGGCGCGTTCCGGCTGCTGGTGTCGGGCCTGTACTCGATCGAGGACGTCGTCGAGGCCTATGAGGACCTGCACCGGCTGCACGCCCGCGGCAAGATCGTGCTCGCCACCAACCCGGTGACGCGCGTGCGGATGCTGCGCGCGCGGGAGCTGTTCGAGGCCATGCCGTAGCCGGTCGGCGCAACTCCTCCAGATCGCCCGCTGTCGGGCCCGATCCGACCCCATCGGACGGCAGCGCCCGCGAGTTGGAGGAGTTAGGGCACGGGGAGCCTCGGAGCGCGCTCGCCCGATCGCCCCTACGATGGTTGCGGGTCGTCGGACGAGCCGGGGGCACGGGCGAGGCGAGGTGGACGCAGTGAAGCGGGTGGGCATCCGCGATGTCGCCGAGCGCGCCGGCGTGTCGATCAGCACCGTCTCGAACGCACTCAACCGACCCCACATGGTCAGCGACGCACTCGTCGCGCGCGTGCGGGATGCCGCCGACCATCTCGGCTACGTTCCGCTTCAGGCGGCGCAGCAGCTGCGCGCTGGGCGCAGCGGCCTGCTGGGCATGACCGTCATCAACATCGCCAACCCGTTCTTCGCCGAGATGGTCGCCGGCGCCGAGGATGCCGCATCCGCTGCGGGCCTGCGCGTCCTGGTCGGCAACTCGAGCGACGACACCGCGAAGGAGCGCGATCACCTCGAGCTCTTCGAGCGCGTGCAGGTCGAAGGCGCCCTGGTGAGCCCGTTCGGCGAGACCGGCCCCTGGCTCGAACGGCTGCGACGCCGCGGCATCCCGGTCGTGCTGGTCGACTCGAGCGACGAGGGCGGCACGTTCCCGTCGGTGTCGTTCGACGACGTCGCGGGCGGCCGGCTGGCGGCGGAGCATCTGCTGTCGCTCGGGCGGAGGCGGCTCGCGTTCGTCGGCGCGCGAGAGGAGGTCCGCCAGGTGCGCGAACGCCTTGCGGGAGCACGCGCCGCGGTCGCCGCGGTTCCCGGCGCGACGATCGAGCCGCTGTGGACCGAGCGCACGACGTCGGAGCGTGGGCAGGCGTTCGGCCAGCAGCTCGCCGATCGCCCCGCGCACGAGCGACCCGACGGCCTGGTCGCGTCGAACGACCATCTCGCGATCGGAATGCTGCACGGTCTCGTCTCGCGCGGCATCCGGGTCCCCGACGAGGTCGCCGTCGTCGGCTACGACGACATCGAGTTCGCCGCGATCGCGGCGGTTCCGCTGACGTCGGTGCGCCAGCCCGCGCGCCTCATGGGCCGGTCGGCCGCCGAGCTGCTGCTGGCCCGCATCGACGGCAGCGCCGGCACCGATCTCGGAAACGTCGTGTACCAGCCCGAGCTGTCGATCCGAGCCTCGACCGTCGGCGCCTGACCGCGGCGGGTCAGGCCATCAGCAGCGAGCCCTTGGGGGCGTCGTCGCCGTCGCGGCGCTCGATCGCCCGCAGCGCGCGCACGACGTAGGCGGCGATGCGGCGCGCGCCGCGCTCGTGGAAGTGCGTGTCGTCGGGGTGGTGATGTGGCACGTCGGCAACGAGTTCGGATGCCACCTGTGGATGGACTTCTCGGACAACGCACGTGACGCCTACCGCGTGTGGCTCGCCGACCGCTACGCCTCGATCGATGCGCTCAACGCCGCGTGGGGCACGAGCTTCTGGTCGCAGCGCTACGGCTCGTTCGACGAGATCTTCCCGCCCCGGCTCGCCCCGTACAGTCACAACCCGTCGTCGATGCTCGACTGGCGGCGCTTCACGAGCGACATGCTGCTGGAGTGCTACCTGATGGAGCGCGAGATCCTGCTCGCCGCGGGGGCGACCCAGCCCATCACGACCAACTTCATGGGGCCGTTCAAGCCGGCCGACTACGCGCGCTGGGCACCGCACATGGACGTCATCGCCGACGACTGCTACCCCGATCCGACGAGTCCGCACCGCGTGCGCGACGCGGCGTTCCAGCGCGACCTGGTGCGCAGCCTCAAGCCCGGTGTGCCGTGGATGCTGTGGGAGCAGGCGACGGATGCCGTCAACTGGCGTCCCGCCAACCCCGCCAAGAAGCCCGGCGCGCTCGTCGCCGAGACCGCGCAGGCGATCGGACGCGGCGCCGACGCCATCATGTTCTTCCAGTGGCGCCAGTCGCGCGCGGGCAGCGAGAAGTTCCACTCGGCGATGCTCCCCCACGCCGGCACCGACACCGCTACGTGGCGGGCGGTCACCGACCTCGGCGCGCGGCTGAAGGCGCTCGGCGACCTGCCGGCACCCGGCCGCGACGCGCGCGTCGCCGTGGTCTTCGACTGGGAGGTGTGGTGGGCCGTCGAGGAGCGCGACCACCCGACCGTCATCGACTACCTCGCCGTCGTGCTCGAGTGGTACGGCGCGCTGCACCGGCGCGGCGTCATGGTCGACGTGGTCGCTCCCGAGCGCGTCGACGACGGGTACGACCTCGCGATCGCACCCGCGCTCTACCTGCTGCGCGACGAGGGGCGGCGGCCCTCACCGGCTTCGTCGCGCGCGGCGGCACCCTCGCGGTCGGTCCGTTCAGCGACATCGTCGACGAGCACGACCAGTTCCGCGACGGCGGTTTCGTCACCCAGCTCGCACCGGTGCTCGGCATCCGCTTCGAGGACTTCTCGGCGCTCGGCGGCGTGAGCACCGGCGGCATGGGCGTCGGCGCACTCAGCGCGACCGCCGTCCTGACCGAACCCGACACCGCGGCCTTCCGGGTCGGCGGGGTCGAGGGTACCGGGAACCTCGTAGCCGAGGTGGTCCACGCCGAGGGCGCCGACGTCGTCGCGTCCTTCGCGTCGGGCCCCAGCGCCACCGGACCCGCCGTCACCCGCCATCGCCACGGTGACGGCGAAGCCTGGTACGTCGCGACGGTGCCGGATGCCGCGGGTGCCGATGCGATCGTCGACGCCCTGCTGCAGGCATCCGGTGTCGAACCGGTGGTCGCCGATCTGCCCGCGGGCGTCGAGGCCGCGCGCCGCGGCGACCTCGTGACACTCATCAACCACGGTGACACCGCCGTCTCGGTCGCCGTGTCGGGCACCGACGCCGAGAGCGGCGCACCGCTCGAGTCCATCGCCCTCGCTCCTCAAGGGGTTGCGTTCGTCCGGGTCCCGGTCCTGGCGACAGTTAGTGCAACGTTGTAAAGAAACGCTTTACAACGTAGTAACTTCAGGGCTAACCTTGCGCCGACGGGCGCCCCCTCGCGTCCGCCGACCATTCGAGGAGGATTGGTGATGCAACGCAATCAACATCGGCAGGAAGCCCCCGCGCGGGCCGACCGCCGGTCGACCGGGGCGAGGACGATCGGCGTCCTCGCGCTCTCGACGGCTCTGACGCTCGGCCTCACGGCCATGCCCGCCCAGGCCGATGACCACCTGACGCCCGGCCCGACCGTCTACGCGGACGCCGAGTCGCCCACGGGCTACACGGGGCGCTTCGTCTACTACAACCCGGACGCCACGAGCGTGCGCTTCGTGGCCGACATCCTGCTGCGCAACTGGGCGGATCGGACCGACCCGACGGTCTACCAGCCTTCGGCGTACGAGCCGGGCCTCATGCGCGGCGGCGGCGGGTACGACGTGGAGATGACCGAGGTCGAGGACGGTTACTGGGTCACCGAGGTGCCGCTCGCGGCCGGAGCCAACCAGTACTGGTTCTACGTGGACAACAACACGAACGCCTGGCTCGCCGACCCGGCGAACTCGCCCATCTTCGCGCCGGACGGGATCTCGTTCCCCTCGCGTCGCGCGTTCAACAAGGTGTTCGTGCCGTACGACGCAGAGAAGCAGGACTTCGAACCCCTCGCCGCCCGGCAGATCGAGCTCCCCCGCGAGGACTCGGCGAAGGGATCGTGGAGCTACGTCGAGATCCCGGATCTGCCTCCGCTGAACGGCGTCACGCGCACCATGGGCGTCTACCTCCCGCCGGACTACGACCCGAACCGCGCCGAGCCGTACAAGACGATCTACATGCAGCACGGCGGCGGTCAGGATCAGTCCGACTGGATGAACATGGGCAACGTCCCGGTCATCATGGACAATCTGCTCGACGACGGCACCACCGAGCCCGCGGTCGTCATCACGACGAACACGAACTACCTCGGCGCGTCGAACCAGGGGTATCCCAACCTGCGCAACATCGTGATCCCCTTCGTCGAGGCGAACTACAACGTCTCGACCAAGGCGATCGACCGGGCGTTCGCGGGCCTGTCGGCGGGTTCGTTCGCCACGCAGAACATCATGCGATTCGACACCCTCCGGTTCGGGTACTACGGTCCCTGGAGCGGCGGCATCTCGGTGCCGACGAGCACGGTGGACATCGACAAGCCGTACATCCACTACGGCGGCGGGGCGTGGGACTTCGGTCTGCCCAACGCGAACACCGTGAACAACCTCGACAACGTCGCGTTCGTCGAGAACACGGTGGTCGCGGGTGCGCACGACTTCAACGCCTGGAACCAGTTGTTCTCCATCTGGGCGCGTGATTACCTCTGGCACCCCGAGGCGTTCATCCAGGACGAGATCGGGCAGCTGAAGGACAACGTCGCGGCGACGAGCCTGAACAAGGGCAACAAGAACGCCCTCACCGTCAAGCTCGACCAGACGCTCAAGCTCATCGCGAAGGGCAACAGCGTCGAGGCGCTCGAGGTGCTCGACGGATACACCGACCAGGTGGCCGCCTTCGTAGCCAACGGCAAGGTGACCGAGGAGCAGGCGGCGGGGCTCGCCGACCTCGCCGACGACATCCGAGGCAACCTGACCTTCTGGCTGGAATGATCATCCGCTGATCGGAAGGATCGCCGGCGGGCCTCGCCCCGTCGGCGATCCTTCTGTGCAGCCGCCCGCAGATGCGGGGGAGAGCCGTCTCAGGCGCGCGGCGGCGCGGTCGAGTCGCGGACGACCAGCGATGTCGTCAGCTCGACGCGGGTGACCTCCGGTGGGCCCTCCTCGAGCAGCCGCAGGACGAGCCGCGTCGCCTGTTCCGCCATCTCGCGCAGCGGCTGATGGATCGTGGTGAGACGGGGACTGGTCAGATCCGCGATCGCGAGGTCGTCGAATCCGACGACCGAGAGGTCGCGAGGGACGGACAGCCCGAGCGCAGCGGCCGCGTGCAGCACGCCGAGGGCCTGCAGGTCGTTCCCCGCGAAGATGGCCGTCGGCCGGCTCGCCGATCGGAGCAGGTCGAGCGCGTGCCATTCCCCGCCTTCGCGCCGGAAATCTCCGTAGCGGATCCACTCCGGGTCGATCGCGACTCCCGCCGAGGTCATCGCCGCTCGGTACCCGTCGAGGCGCGCCAGCGCGCACATGACGTGCTCGGGGCCGGTGATCGCCGCGATGCGGCGATGGCCGAGCCCGAGAAGGTGGCGTGTCGCAGCAAGCCCGCCGGACCAGTTCGCCGAGCCGACGGAGGGGATGCCCGGGGCCGGGTCTCCCGCCGGATCGATGATCACGAACGGGATACCGCGGGCCTTCAGCCGCTCGCGTCCCTCGCGCGGAACGTCGGCGAGCAGGAGGATGATCCCCGTCGGACGGCGACGGACCACGGCGTCCAGCCACTCCGGTCCAGGAGAGTGCCGGTCGCCACTGACAGAGAGCGAGATGGCCAGACCGACTTCGGCCGCGCTCTCGCGGACACCTTCGATGATCGCGAGCGACCAGTCGCCCTCCAGCTCGTGGAGCACGATCTCGATGTACTCCCGTCGCTGCTTGCTCCTCCGGCGCCGGTATCCGCTCTGGCGGAGCTGTTCCTCGACGAGCGCTCGCGTAGTCGTGGATACGTCAGCCGCACCGTTGAGCACCTTCGAGATCGTCGTCATCGAGACCCCCGTCTGCGCGGCGATCTGCTTCAGGGTCACCCGTCTGGTCTGGCCCATCTCAGCACCGGAGCTCAACGCGCGGCGCGGCGCAGGATGGTCGCCAGGCCCTCCCGCAGGCGGCAGTTGCGGAACGAGAAGGCGTCGGCGAGCGCTTCGGCCTCGTCGGGTCCGACCCCGGTGAATGCGGCGGCGAACTCGTCCACCATCGCCTCGGCGAGCATGACGTGACGGACGTGACCGTGGATCCAGCGAAGTGCGCCCCAGGGGTAGGGCTGGAAGGAAGGGAACTCCTTCTCGAACAGTCGCTCGATCGGCTCGAGGATCTTCCGCACCCCTGCATCCGTCGACCCCCACGAATCCACGCCCAGTCGGTCCTTCTTCTCGACGACCGGAGCGATGCGGCGCATGTAGTCGGATTCGGGGTCGACCGTGACGACACCCTGGAGCCCGATGTCCTTGTACGTCCACAGCGCCCAGCTCGCGTCGTACCTGTCGATAATCTCGAGCTGGTCCTCGAGGAGTCGGTACCGCTGCTCGTCCTTCGTGGCGTCGCCGGTGTAGACCGGCCCGAACTCCCCCACCCAGATGGGCGTGCCCGTCTCTCGCATGTAGGCGGTGCGTTCGAGGAACGTCTGCTCGACACGATCCCGATCGACGAACTGCCCGCGCGAGAACCCAGGATACGGGCCGCCGTCGACGAAGCCGGGCAGCGCATAGTCGTGCGCGGTGTAGACCGTGTTGGGCAGCGGGTCGCCGAGCTGATCGAACTGCGTCGAGTAGCGGTTGCCGTCGAGGAACAGGATGTGATCCGGGTCGACCGCGCGGATGGCGGCCTCGAGCCGCCGGTAGAACGGGCCGATCGCCGTCCCGTGCGCGTCGCCCGGTTCGTTGATCGGGTTGTATCCGGCGACCCAGGGGTTTCCTCGATAGTGCTCGGCCAGGTGCTCCCACAGATTGACGACGCGGTCCTGGAATTGGCGCTGAGCCCAGAAGTGCGCCCACTGCGTGGGATTGTCGCTGTGCCAGTGCTGATTCTGAGCACCCGGCAGGGCATGCAGATCGAGGATCGTGTAGATCCCGTGACGGGCACAGGAGTCCACCACGCGGTCGAGGACCGCAAACCCCTCATCCCTGATCTGGAAGGGAGCGTCGTCGCTCTCGAAGTGGCGGTAGTTGAACGGGATCCGCAGCGAGTTCAGCCCGAGCGACTGGAGGAACGCCGCGTCCTCATCGGTGAAGAACTCGGCGAGGAATCGGGCGAAGAAGCGCTCGTACCCCTCATCACCGAGGACCCGCCGCAGCGCGCGGCGCTGCTGCGACTCGGCGCCGGCGTAGCCGGTGATGAAGTTCTCCATGTTCATCCAGCCGCCGAGCCCGAAGCCCTTGAGCGTGACAGGGGTCTCCGCGTCGATGATGCGCGCACCGTCGACGCGGAGCATGTCCGATTGCGTCATCCTCTTCCCCTCTCGGGTCGCTCACGGCGCCCGACGATCCCGCGCGTCAAGACAGCGTCAGCGCGGTCCACGAGACCGGCGGAAGCGTGATCGTGACCGTTCCCTCGGCGATCTGCACGGAGTCGTTCGGGCGTGGGCCGACACGCTCAGGATCGTCGAGCGTGTTGACGGCGTGGATGTCGTCGTCGAACAGCGACACGGCCTCGGTGCGGTCGACGACGCCGAGCGCACGAGTGTCGATCTCGAGGGTCACCTCATCGGTGAGGCTCCGATTGACGGCGAAGATGGTCGTCCCGTCCTCGTCGTGCGTGGCTACGGCGTCCACGAGGGAGACTTCGCCGTACTCCTGCGTGGAATAGGTCGGCGCGTCGAGCTTGAGTTCCAGTGCCGAGCCTCGGGCGAGTTGCGACGTCAGGGAGAACGGGAAGAAGGTCGTCTGCTTCCACGCCGGCCCGCCGGGCTCGGTCATGATGGGCGCGATCACGTTCACGAGCTGAGCGAGGCTTGCCGCCGTGACGCGGTCGGCGTGACGGATGAGAGAGATCAGCAGGTTCCCGAACACGACCGCGTCGAGGACGGTGTACGCGTCCTCGAGCAGGCGCGGGGCCACCGGCCAGCTCTGGACGTCGGTGATGCGGTCGACCTCGTGGTACCGCGACTGATACCAGACGTTCCATTCGTCGAAGGAGATGTTGATCGTCTTGTCGCTGCGCAGGGCCGCCTTGACCGAGTCGGCGGTGGCCACGACCGCGTCGATGAAGCGATCCATGTTCACAGCAGAGGCGAGGAAACTTCCATAGTCCTCGCCCTTCGGCTCGTAGTAGGCGTGGCACGAGATGAAGTCGACGCAGTCGTAGGTCTTCTCGAGGACGATACGCTCCCACTCGCCGAAGGTAGGCATGGCGGCGCTCGAGCTGCCGCAGACGACGAGCTCGAGATCGGGATCCACCTGCCGCATGGCAGCCGCCGTCGTCGCCGCCAGCTGAGCGTATGCCTCGGCGGTGCTGTGACCCAGCTGCCAGGGTCCATCCATCTCGTTCCCGAGGCACCACATGCGGATGTCGTAGGGCGCGCTTTGGCCGTTGGCGACCCGTTGATCGGCCCAGTGCGTGCCCGAAGGCAGGTTGGTGTACTCGAGCACGTCCAGCGCGTCCTGCACGCCACGGGTACCGAGGTTGACGGCGTACATGAGTTCACTGTCGACCTTCTCCAGCCAGGTCGCGAACTCGTCGAGACCGACCTGGTTCGTCTCGGTCGAGTGCCACGCGAGGTCGAGACGCCGGGGGCGCTGGTCGCGCGGACCGATGCCGTCCTCCCAGCGGTAGCCCGAGACGAAGTTGCCGCCTGGATAGCGGATCGTCGAGACGCCCAGCTCCCGCACCAGCTCGACGACGTCCGACCGGAAGCCGTGCTCGTCCGCGCTCGGGTGCGCGGGCTCGTAGATCCCGTCGTAGACGCATCGGCCTAGGTGCTCGACGAACGAGCCGAACAGGCGTCGATTGATGGGGCCGACCTCGAAGTGCGGGTCGATGGTGAGGTGTGCTCGGGTCATTCTCTTCTCTCAGACAGCGGGAGGGCGGATGAGACGGTGGGTCGGTGCGTCACTTGAGACTTCCGATGGCCAGCCCACCGCGCCAGTACTTCTGCAGCCCCAGGAACGCGATGATCAGCGGGATGACCGAGACCAGCGAGCCGAGGATGATGATGCTCCACAGGGTCTGTCCGCCCGCCGCGCCGTACGTCGAGGCGGTGGACTGCCAGAGCCCGATGCCGACGGTCACGGGGAAGAGCCTGTTGTCCGACAGCATGACGAGCGGGAGGAAGTAGTTGTTCCACGACGCGACCACCGACAGCAGCAGCACCGTAACGATGGCCGGCCGCAGCAGCGGCAGCGCGACGGTGAAGAACGACCGGAACTCGCCGGCCCCGTCGACGCGCGCGGCGTCGAGGAGCTCGTCGGGCACGGCATCCCGCGCGTACACGTTCATGAGGTAGACGCCGAACGGATTGAGCAGCGTCGGGATGATGACAGCCCAGATCGTGTTCGTCAGGCCGGCCTGGGCGAAGAGCACGAACGTGGGGATGGCGAGCGCGGTCGTCGGCACCATCACGGCGCCGAGGAGGATCGCGAAGGAGAGACGCCGTCCTGCGAACTGGTACTTCGCGAAGCCGTAGCCCGCGAGCACCGCGAGGACGGTCGCCCCGACACCGCCGAGGATGGCGTAGAGGGCGGAGTTGCCGAGCCACCGCGCGTAGATGCCGCCCCCGTAGGTGAACAGGTCGACGAGGTTGCCCCAGTAGTTGATGTCATCCGCGAACCACAGCGCGCTGTCGCCGCCGAAGAGGCCCGCGGCGGTCTTCGAGCTGTTGACGATGAGCCACCAGAAGGGAACGAGGAAGTAGACCATCAGCAGGCCGAGCACGATGCTGAGCGGGATACGACCGCGCTCGCGCGGCCTGCGCCGACGCTCGACCACGTTTCGACGCGCGGCTTTGGTACCGGTCACCTCGACAGGCGTGACACTCATGAGAAGATGCTCCCTCGCTTGCGAGTGGCGAACAGGAAGATGTAGACGCAGATGAACACGACCGCCCCGAGCGCGAACGAGATGGTCGCGCCGTAGTTGTAGTTCGCGAGCGAGAACGCTTGCTGGTACGCGTACATGTTCGGTGTGAAGTCGTTGGGGATCGATCCCGCCGCGAGATCTTGAAGGATCTTCGGCTCGTTGAAGAACTGCAGCGTGCCGATCAGCGCGAAGACGAGGATCAGGAGCAGCGCGGGCGCGACCATCGGGATCTTGATGCGCCACACGATCTGCCACTGCGATGCGCCATCGATGCGCGCGGCTTCGTAGAGCGTCGGGTCGATGCCCTGGAGCGCGGCGTACAGGATGATCATGTAGTACCCGGCCCACTGCCACGTCACGATGTTCAGCAGGCCGTAGAAGATCAGGTTCCTGCTCAGGAAATCAGGAGCCTGAGCGCCGAAAGTTCCGAAAAGCTCCGCGAGCGGTCCGAAGGTGTCGCTGTAGAGGAACCCCCACATCAGCGCTCCGATCACGGTGGGGATCGCGTAGGGCATGAAGATCATCAGCCGCGAGAAGCGTGCGAACCGCGTCACGATGATGTCGAGGATGAGGGCGATCGCGAGCGAGACCGCCATCTGCAGCGGAATGAGCACGAGCGAGAAGGTGATGACGAACCAGACGCCGTCGAGGAACGACGGGTCGCTGAACGCCTTCACGTAGTTTCCGAAGAGGACGAACCTCGTCCCGCCGATGAGCGACTTCTGGAACAGGCTGAGGTACAGGGCGTACCCGATCGGAAGCACGAGCATCGCGAGGAAGATGATCGCGAAGGGGCCGACGAACATCCACCCGAACAGGTTCTGTCTGGCGGAGGTCGACTTGCGGCGCTTCGTGGAGAGGGGGGCTTCGGTGGTGGCGGTCATGATGTCTCCGGGTCAGTGAGGGGATGACCGAGGGTCGGTCCGCGCCGGGCGGACCGACCCTCGCGTCAGAAGGTCACTGGGTGACCGTGAACCCCTGCTCCTCTGCATAGGCCACGACGGCCTCCTGGAGAGCATCGGCCGCCTCGGATCCGGTGGCGGACCCGTCGTGAATGGCGGCGACCTGGTTGGTCAGCTCAGAGTAGTAGAACTGGCCGAGCGGGGTGTAGACCATGCCCTCGTACGCGTTGGCCGCGGGCACGTACACATCCTTGTTCGCCTGCTGGCCGTCGAAGAACGGCACCTCGTAGTCCAGGAACTCCTGCGAGTCGAGGACGGTGACGTTCAGCGGGAAGATGATCTGCTCCTGCCACCCCTGATCGAGCGACGCCTGGTCGGCGTAGACGCCGAAGGCGACCTTCGCGGCCAGCTCAGGGTTGTCGGCCTGGCTGGAGACCGAGAACGCGGAGCCGCCCCAGTTGATCGCGATCGGATTGCCGTCGTCCCACTGCGGCATGGGAGCGACCGACCACACACCTTCGTCAGCACCCTCACCGACGCCCGCGCCCTGCAGGTAGCCGGGCGCCCACGCCGCCGAGAGGTACGTGGCGTAGTTGCCGCCGATCACGCCCGCGATGTACTCGGGGGTGAACTGGTCTTCGGTGCCCACCAGGTCCTCCTCCACCAGGCCGGCCCAGTAGTCCAGCACCTCCTTGACCTCGGGGCTGTTCAGGTTGATGCCGATCTCACCCTCGTTGGCGGGGTCGTACTCGAACGGCTGCGCGCCGTTCTGGTACATCAGCGCGGTGACTGCGGCGGGCTGGTTCGCTGCGAAGCTCGCCATGTACGGACCCCCGGCATCCTTGACGGCCTGCGCGGTCGCCTCGAACTCCTCCCACGTCGTGGGCGGGGTGATGCCGTACTCGGCGAAGATGTCGTTGCGGTAGATCATGCCCATCGGGCCGCCGTCGATCGGTGCGCCGTACACACCGTCGCCGACCGACACGTCCTTCCACGCGCCTTCGCTGAAGTTGGCCTTCACGTCCTCGTATCCGAGGTCGGAGAGGTCGACGAGCGCGTCCTGCGCCTGAAAGACCGCGATGCGGTCAGCCTCGACCATCATGACGTCGGGTGCGCCGCTTCCCGCGGAGATGGCGGTCTGGAACTTGTCGTACGCGTCGCCGCCGGCGCCCGCGTTGGTCCAGCACACCTGCACGTCGTCGTTCGCCTCGTTGAAGTTGTCGACGACCGTCTCGGAATTCGGGTACCACGCCCACAGGGTCACGACGGGCGCGTCGGGGTTCTTGATCTCATTGGTGCAGTTCGATGCGTCGCCGCCGCCACCACCGCCATCGGTGCCGCCACCGCCGTCTCCTCCGGAGCAGGCGGCGAGGGCGCCGGCCAGGGCGAGCGTCGTGATCGCAGCAAGGACTGGTTTGGTCTTCACTGGAGTTCCTTTCGGTTTGCTGGACTTCTTCGTCGGTGCACGACCGCTCCGGATGCGTCGATCGCTCGGGAAGCGATCGGTTCTTCCGATTGGTCTACAACGTTGTAGAGCAACGTTGTAGATACCTTGGCACCGGCGCGTGGGGCTGTCAAGGGCATTCCGGAACTTTCCCGGGTCCTGACGAAAGTTCGGGTCGTCGCGGCAGCGGGCCGGCGCGCCGCGCGAGCTGTGATCGGGACAATCCGTTCCAACGTTGCATATCCTTCGGACATCGCGCGCACGGCGCCCCACGACCAGGCGGTCGCCACGGCGCACGCGCAGTAGAGTACGAGGAACGTCACAAGGGGAGACGGGAGGACCGATGGGACCGACGATGCACGACGTCGCTCGCGTCGCGGGCGTCTCGATCAAGACAGTCTCCAACGTCATCAACGACTATCCTCACGTCCGACCGGGTACGCGAGACCGCGTCATCGCGGCGATAGAGCAGCTCGACTACCGACCGAATCTCTCGGCTCGCGGACTGCGGTCCGGTCGCACCGGCGTCATCGGCCTGGCGGTCCCGTCGCTGCGCGAGAACTACTTCGCAGAACTCGCCGACTCCGTGATCCGCGCGGCCGAAGCGCGCGGGCTGGGTGTCATCGTCGAGCAGACCGGCGGTCAGCGCGAGAAGGAGCTCCTCGCGGTCTCGACGAGCCGCCCCCGCTTCCTCGACGGCCTCCTCTTCAGCCCGGTGAGTCTCGGTCAGGAAGACGCCGAGGCACTCGCCATCGACGGTCCCCTGGTTCTGCTCGGAGAGCGTATCTTCGATGGCCCCACCGATCACGTCACCATGCACAACCTGTCGTCTGCGCAGGCTGCTGTGCAGCACCTCCTGGAGATCGGTCGCCGTCGCATCGCCCTGGTGGGCGCCGACCTGAACGGAATCGACGAGACCAGTTCGGCCAGCCTGCGACTGAAGGGCTACCTGCGCGCCCTCGACGAGGCGGGCATCGAGATGGACCCCGCGCTCGTCCGCACGACCGAGATGTCGCGGTGGAACAGAGCCGGCGGTGCCGCCGCCGCCCATCTCCTGGTGCGTGAGGGCGTCGAGTTCGATGCCGTCTTCGCGCTCAGTGACACCCTGGGCCTCGGAGTGCTTCGCGCGCTAGGCGAAGAGGGTCTGCGTGTGCCGGACGATGTCGCCGTCATCGGCTTCGACAACATCGACGAGAGCGGGTACTCCGTGCCGTCGATGACCACGGTGGATCCCGGCAGGGAAGAGATCGCTGTGCTCGCCGTGGACCGACTGATCGAGCGGATCGCCGAGAAGAGCGCAGATCGGCGACCTCCGGAGACCTTCAAGCCGGAATTCACCATCGTCCGGCGCGAGTCGACGGGCTTCCCTGACCCTCAGTAGTCGACAGGCGCCGGGCCGATCTCCGCGAGAAGTGCCGTCATCGCGGCGTACGCCCGGTCGCGGTACGCCACCAGCTCCGCGGTGCGTTCGGGCGAGGTCGCGAGGAAGCCGCGACCGCTCTTGACCCCGAGGGCGCCTTCGGCGACGCGCTCAGTGAGAATCCCGGGGGCCGCGAAGCGCTCCGGATACTCGGCACCGAGCGAGCGGTAGCAGAAGTCGTACACGTCGAGGCCCGCGATGTCGGCGATGGCGAAAGGCCCGAAGAACGGCAGCCGGAACCCGAAGGTCGTGCGCGCGATGCGATCGACCGACTCCGCTGATGCGACGCCCTCCTCCACGAGCCGGGCCGCTTCGCTGAAGAGTGCGTACTGCAGCCGGTTGAGCACGAAGCCGGTCACGTCGGTGATCGTCACCCCGGTCTTGCCGCAGTCGTCGAGCAGCTCCACGACCCGCGTGACGGCCTCGGGGTCGGTCCCCGCATGAGGGATGACCTCCACTCCCGGGATGAAGGTGGCCGGATTGCTGAAGTGGATGCCCAGGAAACGACGGGCGTCGGGCAGGGCTTCGGCGAGCACGGCGATGCTGATCGTCGACGTGTTGCTGCCGATCAGCGTCTGCGGTCTCGCAGCGGCGGCGATGCGTCGGAGGGTGTCGTGCTTGATCTCGACGATCTCGGGCACCGCCTCCTCGACGAGGTCGACCTCGGCGACCGCCTCTTCGATCGACGCCGCCGCGGTGATGCTCTCACGCACGGCCTCGGCGGCCCCGGGCGGGAACAGTCCGCGTTCCTCGAAGTCGAGCGCCTCCTTGCGGAGGCGCTCCCGATTGGCCTCGGCGACCTCCGCGCTCACGTCGGCGATCACGACATCGCGACCGGACAGCGCGATCACCTGCGCGATGCCTCCTCCCATGTAGCCGGACCCGACCACCGCCACGCGGGAGATCACCGTGCACCGCTCTCGTACGCATCGATGAGTTCCACTTTCCGCGCCGACGCCGAACCGGGGTCGAAACGGTATCCGAGCCACTCGGTGACGAGCTTCTTCGCGAGCTCCGGACCGATCACGCGCGCACCCAGCGTGAGGACCTGCGCGTTGTTCGAGAGGACCGACCGCTCGACGGAGTACGAGTCGTGGGCCGTGACAGCCCGCACACCCGGCACCTTGTTCGCGGCGATCGCCACACCGAGCCCGGTGCCGCACACCAGCAGGGCGCGATCGGCGTCGTGTGCGGCGACCATTTCTGCGGCGCGCACGGCCACGCTCGGATAGGGGGTGGTGTCGTCGGGGCCGACACCGACATCGGTCACCGCGTCCACACGCGCGTCCTCCTCCAACAGCGCCTTCAGCGCGTCCTTGTACTCTCTGCCGGCATCATCGGCGCCGACCACGATCTTCCAGCCCATGGATCACTCCTCTCTCATGCGTCGTTCGACCGCGTCCACCACGACGGTGAACGAGACGGCTCCCGGGTCGGGGTGCCCGACGCTGCGTTCTGCAAGGGGGCGAGCCCGGCCGCGACGCGGTGCGAGCTCGGCGGTGGCATCCGCGGCCTCGCGTGCGGCTGCGGCGCCTGCCGACAGTGCGCGGCGCACGTCGTCGCCGGCATCGGCGGCGCGTGCGAACGCCGACTCGAAGGGCACGATCGCGTCGAGCATCGTCTTGTCTCCGGGCTGAGCGCCGCCGAGCGACTCGATGCGCTCGCGGGCGGCACGGATCGCGGCGCCCACGTGCTCGGCGTCGAGATCCCGGGCTGCCGCCAGAGACGCGCCGAGCGAGACGAGCGCGCCGCCCCACAGGGCGCCGGACGTACCGCCGGCGGTCTCGGCCCACGCATCCCCGGCGGCTTCGAGCACGGCGTCCACGCCGGCATCGGCGTCAGCACGGTCTGCGGCGTCGGATGCCGCCGTCAGACCCCGCAGCATCCCCACACCGTGGTCGCCGTCGCCGGCGATCGCATCCAGGTCGCCGAGCCGCTCCGCTTGGACGGAGATCGCCTCGCGCGAGACGGCGAGCAGTTCTCGCGCGACAGCGGCAGCCGACCGCGAGGCCTCCGAAGCCGGCGGACGAGACGACGCGGTGACCGGCCTCGACGGTGTCGGCGGCCCGGCATCCGGCTTCTCTGGCTCCGTCGCGGACGAAGTCACGACGCCCTTGCGAAAGGCGGGGGCGGAAGCCGCGGAGCGCCAGAGCTCCTCGAGCTCGTCGTCGAGCCACATCGTCGTCAGCGAGACACCGCCCATGTCGAGGCTGGTCACCAGTTCGCCGCACACGGGTTCGACGACGGCCACCCCGTTCTCCTCGAGCAGATCGCAGACGTGACCGAACAGCACGAACAGCTCCTCGTACTTCACCGTGCCCAATCCGTTGAGCAGGACCACGGCGCGGTCGGCCCCCTCGGGTCGCTCCTCCAGGAGCGGCGTCAAGAGGGTCTGAGCGAGGCGCGGTGCATCCTCGATCGGCACATCGCGGACTCCCGGCTCGCCGTGGATCCCCAGACCCACCGACATCGCGCCGTCGGGCACGTCGAAGAGCGGATGCCCCGCCCCTGGCAGCGTGCACCCCGCGAAGGCCACACCGTGGCTGCGCGTGCGTTCGTTGGCACGTCGGGCGAGGCGCTCGACGTCATCGATCCCGTCTCCGCGCTCCGCCGCGGCGCCGGCGATGTGGAAGACGCACACGATCCCGGCAATCCCACGGCGCCGGTCCTCCTCGCCGACGGGGGCGCTGGCGACGTCGTCGGTGATGAGCACGGTGCGGGCGTCGACGCCGCGTTCGCGCAGGCGACGCTGTGCTTCGCCGAAGTGGATGACGTCGCCGGCGTACTGACCGAAGGTGAACAGGACGCCCCCACCCGCATCGGCGGCCTCGGCGACGCGGAGCGCCTGGCCTGTCGAGGGCGAGGTGAAGACGTTGCCGCAGATCGCACCCGCGGCCATCCCCGGTCCGACGTAGCCGGCGAAGGCCGGATAGTGTCCGGACCCCCCGCCGACGAGCACGGCGGTGCGACCCGCGGGCAGGGGCTGGGCGCGCACGACCCCGCCGTCGACCAGCCGCACCTCGCTCTGATGGACGAGAGCGAACCCGCGCAGCGCGTCGGGGACGAAGGTCTCGGGGTCGGCGATGATGCGGGTCATGCCGTCCCCGCCGTCGACGACATCTGACGCACGCGGCTGGTGCCTTCGATGCCGCGTGCCGCCGGCAGCACGCGATCACGCAGATAGTCGCGGTTTGCCGCGCTCATGCTCAACCCGTCGCCGCCGTAGTGCTCGACGCACACGACACCGTCGAACCCCGCCTGCGCCATGATCTTGACGCACGCCCGGTAGTCGATCACTCCCGACTCGAGGTACGCGGGCACAGCACTGTAGAGCCCCGCGGAGGGATCCTCGTAGCGCGCGTAGTTCTTCACGTGCCAGAAATTGGCGTAGGGCGCGGTCTGTTCGATGAGTTCCCGCCAGTGTTCGACGGGACGCGGCAGGCGGATCAGGTTCCCGATGTCGGGGTTGAGGCCGACCGCGTCCGACCCGATCTCCTCCACCAGCCGCACGGCGGCGGATGCGGAGCCCAGGTACGTGTCCTCATACAGCTCGAGCGAGAGGAGCAGCCCGACGTCCGCGGCGTGCGCGCCGAGTTCACGGAACCGCGACACCGCCCGGCGCCAGGCTTCGGCGTCATCGGGGTCGTCGACATGTCCGACCGCGGTCCAGAACCACAGCCGCTCCCGCTGCTCGTCGGTGAGGGCCCGGTGCAGTCCGGCCGACACGACCCCGACCCCCAGTTCCGCGGCCGCGTCGATGCACCGATGGAGGTACGCGAGGTGGGCGTCGCCGGCAACCTGATCGACCACGCTGCGGCGGATCGCGGACATCGACACGGCGGACAGTCCCGCCTCGTCGAGGCACGCGCGCAGGTCGGCGAGCTGTCCTGCGGAGAGATCGCCGTAGTGCAGCCACGAGTCCGTGAGGTCTACGCGGTCGAACCCCGCGCCGTGCACCTCCGTGAGGTCGGCGAGCCATCTGTCGCGCAGAGGTTCCGCGATCCCCGCTTCCGGGTCCGCGTTGCCGAGCGACAGCATGGCCGCCGCGATGGGCCACGCTTCGGGTGTGCTCACGAATGTCTCCTCTGACTGCTGGTGAACCGCGGATTACAACGTTGCATATCCGAAGTCGACGTTACACGACCGAACGCACGAGCGTGAGGGCGAGAACGTGATGTCCTCGCCCTCACGGTCGGTCATCCCGTCAGGACGACCGGGTGGGTGATCAGCCCTGGAAGAGCCTCGGCAGGAAGTCGATCAGCGACTTCTGCCAGACGTCCCAGCTGTGCGGACCGGGGATGATCGGAGCGAACTCGTGCTCCACCCCGCGGTTCGTCATGCTGCTGATCAGGCTGAGCGTCGCACCGTAGGTGAAGTCCTGAACGTCACCGGAGTAGACGCGCAGGAGCTCGGTGCCGTCGTTGATGGCCTGGACGTCCGCGCTGCCGGGGACGCTGCCGAAGGCCGACATCGCTCCGATGTACGCGAACTCACCGGGGTACGCCCACAGCGTGCTGAGGGTGTGCCCGGATCCCATCGACAGCCCCGCGAGAGCCCGGTCCTCACCGTCGCTGCTGACGTTGTACTGCGCCTCGGCGGCCACGGTGATGCGCTGAGTGATCTCCGTCGGGAAGTTCACGCCGTTGCCGTTGGCCATCACGACCACCATCGGCTCGATGTTGCCCTGGGCGTAGTGGTTGTCCAGGATCTCGGCGGCGAAGCCCACCTCGATCCAGTCCGTCCACGTCTGTCCGCCACCGTGCTGGAGGTAGAAGACGTTGTACGGCTCTGCGCGGTCGGCGTCGTAGTCCGGCGGCGTCCACACGTATGCCGAACGCTCGGGGTTGCCGTTCGCACTGCTGGTGTAGTTCATGATCTCGACGTTGCCGCGGTCCTCAGGCGCCACCGGGGTGGTGAACTCGCCGCGGAGCGTCTCGTCGCCGGGAACCTGGAAGGTGCTCCAGTTCGGCTCGGAGAGCACGCTGGTGGGGTTGGTCTCGTCCTTGTGGTCCGAACCCTCGACGACGAACTTGTAGTAGTACGAGCCCGCCTCCACCGGCATGCTCAGGCGCCAGCGGCCGTCATCCTGCAGCGTCATCGGCGTGCGCGGCCAGCTGCCGGCCGGGCCGAAGTTGCCCCACACCGTCACGTTGTTCGCGTCGGCGAACTCGGTGCCGGTCTCGAAGGTGACCACGCCGTTCTCGTCGATGTACGGGGTCGGCGTGAAGCCCGGCTCGGGGAACGAGTGCGGCTCGAGCGCGAGGTGGCCCTCGCTCGGTCCGGTGTCGCCCGATGCCTGGAAGACTCGCTGCGCGAAGTCGTGCAGGCTCTTCTGCCAGGTGTCCCATGTGCCGCCGGTCTCGGGGTCGGAGCCGTCCGACTGGAACTCGACGCCGGCGTCGCTGAGCTTGTCGGCGAGGTCGACCGTCGCGTTGTAGTTCGGGTCGGTGACGTTGCCGACGTACAGGCGGATGAGATCGGTCGCACGGTTGATCTGCTTCGACTTGCCGTTGCTGATCTTGCCCGCACCGTTGCCGAGGTCATCCGCGGCAACGGTCGAGAACGAGCCGACGTTCGCGAACGCCTTCGTGTCGCTGACCAGCAGGCTGAGCGCCTGCTCTGCTCCGCGACCGATACCGGCGATCGCACGGTCCTCGCCGTCGCTCGAGACGTTGAACGCGTCCTCGGCGGCCGGCAGCAGATTCTTGACCAGCTCGCGGCTGATGTCATCGACCTCGCCGTCCGCCATCACGACCACCATCTGCTCGGCGTCGCCGTCGAGGGTCAGGTTGTCGAGGATCTGCTGCAGTCGACCGAGCTCGACCCACTCGCGATAGCTCTGGCCTTCGTCCTGAAGGAGGTAGAGAACCGGATACGGCTCCGCCCGGTCCTCGTCGTAGCCAGGAGCCGTCCACACGAGCGCCGAGCGCTCGGCGCCCGTGACGGCACTGTCGTAGCTGAGCTCCTCGAGGCTGCCGCCGCCCTCGACGTCCGCGAGCCACTCGGCTCCGGGACCGTCGACGAACAGCGTGTTCCACGTGGGCTTGGAGGTGACCTCCTGCGGGCTGGCGGGGTTACGGAACGCCACCTTGTCTTCGCTCCACGAGGGCCGCGCGGTGTACTCGTAGTAGTACAGTCCCGGCTCGAGCGGGCCGAGCGTCGAGGTCCACGTGCTGCCGGAGCCCATGTTGAGGTTGGTCCAGGTCTTGCCCGGCCCGAAGTTGCCCTCGACGGCGACGACCGACGGGTCGACGCCGGTCTCGGGTTCGATCGCCGCGTCGGGCACGGCGAAGCGGTACACGTCCGAGACGACGTTGTCGACCTCGGACACCCACGGGTCTTCTTCGGCCGCGGCCGGCTGCGCCACCAGGAGCGTGGATGCTCCCATCGCCGCAGCGGTGGCCAAGGCCAGCCATGCACGTCGGGAGCGCTTCTCGCTTCCCCGTCTCTGTTCTGTCACAATCACCTTTGATTTCCTCTCGTATACATCCCGCATCGCGTTGTGCGAGAGCGTCGCCCGAGCCGATCGAGCAGCTACGGCGCGCGTCGCGACGTGACCCTCGACGAAGCTCCGTGTCCGGTTTACAACGTCGTAAATCCCGTCACGCCCCATGTTGCGCGAGAACGGAGTACAGGTCAAGGGTTAATTCCAACGTTGTACATTCCGGATTGTCCTTGAAGGCGCGAACGTGATGTTGCGGCGGACGGATTCGATGTGTGAAGATAGGGAAAGCGTTTACCAGCCGGACCAGGAGAAGGACCCCATGACCGACACGACCATCGCGACCGCGACCGCCGCGGCATCCGACGCCCTTCCCGAGGTGCGCGAGATCGGCATCATCATGAACGGCGTCTCGGGCCGCATGGGGTACCGCCAGCACCTGGTGCGCTCGATCCTCGCGATCCGCGAGCAGGGCGGCATCGAGCTGCCCGACGGCACCAAGGTCACCGTGAAGCCGCTGCTGGTCGGCCGCAGCGAGGCCAAGCTCGCCGAGCTCGCCGCCCGCCACGGCATCGAGGACTACACGACCGACCTCGACGCGGCCCTCGCCGACCCGCGCTGGGAGATCTACGCCGACTTCCTCGTCACCAAGGCGCGCGCCGCGGCACTGCGCAAGGCGATCGCCGCCGGCAAGACGATCTACACCGAGAAGCCGACCGCAGAGACAGCCGACGAGGCGCTCGAACTCGCGAAGCTCGCCGCCGAGGCGGGAGTGAAGACCGGCGTCGTGCACGACAAGCTCTACCTGCCGGGCCTGCAGAAGCTCAAGCGCCTCATCGACTCGGGCTTCTTCGGCCGCATCCTCTCGGTG
>JAUIBG010000186.1 GCA_030428165.1 Actinomycetes bacterium
CCACCGACCCGACAGCGATCGCACGCGCACGAGACACCACCGAGGCCATCGCCCCGCCGTCCCTGCCGCGGTACTCGCCACCGTTTCGCATGAATCAAGTACACCAGCAGGGTCTGACATCCACTCGATCTACCAGGCACTATGCCCCAATTGTCCCCAAAGTGCGAAGTGCACCGCAGCCCCAGCATCGGCCACCTCGCGCACCCGGAATCGTCCCCAACCCAAGACTCCCCACCCCTTCCCACCTCGTTCTCAGGTTTCCTTCAGGTGCGCGGACAACGCTGGCCCCATAGCCCGAGGGAGAACCGGGGAGAGGGAGACCATGACGACGATCGAGCAGCCGACGGTGCGCCGCACGGAGGCGAGACGAGCCACGGCGACCACGGGCGAGGCGACCACCGCCACCGCGCCGGCCCCGGCATCGGCTCCATCCCCACGCACGGCCCCACGCACGGCCCCGCGCACGGCCCCACGCACGGCCCCGCCCCAGGAGCGCCGCCACCTGCGCCTCAATCCCAGGCGCAGCCGCTGGGCCGCGACCCTCGAGGGCTCCGTCTACCTCGCCGCCGCCGCTGGCATCGCCTTCATGGTCGCCGATGGCGCCCTCATGAACTCCGGCTTCTACGGCTGGCTGGGCATGATGGGCCGCGCGCTCGGCATCATCGCCGCCGTCATGATGATGGCGATGGTCCTGCTGGCCTCGCGCGCCCCCTGGATCGAACGCTTCGTGGGCCACGACCACGCGATCGCCGCGCACACGCGCTACGGCATCACCTCGACCGTCGTGATGCTCCTGCACATCGTCGTCGTGACCGTCTCGGACGCCCACACCGCCGGCCAGAACGCCGCCTCCCAGCTCATCGCCTACTGGTCCTACGACTGGTTCATGGCGTGGGCCCTCATCAGCCTGGGCGCGATCCTCCTGACGCTCGCCACGAGCTTCACCGCGGCCCGCATTCGCATCCCGTACCACCAGTGGCACGCGATCCACCTCGTCACCTACATCGCCGTCGCGGCCGCCGTGCCGCACCAGTTCCTGCAGGGCTCGACCTTCCGCGACGGCGGCGCCGCCTGGTGGTTCTGGCTGGCGCTGTGGGTGGTGAGCATCGGCTCGTTCGTGTGGTGGCGCATCGGCGTCCCGCTCGTGGCCCGCCGTCGCCACCGTGCCTACGTGGCCGATGTGTGGTCCGAGGCCGATGGCTCCGTCACCATCGCGGTGGCCGGCAGTGGTCTCGCCCGCACCAAGGCACGTGCCGGCCAGTTCGTGAACCTCTCGTTCGGCCCGTGGGGAGCGGTGCGCGAGATGCACCCGTACTCGCTCTCGGCCGCACCAGGCGACACCTGGCAGTTCACGATCAAGCCGCTGGGCGACGCCTCGGCCAAGGCTGCGAAGCTCGCCCCCGGCACCGCCGTGTGGTTCGAGGGTCCGTTCGGCACCTTCACTCACCGGGAGCGCACCGGGGACGACCTGGTCCTCGTGGGCGCCGGCGTGGGGCTCACCCCGCTCGTCGCCCTGCTCGAGGACGCGCCCGCCACCGGTGACATCGCGATGGTGGTCCGCGGACGCCACCGCGAGGAGCTGCCGCTGCTCGACGTGATCGAGCGCCTGGTGCACAGCCGAGGCGCCCGGTACAGCGCGATCATCGGCCGCCGCGGCCGCACGTGGGGCAGCAGGCACCAGGAGGCGACCTTCGTCGGCTCCATCCGCCGCCCCGACAACACCGACGTCTACATCTGCGGCCCCTCCACGTGGGCCGACCAAGTGGAGGAGGACGTGCTGAGGGCCGGAGTGCCCGCGCACGCCGTCCACCGCGAGGAATACAGCTGGTAGGAGGGACACCAGACATGAAGCTTGGAGCCAAGGCGCTCATCTTCGGCGGCGCGGCCAGCGCCATCCTGACCGGCGGCTGGATCGCCGCGCCGAAGTACGACACCGCAGCAGCGACGACGGTCGACACGACCGCGACGGACAGCACGACGACGACGGACAGCACGGCGGCCGACTCGACGACCTCGAGCACGACCGACTCCACCACGACAGACTCGACGACGACGGACTCCACGGACTCGACGACCACCGACGCCACGACATCGGCCACCCCGTCCGAGACGGCGACGGCGACCGAGACCGCCACCTACACCGGCACTGCGGTCCAGACCCGCTACGGCGTCTACCAGGTGGCGATCAGGGTCGAGGGCGGCACGGTCACCGACGTCACGTTGGTGCAGAACGGCGCCAACGACCACGAGTCGGTCCAGATCAAGTCCATGTCCGAGCCCACGCTCATCGACGAGGTGCTCACCAACCAGACCTGGGACGTGAACTACGTCTCGCGCGCGACCTACACCTCGGCCGGCTTCGTCGAGTCCATCAAGGACGCCTTCGAGCAGGCCGGACTGGCGTAGCGACAAGGAGGCACGACATGAAGGCAAAGCACGCATTGATCGTCGGCGGCGCGGCCGCGGTCGTCTTGGCGGGCGGCTGGGTTGCCGCCGCGGCCATCGAGACCGGCAGCACGGCATCGGCCGATGAGACGTCCAGTCTCACGGAGATCGGCGCCGATGCCGGTGCCGGGCTTCCCGGGAACGGTCTCCCGGGCGACGGGACTGGCGACGGCACCGGCGACGGCACGGGTCCGAACGGCGAGCTCCGCGGGGAGCCGCCTACTGACGGCACCGCGCCCGAGGGCCTGCCAGGCGAGGGCCAGCTCCCGCCCGGCGGCGAGGAGGGTCTCGGCGGCCACGGTGGCCCGCCTCCCGGCGAGGACGGCTGGGGCGACGAGGACGACCACGACGGCTACGCCTACGGCGACGACGACGGCGACCATGAGGACGACAGCGACGACGAGGACGATGACGACGACTCCTCGAGCGGACTGACGGAGCTCGACTCCGACGACGTCAAGGACGCCTGACACATAGACCTCACCTCCCCTCACCAGAGGCGGCGCACGGCTGACGGCCGTGCGCCGCTTCGCCGTGTCCACAGCCCGCCAGAACTCTGCGCCCCGTCTCAATCCGTTCTCAGGGAAAACCCAGGTTCGTGACCGATTCTTAATACATCGCCTCAGTCGTGGGGACATCAAGAAGGCGATCCGGTGGCTGTGGACATCGGAAGCGGGTTGAGCGGGCTTGTGCGAGCCCCTCCCCGGTGGAGCGCCGTCAGGCGCAGCCGGCCCGTGCGGCGTGCCTCCTCCATTGCATACGCCGCACGGGGCCGGCCCATCCGCCAGTCACCTCGTGTTCGTCAGCCCGAAACATTGCGTCGCTACATTCGCCGTGGAGGTCCGGATGACGGCAGGCGAGGCGGTACGCACACAGGATCTCTCCGAGCGCCATCTCTCTGAACGCCATCCCTCCGAGCGTCGCAGCGCCGCCGCGAGCGTGCTGACCCACCTCGAGCCCTCCGGCTACCAGCTCCTCACCGACCGCCGCCTGCCTGGCACCAAGCGCGGTCGCGTCGACAGCGTGCTGACCGGCCCAGGCGGCGCCTTCGTCGTCGAGACCAAGGACTGGCGCGACGTCTCGATGCGCCACGGCCGCGTCTTCCGCGGCGACGAGGACGTCACCGACGATCTCAAGCGCCTCGCCGAACTGGGGGAGGCCTGGGACAAGGAGCTCGCCGACCTCGGCGTCGCCCCTGGCGAGGTCCACGTGATCATCGCGCTCACCGCTCACCGCGGTGTCAACGCCCTCGTGCGCGGCGTGAGGATCCTTGGCGTCGCCGACCTCGCTGGTTTCATCGGAGGCAGGGGACGGCGCCTTCCCGAGGAGGCAGTGGCCGCGATCGGTCGCCGCGCCGCCGAGTTCATGCCCGTGCTCGACCCGGCCGATGTGTCGCTCGCCTCGTTCGCGACCCCCGACGACGGCGCCGCCGACCTCCCCTCCGGCGACGAGATCCAGGACGCCGTCTCGCGCTCGCTCATCGACGCCTCGGTCGAGGACTGGATGGTCTACCTCGACCCTCGCCAGGCCAACCTGGTGCGCCGCAGCTTCAACGGGCCCGCCCGCTTCCGCGGCCCCGCCGGCACC
>JAUIBG010000187.1 GCA_030428165.1 Actinomycetes bacterium
AGCAGCCCTCCGTCGACGGGCACGTCGACGTCGGAGTACGCGTGGCGGGTGGTCACTTGGCCGACCATCCGCCGTCCATCGTGTAGGAGGCACCGGTGACGAGCGCGGCATCGTCCGAGCACAGCCATGCGACGAGCGAGGCGACCTCGGAGGGCTCGATGAGCCGCTTGATCGCCGACTCGGTCAGCATGATGGTCGGCACGACCTCCTCCTCCGGGATCCCGTGCACCTTGGCCTGGTCGGCGATCTGCTTCTCGACCAGCGGGGTCCGCACGTATGCCGGGTTCACGCAGTTGCTGGTCACGCCGTGCGGACCGCCCTCGAGCGCCGCCACCTTCGAGAGGCCCTCGAGCCCGTGCTTGGCGGCGACATAGGCCGACTTGAACGCCGAGGCGCGGATGCCGTGGACGCTCGAGATGTTGACGATGCGGCCCCAGCCCTTCTCGTACATGCCAGGCAGCGCGGCCCTGATCAGCTGGAAGGGCGCGACCAGCATGATGTCCTGGATGAGGCGGAACATCGCGGGGTCGAACTCCTCGATGGGGCTGACCCGCTGGATGCCGGCGTTGTTGACGATGATGTCCGCGTCGAGCGAGAGATCGTCGAGCGCCTCGGTATTCGACAGGTCCACGACCCACGGCTCGCCGTCCACCGCATCGGCCGCCCGGGAGGCGCCGTCGGCGTTGACGTCGGCGACCACCACGTGGGCGCCGCGGTTGCTCAGCTCCTGCGCGCAGGCGAAGCCGATGCCGCTCGCACCTCCCGTGACGACGGCGCGCTTGCCGGTCAGATCAGTCATGATTCCTCCCTGGTGTCGTTGGTGCCGGACGGTGCCAGCGCATTGGTGACGACCCGCATGGTCGCCTCGAAGACCTCGGGGCTGATGACGGTGGGCACCGCGCCGTCCTCCTGCTCCCACAGCAGGTAGCGCATGCCCACGAGCTCGCCGATGCCCATCAGGGCCCACGCGGTGACGGCCGGGTCGAGTCCCTCGTCCACGTCTCCGTCGCGCTGGCCGCGCCGCAGTCCCTCCTCGTAGCCCGAGAAGATGCGCCGGTAGTGCTCCTGCAGCGTCGCGGGGGCCACGAACTCCGCCTCGCGGATCACGCGGTAGAGCGCCGGGTGCGCGACCGTGAAGCGGAAGAACTCCGCGAAGCCGGCCCGCTCCGCCTCGGCTCGCGACGCCGTGCCCTCGCCCGCCGCCGTCATGGCGTGGCGCATGCGGCGGTTCAGGTCGAGTACCAGCGCCTCGAAGATCGCCAGCTTGGAGTCGAAGTACAGGTAGAAGGTGCCCAGCCCCACCCCGGCGCCCTCGGTGATCTTGACGATCGAGGCGTCGTGGTAGCCGGCCGATGCGAATACGTCCTCGGCAGCCGCCAGCAGGCGCGCTCTGGTCGCCTCGCCGCGCTTGGTGAGCGGACGCCCGGCCGTCGAGACCGCGCCCTCGTGCTCGGGCACCGTCGCGCCCTCGGCGCTGTTCTGTGCGCTCTCCTGTGCGCTCCCCTGCGCGCTGTCCAGTGCGTCGCTCATCGGACCTGCTCCTTCGCCAGCGCGATCGCATCGGCCATGAGGGCCGAGCGTGCCACCTTGTCGATCGCGCGCCGCGGGAGCGATCCCACGATCGCGACCCGTACGGGCACCTTGAACGAGGCAAGGTGGTCGCGCGCGTGCGCCAGCACCTCGTCCTCGGCGATCATCGCCCCCGGCGCAGGCACGACGAACGCGACGCCGCGCTCGCCCCACGTCTCGTCGGGCACGCCCACGACGGCGGCCCTGGCGATCAGCGGGTGGCGCTCGAGCGCCTGCTCGACCTCGGCAGGCGCGACGTTCTCGCCACCCGAGATGTAGATGTCCTTGAGGCGGTCCACGATCCAGTAGGCGCCGTCGGAGTCCCTGCGGGCCAGGTCGCCCGTGCGCATCCAGTCGCCGTCCCTGCTGGCGTCCGTCGCCTCGGCGTCGCCCAGGTAGCCGGGCGTGACGCTCGGGCCGGCGACCCACAGCTCGCCGGTCGCCGGGCCGTCGAGCACGAGCCCCGACTCGGGATCCGTCAGCCGCACCGACACGTGCGGGTACGGGAACCCCACGGCGCCCACCTGCGGGGATCCTGCGGGCAGGCTCAGAACGTTGGGTCCAGCCTCGGTCAACCCGTATCCCTGGACCAGCGGGACGGAGCGCGCGCTCCACGCCATCCGCGTGCGCTCTGGCGTCATCGCGCCGCCCACCAGCACGGTGCGCAGCGAGCTCAGGTCGGTCCGGTGCCAGTCGCGGTGATCGGCCAGCGCCTGGTACTGCGTCGGCACGCCCATCATCGCCGTGACCCCACGCTGCTCGATGAGCTGCAGCACGCGGCGAGGCTGGAACGTGGACTCCAGGACCACGGTCGCTCCCCGCCACCATGCCAGCAGGGGCTGCACGTTCCAGGCGGCCACGTGGAACTGCGGGAGCACCGACAGCACGATGTCGTCCTGGTGCATCGGCATCGCGCCGTCGAGTGCGAGGTTGTTCCAGAAGCAGTTCGCGTGGGTGAGGACGACCCCCTTGGGGTGCGCCTCCGAGCCCGACGTGAAGATGATCAGCAGCGGGTCGGAGTCCGTCACCTCGCGGCGAGCGGCCTCCGACGATGCGGCGGGGCCGGACGGCAGGTGCAGCTCGACGCCCTGGCCGCCGAGGCGCACGACGTCGGGAGCATCGGCGACGCGTGCCACGGACTCCTTGGCGAGAGTCGCGAAGGCCTCGTCGGTCGCCACCAGTGCGGCACCGGAGCGCTCGATCAGCGGCGCGAGTTCCCCGGGAGTGAGCCGCCACGACAGCGGCGCCATCGCCACGCCGGCCAGCGCGCAGCCGAACAGCAGCACGACCTGGTCGGAGCTCGATGCTGCGATCGTCGCGATGACGTCGCCGGGTCCGTACCCGGACTCGCGCAGCCGCGTGCCCAGCCCGCTTGCCCTCTCCCACAGCTCGCCGTAGGTGAGCGTGACACCGCGGTCATCGAGCGCAGGCTTGGCGGGAGTGCGCGCAGCGCTCGCCTCGAGCCAGCGCCCCACGCAGTGGAGCGCCCCGGAATCGGCCGATGTCGTCACGGACGGGTCTCCGCCGGCGCACCCGACTCCTCGGAGTCGGCGTCGAGCGTGCTGAGGCCGGCGTCCTTCGTGCCGCCGAACCGTCGCTGCCACCAGCCTTCAGCCGTGCCGGCGATGCCTCCTGGCAGGAACATCACCACGAGGATGAAGAGCACGCCGAGGATGAACAGCGGCTCGCTGAGCGGGATGCGCAGCACCTCGGGCAGACCTGCGATGGCCTCCGAGCCCGCCAGCACGGTGAGGCGCTGGTCCAGCAGCGTGTACAGCACACCACCCAGGATGGCCCCCCACCTGAAGCCCACGCCACCGAGCACCACCATCACCAGCACGGTGATCGTGAGGTCCGCGGACACCGCGCGCGGCACGGTGCCCGACTGCAGGAGCATGTAGGTCACGCCGGCAAGCGAGGCCGAGAGCGCCGCGATCACGAAGATCGCGAGCTTGGCCCGGTACGGGTGGAGCCCCAGCACGTTGACTCGCAGCTCGTTCTCGCGGGAGGCCTGCGCGAGGTGGCCCAGGCGCGAGCGGTCGACCCACAGCGCGACGAGGTAGATCACCACGAGGACGCCGAGTGTGACCCAGTAGAGGTTGCGAGTGTTGATGACGCCCACGAGGAAGTCAGGGACGTTCTCCGTCGTCAGTGACAGGCCCTCCTCGCCGCCGGTGACCCCGCTGTTGCGGCGCACCAGTACGGAGCCGGCCTGCGCGAACGCGAGCGTCACCATGGCGAACGGGATGCCGCCCACGCGGTTGGCCACCGATCCGGTCACCAGCGCAATGACGAGACCGCCGACCAGCGACAGCAGGATCGCAGGCACGAGGGGCAGCCCGGAGTTGGCGAGGATGATGCCGAGTCCGTACGCGCCGGCGCCGAAGTACAGGGCGTGGCCGAACGACAG
>JAUIBG010000188.1 GCA_030428165.1 Actinomycetes bacterium
AAAGGGGGTCCCTGAAGTACCGCGCCATCTCCGTCCCGACGATGAGCCCGACGACCCCGGTGCGTCCCGAGCGCAGCGCGCGCGCCTGCGGGGACGGGCCGTGATAGCCCAGGTCCGCCGCTGCCGCAAGCACGCGGTCGCGCATGTCGTCGGAGATGGGGCCCGCGCCCGAGTAGGTGAGGGAAACCGTGGAGAGCGAGACTCCTGCGGCCGCCGCCACATCGGCCATCGTCGGTCCGCGTCTGCCGCCCATGCCCACCTCTCGTCCGCACCGGGCGAATCCGGCGCACGGCGCCAGGCTACACTGATACTCGAAACGTTTCGAGGCGACGGGCGGACGAAGGGGGCACTCCGTGACAGTGACGACGGGAGACCCGGTCCGCTACTCGCCCGCACGCATCGCCCGCGGTCGCATCGGCACGATGGTGCAGTTCATCGCCATGGGAATGTGGCTCGCGGCCTGGTTGTCCCGCCTGCCCTCGGTCCGCGACGGACTGGGAATCTCGAATGCCGCGCTCGCGACGGTGATTGCCGTGGGCGCGGTCGGTTCGCTTGCGATGGTGGCGTTCGCCGGGTGGATCATCCAGCGCATCGGCGGCGGCCGGGCGATCGTCGCCGGCTCCCTGCTGTTCACCGTCGCCACGATGGCAATCTCCGGCTCGATCGCGCTCGGATCCCTTCCGCTCCTGGCCGTGGCGCAGGTGGGCGTCACCGCGGGGCTCGCCCTGTCGAACATCGCGATGAACGCCGAGGGCGCGGTGGTCGAGCGCGCGGCTGGCAAGACCCTGATGCCTCAGTTCCACGCGGGCTTCTCGATCGGGCTCGCGCTCGGGCTGCTTGTCGGGGCCGGTGTCTCGCATCTGGGCGTGTCCGCCTCCGTTCACCTTGTGGTCTCCGCTGTGGTCGTCACCGCCGTGCGCCTGAGCTTCGTGCGGTGGGCCGTGCTGGACCCGAATCCCGTCGGCGTCGACGCCGGTCTCGGCGGTCCCTTCGGCACGGCCCGGCACGAGTATCGCGACCGCTACGTGCTGCTGCTGGGCGCGATCGCCTTCGCAGGGTCGGCAGTCGAGATGTCGGCGTCGCAGTGGATCGCGATCTCCATGGTCGACTCGTTCGCCGTCACGGAGTCCGTCGGCGACCTCGTGTACTGGCTCTTCGTCATCGCGATGGTGACGGTGCGGCTCGCCGGCGCCCCGATCATCGGGCGCCTGGGACGGTCGCGCGCCCTGGCCGCGGCGGGAGGCGCCTCCGCGCTCGGCCTGGTGGCGTTCGCGCTGCTGCCGTGGGCCTGGGCCATGCCGGCCGCCGCAGTGCTGTGGGGCATCGGCGCCGCGCTCGTCGTGCCGCTGGTCACCTCGGCTGCCGCCGACGACCCGCGCCGCGCCGCCGCGACCGTCGCCGCCGTCGCGAGCTTCTCGACGATCGCGCAGCTGCTCGTGCCCCAGGCCGTCGGCGCCCTCACCCACCTCATCGACCTGCGCCTCGCGCTTCTCGCGCTCGCCGCGTGCTCGATCACGATCGTCGCGCTGGCGGGCAGGGTGCACAGGCTTCCCGCTCCAGCGCGTGCCACGGACGCCCCTGCGGGTCTAGCGCCAGCGGCGTCCGCGTCATAGGCTCACGGCGGGGGACTCTCTGTTCGGGGGAGCGGGCGCCGCGCGCGTCCGGGCCGCACCGCTGCAGACTCAAGGGAGCACGACCATGAACCTCACCAGGACCGCCTCCGCGCTCGCGGTCGCCACGCTCGTGGCCGCCACCGCTGCGGGGTGCTCGACCTTCGGAGACCTCTTCGCCGAGGACGCCGTCCGCGACGACGACACCAACGAGGTCGTCGAGGGCGGCAGCGTCGACATCTTCTCGATCGCTCCCGGCGACTGCATCGCCGACAACCTCGAGGACACCGAGTACTCGACCGTGTCGGTCGTCCCGTGCTCGGAGCCCCACGACGGCGAGGTCTACTTCACGTACACCTTCACCGAGTCGGAGTACCCGGGCGACGACGCGATCCAGTCCACCGGCGACGAGCAGTGCTACGACGCGTTCGAGGACTTCATCGGCATCCCGTGGGACGAGTCCGTGTACTACTACGGCTACTTCTACCCGAACCAGACCACATGGGACGAGAACGACGACCGCGAGATCGACTGCTACGTCTACGACGAGACAGGCCAGGTCACCGGCACGCTCGAGGGCGTCGCGTCCTGACCCGCGCGACGTCCGGGCGCTCCTCGGCGCGACTACGCTGGACCGCGTGACCCGCCTCGACCAGCTCACCACGCTGCGGATCGGCGGACCCGTCGGCAGCCTGGTCGACGCCGCGTCCGAGCAGGAGCTCGTGGACGCGGTGCGCGGCGCCGATGCGGCTGGCACTCCCGTGCTCGTGCTCGGCGGCGGCAGCAACGTCGTCGTGTCCGACGACGGCTTCGACGGGCTGGTCGTGCGCGACACGCGCCAGGAGGTGTCCCTCGTCAACGACGGCGCGTGCGGCGGCCTCACGATCACCGCGACCTCCGGCTTCCGGTGGGACTCGCTGGTGGCGCACGCGGTGGAGCACGAGTGGAGCGGCTTCGAGGCGCTCTCGGGCATCCCCGGGTCGACCGGCGCGACCCCGATCCAGAATGTCGGCGCCTACGGCGCGCAGGTGAGCGACATCGTCTCCTCGGTGCGCACCTGGGACCGCGCCGAGAACCGCATCCGCACCTTCGCCTGGGCGCACTGCGACTTCGGCTACCGCGACTCGGTCTTCAAGCGCAGCATCGGCGCCGTGGGCGGATCCACGCCGCGCTACGTGGTGCTGTCCGTCGAGTTCCACACCAGGATGGCGAGCCTGTCCGCGCCCATCAGGTACGCGCAGCTCGCGTCGGCGCTCGGGGTCCACGAGGGTGCCAGGGTGCCGATCGTCGACGTACGGGAAGCAGTGCTCGCGCTGCGCGCGTCCAAGGGCATGGTGCTGGACGAGGCCGACCACGACACGTGGTCAGTGGGGTCCTTCTTCACCAACCCGGTCGTGCCCGTCGACGAGGTGCCCGCCGGTGCACCGGCCTATCCGGCCGCCGCCGACGGCATGGCCAAGACGTCCGCCGCGTGGCTCATCGAGCACGCGGGCTTCGCCAAGGGGTTCGCCCTCGAGGGCTCGCGCGCGGCGCTGTCGTCCAAGCACACGCTCGCGCTGACCAACCGCGGAGGCGCGACCGCCGACGAGATCGTCGCCCTCGCTCGCCGCATCCGCGACGGCGTCCGCGACGCATACGGAATCACGCTCGTACCCGAGCCCGTCGCAGTTGGCATCGAGATCTAGCCAAGGACCGCTCCACGCGCCTCGCCGCCTCACACCGGCGCGCCACTCCCGCGCCGAGCCCGTCGCCCCACGCTCGCGTCCGATTTGCCCGTTTCCGCGTCCCTCTGTGACGAGCGTGCGGACAATTCGGACTCACGTGCGTCCCATTGGTACTCACGTGCAGGTTCACCGTCTGGGAGCGGTCGTCCTCTGAGCTGTGGCGCTGCCGACGCTCGCTCGACGTGTGGACGCTCCGTGTCCGCACTCAGCGCTCACTAGCGCGCACGTGAGTCCGAATTGTTCGCCCTCACCGACCAATAGGGCGCATATTGCCGCAAATCGGACCCTGGGACGTGGCACGGGGGTGCGGCAGCGGGTGCGGCAAGTGGAGACGCGGGCGGGGGGTAGCGGGTGTGGCAAACGGCCCGGACGCGACTGCGGCCCCGGGGCGCGGACTCGAGAGTCCGCACGCCCGGGGCCGCAGCGTCCCGAGTGATTAGCCGTCCGTGGCGATGGCCTCGAGGATGTCCATCCTCGACGCCCGCCAGGCGGGCCAAATGGCCGCCACGATGCCTGCGACGAACGCGCCGACCGCGTAGATGCCCAGCCATGCCCACGGCACGGTCGGCGTCGCGAAGCCGAACTCCTCGAGGGAGTACACGATCGCCGCGCCAATGCCGACGCCCAGGATCATG
>JAUIBG010000189.1 GCA_030428165.1 Actinomycetes bacterium
CGAGTCCTGCATGTGTACGATCGTACACACCGTTCAGCGGCTACGGCGCCGCCTCCTCGTCGTCGGACGGGCCCTCGACGAGTCCAAGCACGATGTCGACGAGCCGGAACGCGTCGTGCGTGCCCGACTGGATCGACTGGATGCGAGCGCCGTCCATCAGCATCATCATGAGCGTCGCCTTGTCGCTAGCGGTGAGCCCGAAGGCAGGCTCACCCTCCACAACGTTGTCGCGGAAGTAGCTGCGCGTGCGGTTGTACGAACGTTCGAAGTACTCATGTGCGGGGTGCTCCGGATTCGTGGCGGCAATCCTCAGTGCGAGCCAGTTGCGCTGCTGGGCGGGGTCGTCGAACTCGGCGCCGTGGATCGTCTCGAGGTACTCCTGCCGAGTCGCCTCCCGGGCCTTCAACTCGGCGATGACCGAGTTGTTCTCCTCGTCGCGGCGCTCAAGGGCGGCCAGCAGCAGCTCCTCCTTGCTGCCGAAGTGCCTCAGAACGGCGGCGTGCGTGACTCCCGCCCGCGCGGCGATGTCGCGCAGGGAGGCGCGCTCAAAGCCGTGCTCGGCGAAGCTCTCGAGCGCCGCCTCGACGAGCTGGGCGCGGCGCGCGGGCGTCGCCTTGCTGGGACCGCGCGTGCGCTTCTGGCGCACCGGCTCCTCGATCGTCACACCCACGCCTCTCGTCCTCGGGAAGGCACCAACATATCGCGCCAGGCGACACTGCCCGCTAGCGATTATGTAACCACTGTGGTTACACTTTGTCGAGGAGCACGCGCCGGGCACGGCGCATCGCCAGCCGCGCGGCTGGACCCGACACCACGGCAAAGGAGACATGGTGACGTCGACGCAGGCCGGACCCGCAACCGCATCGCACGAGACCTCCCACGGGACACTCGCGCAACCCGACGACACGACCCCGCACAGGCTCAGGATCGACGCCGGCGGCGACTCCTTCCCGGTGTCGTCCGCGACGCCCACGCTCACGTGGACCCCTGGGCGTGGCGATGATGCGACGACCGGGTACGTGATCGAGGCAACCGTCGACGACACGAACCTCGAGGCTCGCCGGGTGACCGCGGCACAGCTGTCCCTGGAGTGGCCGTGGGAGCCGCTCGCGAGCGGCGCGCAGGTGCGCTGGCGCGTCGCGCGGGCCGAGGGCGGCGCATCCTCGGACTGGCACGACTTCGAGTGCGGCCTCCTCGACGAGGACTGGCGCGCCGCGTGGATCGCGGCGCCCGCCGGCGCCGATGTGCGGCGCGGTCACCTGCCCGCCCACATCTTCTCCACGTCGTTCGACGTGCCGGCCACCGTCGTGCGCGCACGCCTCTACGCCACCGCGCTGGGCGTCTACGACGCCGCGATCAACGGCAGGCGCGTGGGCACCACCGAGCTCGCCCCTGGCACGACGTCCTACGACCGCACGCTGCACGCGCAGGCCTACGACGTCACGAGCCTCATCGGCCCGGATGAGAATTCGCTGAGCATCACGCTGTCCGCCGGGTGGTACCTGGGCCAGGTGGGCGCGTTCCGCCTGCCGGCACACTGGGGCGACACCCCTGGCATCCGCGCCGAGCTGCACCTCGAGCTCACCGACGGCTCGACCAGGGTGATTGCCTCCGACGGCACGTGGACCGTCCACCCGTCGCGGATCATCGCGGCGGACCTCATGGACGGCCAGATCACCGACCTCCTCGCTCCGTGCGGCCCCGCTACCCACGCCGTCGCCAGCATCGACGACGCGCCTCCGATCAGTTGGTCGCCCGCCCCGCCGGTGCGCGTCATCGAGACCCGCTCGGCGGTGCGGCACTGGAGCGTCGGCCCCGGCGCATGGGTGCTCGACTTCGGCCAGAACGCCTCGGGCTGGGTCTCGGTCACCGATCTTGGCCCTCGCGGAACCCGCACGGACATCGACTACGGCGAGTTCGCGAGCGCCGGCGGCGATCTCGACCTCAGCCACCTCGACTCGCACCGGCCCGGCGAGCCGGCCGTCGCATTCGCCCAGCACGACGTCGTCATCTCGGACGGCACCTCCGCAGTGTTCGAGCCGCGCCACACCGTCCACGGCTTCCAGTACGTCAGGGTCACGCGCACCGAGGGTTCTTTCGATCCATCGACGGTGGCGATGCGCATCGTCCACACCGATCTCGAGCCGACCGGCTCATTCGAGTGCAGCAACGAGGACGTCAACCGCCTGCATGCGATCGCCGACTGGAGCTTCAGGGGCAACGCCGTCGACGTCCCCACGGACTGCCCCACGCGCGAGCGGCTCGCGTGGACCGGCGACTACCAGGTGTTCGCGCCGACGGCGACGAGGCTCTACGACGTCTCCGGCTTCACGCGCAAGTGGCTGCAGTCGGTGCGCGACGACCAGCTCCCCGACGGGCGAATCGCCAACTTCTCGCCCGACGGCAGGCGCATCAAGCTTCACCTGGACGACCAGTTCGCGATGATGACCGGCTCTGCCGGATGGGGCGACGCCGTGGTGCTCGTCCCCTGGGAGATGTACCTCAGCTACGGCGACGCCGCGGTGCTCGCGGAGAGCTGGGACGCGATGGTGCGATGGGTCGAGTGGGCGCGCGAGAACGCGCGCACGGCTCGGCACCACAGCCGCCAGCAGCGCTCTGCCGAGCCGCTCCCCCACGAGCAGTTCCTCTGGGACGGCTCCTTCCACTGGGGCGAGTGGACGGAGCCTGTGCCGCGCAAGGCCGATGGCACCCGGGCGAATCCCATCCAGGACAACCCCATGGAGTGGTTCATGGCGGACAAGGGCGAGGTCGGCACGGCGTATCTGTATCTCTCGACGGCGACGCTCGCCAAGGCAGCCGAGGTGCTCGGCAAGCGCGCGCAGGCGGCCGGCTATGCCGCTGCCGCCGAGCAGATCCTCGACGCGTGGCGCACCGAGTTCCTCGCCGGCGACGGCCGCACCGCGACCGACACTCAGGCGTCGTACGCGCGCGCACTGTCGTTCGGGTTGATCCCTGCGGACCAGGAGGGCGCCGCAGCTGCGCGCCTCGCAGAGCTCGTGCACGAGGCGGGCAACCACCTGACGACCGGATTCCTCGCGACCGGACGCCTCCTGCCGGCCCTGGCCGATGCGGGCTACGCCGACGTCGCGTACGGCCTGCTGTTCCAGCGCACCGAGCCCTCGTGGCTCACGATGGTCGACCGGGGAGCCACGACGGTGTGGGAGGACTGGGACGGCATCGACCGCGACGGCACCCCGCACGAGTCGCTCAACCACTACAGCAAGGGCGCGGTGGCCCGGTTCCTGCACACCCACACCCTCGGGCTTCGCCAGGCCGACGGCTCGGCGGGCTGGGCGAGCTTCGTCGTCGCCCCGCATCCCGACCGTCGCGTGACGTGGGCGCGGGGACACCACGACACCCCTCGGGGTCGCATCTCGGTGGACTGGCGCCTCGACGGGGACCGGCTCCAGGTCGAGATCGACTCGCCCGCATCGTGCGAGGGCACGCTCGTCCTGCCGGACGGCCGCTCGGTCGATGTCGAGCCCGGTCGTTTCACGTTCGGCGCGACGCTCGTCTGAGCGCGAACAGTCGGGCGCGGAGCGACTCCGCGCCCGACTGCACTGGGCTCGACTCGGCGCCCTGCAGGTCAGCGCCGGGCGACCACCGCCAATCCCGGTGTCACGCCGCTGGCGTTGAACGCGTCAACGGCGAACCAGGACTCCGCCCCAGCATTCAGCGACCGCACGTCGAGGCTGGTCTCGGAGCCGCCGACCTGCCAGCTCCGGTAGAGCTTGTCGGGAGCGGACCCGAAGCGCACGTTGTAGCCGTGGTCGCCGTCGACGGGCGCCCACTCGACACGAGCAGACAACTCGTCGACCCGGGTCGCCTCGCACGCGGCCGCGGCGGGACGCTGCCCCGTCGCCTTGCCGAACACGCGCACGCCGCTCACGGCCAGGCGGGACTCGAACGGCGTCGTCACGGACGTCACCCTGACGTG
>JAUIBG010000023.1 GCA_030428165.1 Actinomycetes bacterium
CGACGGAGACGGTGGCAGCGCTCGCTGCCGAGGCGCACTCCGCCGGCCTGATAGCGATCGCCCACATCGTCAGCCTGCGTACACTCCGCTCGGCTCTCGACGGCGGCGTGGACATCGTCACCCACACGCCGTTGAACGGCGACATCGGCGCAACGATGCGCAGCCTCATCGCCGCTGCGCGCCCCGCCGTCATACCTACCCTCTGCATGATGGACGGCACGGCGTCGGCGATCGGCGGGTCGCTGCGCATGAGGATCCTCGGCGCACTCGTGCCGGCGGCCCGGCTGAAGTACCGATTCGCGCAGAGTGCGGTGCGCGCCTTCCGCGACGCCGGCGCGCCGGTGCTCGTCGGAACCGATGCGAGTGACAACGCGAGCGTCCCATTCCGCGTTCCGTTCGGCGCATCGGTGCACGACGAACTCGCGCGTCTCGTGGCGGCGGGCCTCTCGCCGGTCGACGCGCTGCGCGGAGCCACGTCGACCGCGGCAGACGTCTTCGGTCTCACCGATCGCGGCCGCATCGCTGCGGGTCTGCGCGCCGACCTCGTACTCGTCGATGGCGACCCCACTCGCGAAGTCTCGCATTCCCGTGCCGTGCGCGGAGTGTGGATCGGCGGCGAGCGGGTCCTCGAGTCGTAGCCCACATGTACGACGCGCGCTCCACCGATCGGTGGAGGCCGCGCGACCGTCGCATCTCGAGACTGGGACGTACCTCGACCGAACGCAGGTGCAGATCATGTCCACTCCCGCCATCACCCTCCGCCGCCCGGGCTTCGTCACCGCGGTCACCTCGCTGCTGCCGATGGTGGTGTTCCTGCTCGCAGACCGGTGGTTCGGACTCATCACCGCGATGATCGCGGCCAGTGCACTCACCATCGTGCTCATCGTCGTCCGCCGACGCCTCGGATACGGCGTCGGCATCCTCTTGCCGCTGTCGCTCGGGTACGCCGTCGTCAAGGCGATCGCGGGTGTGCTCACGCAGTCGCACGTCGTGTACTTCGGGGTGGGTGTCGCGCTCAGCGCGCTGATCGCGATCGCCGTCGGGGTGACCGCGTTCACGCGCCGACCGCTCGCCGTGCACCTCATGCCGCTCGTGACGCCTTACCGGCGCCTGACCGCCGAGCATCCTGTCTATCGGCGGGTGGCCGCGCACATCACGCTCGTGTGGGCGCTCGCAGAGCTGTCGATCTCGGCGTGGGAGGGCTGGCACCTGACGGTGTCGACCGCGTCGGAGTTCGTCATCATGCGCGCCATCGGCCCGTGGGTCGCGATGGGCGTGGTGATCTTCTTCCTCATCTTCTACGTGCGCTTCCGCCTCGACCGCTACGAGTGGGCGCTGGCCCGCGACGAGCGGCGCGAGCGCGAGGCGATCGGCGCGTAGCCCCGATCTCAGCGCGCCGGAGTCACCCGCAGTGTCACGTGCGCGGCATCCGGCCCCACCACCGTGTTCACGATGTCGTCGGCGTAGGCACGGAACTTCGCACGGTAGGCGGCGTCGATGTCGGCGTGCAGATCATCGGAGGCATCGAGCGTCTCGTAGGTGACGTCGACGGTCGCGCCGCTGCCCCGGATGCTGCCCGAGTCGGCGGCAAGAGCCCGCCGATACCAGCCGCTCCCGGCGCCGTACGCAGAGCGGATGTAGAAGTCGTTCCCCAGCCGCACACCCCAGATGGTGACGTATGGGCGCAGGCTGCCGTCGCGTCGGCGCGAGGACACCTCCACCTCGTCGCCGCTGTCGAGTGTGGCCAGGTCCTTCGGATTCCAGTCGGTCATCGGTCCTCCCGTCGACACCGACGCTACGCCCCGCGCGGACTGAGCGCGCGACGGACCGCTCAGACAGCGCGCAGCCGCACTGAGATCTCGTCCGCGGTCGCCCGCACCCGAGTGAGGAGCGGACCCCGCAGGTCGTCCACGGTGTGCCGCGACGTGGCGACGGCGATGTTGATCGCGCCCTCGGGTCCGTCGCCGCGGCCGAACACCGAAGCCGACACCGAGCGCAGACCCGCCGCCACCTCTTCGTCCTGCACGGCGAAGCCCTGCGCACGGGTCTCGGCCAGCCGCGGCAGGAGCTCGTCGATCGACCGCGGCGCCCGCGGGCCGGCGGCTCGGGTGAAGTCGAAGTCGGCGAGGCGCTCGCGCACGGCATCCTCGTCGAGGTACGCGAGCAGCAGCTTGCCCATCGATGTGAGCGGCGCGGGCAGTGTGGAGCCGACCTGGATGTTCGCGGTCACGAGATCGGCGTTGCGGATGCGCGCGAGATACAGCACGTCCGCCCCGCGGAGCACGCCGAGGTTCACGGTCTCGCCGGTGGCTTCGGCGAGGTGCAGCAGCGGGCGCTCGCTGATCTGCACGAGGCTCGAGCCGCGTAGCGCCGCCGACCCGAGGGTGAGCACCGAGACGCCAGGCCGGATCGCCCCGTCAGGCAGCCGCTCGACGAACCCCTCCTCCTCGAGCGTCGCGACGACGCGGAACGCCGTCGGCATGGGGATGCCGGTGCGATCGCAGATCTCGCGAAGCTTCAGCGACGTGGTGCTCTCGTCGAACAGGCGCAGCACGTCGAGGCCCTTCGCCAGCGCCTCGATGCGATAGCGGTTCGACTTCTCGCCCGACTCAGCTTTCATCAGCCGAAACCGTATTGGACGGAGTCGTATCGGTGCAAACCGTCATAGCTGCATCAGGTCCTCACCGGCGACGACTTCGCCGTCGAACTCCGCCGCGATCGCCTCGAGATCGGCAGCGGATGCTTCCGAATAGTGCGTGAGCGCGACGGCGCTCACTCCGGCCGCGGCAGCGAGCCGGCCGACCTGCGCCGGGCTGAGGTGCTCGGCGCGCATGTGCTCGCGCACCGGCGGCGGCACTGCTGCGGCATCCCGCTCGGTCACCATCTCGCACAGCAGCAGGTCGGCGCCCCGGGCGAGCTGGACGACCGCGTCGCTCTCGCCGGTGTCGCCGGTGAGTACGATCGATCGATCCGGCCCGTCGAAGCGATAGGCGTATGACTCGTGAGTCGAGCCGAAGTCGGTCAGTGCGTAGTGGCTGTTCTCGACGGCGGTGATCCGCACGTCATCGTCTTGCCACACGACGCCGGGACGAGCCTCATGGGTGACGAGTGTCTCGTCGAGCGGCGGGAAGCTGAGGGACTCCGCACCGCGGATCGCCGTGTTCGTCGCGAGGAAGGCGAGAAGGCCGGTGCGGAGGTCGGTGGTTCCCGGCGGGCCGATCATCGTCAGCGGCTCCTGCCGCATCGTCTGGCGGAAGCTCACAAGCCCCGGAAGTCCTGACGTGTGATCGTCGTGGAGGTGGGTGAGCAGAACCAGGTCGACATCGCCGATGGGTAGACCCGCGAGCGCGAGCTGGTGTGAGACACCGTCGCCGGCATCGAAGAGGTAGCCGCGCTTTCCGACGCGCACGAGGGTCGCGATTCCGGCCCGCCGTGCATGCCCGCCCGGTCCGCCGGCCGTACCGAGAAGAGTCACCGTCGTCCTGGTCATCCGTCCACCCGGAACACGCGCAGCTGGAGTGCGAGCGTCGCGTAGTAGCCGACGAAGGTCGACAGTTCGAACACCACGCCCTCTCCCAGGGCCTCGATCGCCGCGCTCCATTGCGCATCGTCGAGATCGCCGTCGCACATGCCGAGGACCGCAAGTGCGACCTCTGCCTCGCGATCCGCGAAGACCGAGGCATCCGCGCGCCGCAGGCCTGCAAGCTCGTCCTCGGTGAAGCCGAGGGCGCGCGAGATCTCCTCGTGGTAGTCACGCTCGAATGCGCTCGCCCAGTGCGCGGCGACGAGCAGGATCGCGATCTCGCGCTCGCGGTCGGTCAGCGCGGACCGGTAGCGCAGGGCGGCGCCGAGGGCCTGCAGGGCCGAGCCGACGGCGGGGGACCGCAGCATCGCATCGAACGGGCCGCGCAGCGATCCGTCGGCGGCCGTGGGCGGAACGACCGCTCGGGCACGGGGTCCGGAGGTGATCGCGTCGTACACCTCGCGCTGGGCGAGATCCAGTTCTTCAGGACGCAGCGGACGGATGCGTGGGGCCACGGTTCCTCCTCCATGCGTGAACGTTTGACAACCTCGTAGACCCAACGTTACATTCATTTCACGAAAACTGCTTTCAACTAGTGAACATCCAACGAAGGAGACGAGATGGCGGACCGGGACGACTGGCTCGGACTCCACGGCGCCCGCGTGCTCGTCGCCGGCGCGGGGGGCATCGGTGGAGCCTGCGCGCTCGCCTACGCCCGCGCCGGAGCATCCGTCGCCGTCGTCGACCGCGACGAGTCGGCGCTCGACGCCCTCGTTCGCGAGTCCGACGGGTCGATCACGCCGATCGTCGCCGACCTCACCGTGCACGGATCCGGGACGCGCGTCGTCGACGACGCGATCGCGGCGCTCGGCGGCCTCGATGTGCTGCTCCACGCCGTGGGCATCAACGACCGCCGTCCGATCCTCGACTTCACCGAGGACGAGTGGGACCGGATCCTGCGCGTGAACCTCTCGACCGTGTTCGCTCTCGCCCAGGCCGCCGGTCGACACATGGTCGCGCAGGGTCACGGTCGTGTGCTGGCATTGTCGAGTGTCTCCGGCCTGCTCGCTCACCACTCCCACGGCCCGTATGCCGCGAGCAAGGGCGGCATCAACCAGCTGCTGCGCGTCATGGCGCACGAGTGGGCTCCGCACGGTGTGACGGTGAACGCGCTAGCCCCCGGCTACATCGAGACGCCGCTCACGGCCGCGCACCTGTCGAAGCCGGGCAAGCGCGAAGCGCTCGAGAGCCAGGTGCCCGCGGGGCGGCTGGGCACGACCGACGAGCTGACCGGGCCTGCGCTCTTCCTGTCGTCGAAGCACGCCGGCTTCGTCACCGGACACGTCATGTACATCGACGGCGGGCGCACGCTCGTCTGACCCGACCCCCTTCGAGGAGGCAGAAATGGCCGACACCCAGATCTTCCCGCGCTTCGCGGGCAAGACCGTGCTCGTGACCGGAGCCGGCACCGGCTTCGGCGCCGAGATCGCCGTGCGCGCGGCGCAGGAGGGCGCCCAGGTCGCCGTCCACTACAACAGCTCGCGCGCCGGCGCCGAGAAGACGCTCGAGCGCATCCGCGAGGCGGGCAGCGACGGCATCTTGGTGCAGGCGAACATCGGCAGCTGGGATCAGATCAAGGCGATGGCGGATGCGGTGTGGGAGGCGTTCGGCACCCTCGACGTGCTCGTCAACAATGTCGGCGATGTCTCGAGCGAGCAGATGTCGTGGCGCGAGCTCACGCAGGAGTCGCTCGATGCCGTGATCGACATCGACGTCAAGGGCACGCTGCTGATGACGCACGAGTTCGGTGAGCGGATGCTCGAGCAGGGCCACGGCAACATCGTCAACGTCGGCTCGACCGTGATCGTGCGCGGTTCGCCCCGCGCGCCCCAGTACGCCGCGGCGAAGTACGGCATCCTCGGCATCACGAAGTCGTACGCCAAGGCGTTCGCCCCCGCCGTACGCGTCAACACCTTCGCCCCCGGCTTCATGGAGACCGAGCGGCTGCTGCAGCGCGAGGACTGGAAGAGCGGCCGGCGCGAGGTGCTCATCTCGCAGACGCCGATGGGCCACATCCCGCCCCCCGAGTTCGTCGCGGGCACCTGCCTGTGGCTCGCGACCGACGAGGCGGCACATCTCACGGGCGGCTACATGCTCGCCGACGGCGGATTCAACATGGTCGGCGCGTGACCTCCGGTTGTTGAGCGAGCGCAGCGAGACGAAACGCAGAAAGAGAGAGACATCATGAAGCTCATCACCTTCGACGGCGGCCGGGTCGGCCGTCTGGAACTCGAGGAAGGCGTCGTCATCGAGCTCGACGTGCCCTCGACCCGCGAGTACTTCGAGCGCGACGGCAAGGTCGCCGAGACGGGCGAACGTCTGGCGTATGCCGACGTGAAGCTCGAGGCGCCGATCCGACCCAAGAAGTTCTTCCACACCGCGGGCAACTTCCTCGATCACCACACCGAGCTCGAGGCGGTCGACTGGTCGCACCCGGTGCACAAGGGCATCGTGTTCTTCCAGAACCTCGACGCGATCATCGGCCCCGACGACGACATCGTCTACCCGGAAGGCCTCACCAAGGAGCTCGACTACGAGCTCGAGATGGCGATCGTGATCGGCAAGGGCGGCAAGTTCTTCGACGCGGACGAAGCCGAGGAGCACATCGCCGGCTTCACGATCTTCAACGACATCACCGCGCGCGACATCCAGCGCAAGGAGATGGAGTCGGGCGTCTTCTCGTTCTCGAAGGGCATCGACACGTTCTGCCCGATCGGGCCGTGGATCGTCACGAAGGACGAGATCGGCGACATGCACAACCTGTCGATGCAGCTGCGCGTCAACGGCGAGGTGCGCCAGCAGGGCAACACCAACCAGACCCGCATCCAGTGGCCTCACCTGGTCGCCTATCACTCGCCGCAGATCTTCTCGGCGGGCGACCTCATCACCACCGGCACCATCTCGGGCGTCGCGGCGATCCAGAAGAACCCGTTCGACTTCTACCTGCAGCCGGGCGATGTCGTCGAGGCCGAGATCGAGAACATCGGCGTGCTGCGCAACCGGGTCGTCTCGTGGGAGGACCGCTACGGCGAGCCCGCGCCGCAGCGGGTGGACTGGTGAGGATTGCGAACCTCGGCGGCCGCCTCGTCCTGATCACTTCGGACGAGACGGCGGTCGACGTCGCGGCAGCGTCCGACGGTCGCTTCGGGCCCGACCCGATGTCGGCGTACGGCGACTGGTCCGGGTTCCGCGCGTGGGCGGAGACGGTGACGGATGCCTCGGGCGAGGCGTTCGCGCGCACCGATCTGGGCGCTCCGGTGCCGCGTCCGCCGCAGGTGTTCGCGATAGGCGTCAACTATCGTGAGCACGCCGACGAGGCCGGCTACCCGCCCGACAGCCTGCCCGTGACCTTCACCAAGTTCCCGTCGAGTCTCACCGGCCCCGACGCGACCGTGACCCTCCCCGAGGGGAACGTCGACTGGGAGGTCGAGCTCGTCGTCGTCATCGGACGTGGCGGGCACGGCATCGCGCGCGAAGACGCATGGGACCATGTCGCGGGCTTCACCGTCGGGCAGGACCTGTCCGAGCGCGTCGCGCAGCTCGAGGGCACCCGCCCGCAGTTCAGCCTCGCCAAGTCGCATCCGGGGTTCTCGCCGACCGGCCCGTGGGTCGTCACCCCCGACGAGTTCGACGACCCGGCGGATCTGGCCATCTCGTGCGCGATCGACGGCCAGACGATGCAGGACTCCCGCACGTCTCGGATGATCTACGACATCCCCGAGCTCATCGTGCGGCTGTCGGCGGTCGCGAGCCTCCTACCGGGCGACATCATCTTCAGTGGCACGCCGTCGGGCATCGGCAACGCCCGCACCCCGAAGCGGTTCCTGAGCCCCGGCGAGACCCTCGTGTCGACGATCGAGGGCGTGGGCGAGCTGACGACGCGGTTCCGGTGACCCGATGAGCACCGGATGCCGCGACCTGCGCGTCGAGCACCTCGCCGCGCCGATCGCCGTCGGTACACGGCATCCGCGGTTCACGTGGCGTGCAGACGCAGACGCATACGAGATCGAGGTGCGCGACGCGAGAGGGCCGGTCTGGAACGCGTCGGGCACGAAGGGCGCTGCGCCGATCGTCTACGACGGCGAGCCGCTCCGTTCGACTGGCGTCTACTCGTGGCGCGTGCGCTGCGGCGAGGGGGAGTGGGCGGCATCGTCGTTCGGCGTCGGTCTGCTCGATCCGGCCGATTGGGCGGCGTCGTGGGTGGAGCCCGTGCAGACCGACGACATCGCCGAGCGGTGGGAGCTGCTCGACTGGATCCGCGGCACCGGCCCCGACACCCCGCCCGCGGAGCGGCTGCGGCCCGTCCAGCTGCTCCGTCACGAATTTGCGCTTGGGGGTCGAATCACGCGGGCGCGCCTCTACGCCTCGGCCCGCGGCGTGTACGAGGCGCGACTCAACGGCCGCGTGGTGGGCGACGAGGTGCTGGCGCCGGGGTTCGACTCGTACGCGCACCGCATCAGCGTGCAGTGCTACGACGTCACCGACCTGCTGGTCGAGGATGCGAACGTGCTGGGCGTCGCCCTTGCCGACGGTTGGTGGTCTGGGCGCATCGGACTGACGGGCTCGAGCGCCCAGTTCGGGGCTCGTACGTCCGCGATCTGGCAGCTGCACGTCGAGTATGCCGACGGCACGTCGGCGGTGATCGGCTCCGGCGAGGGCGTGCGATGCACGCCCGGCCCGTGGACATACGCCGACCTGTTCGTGGGCGAGCGCTACGACGCGCGCCTCGATCCGCAGGGCTGGAGCGCACCCGGATTCGACGACTCGGGGTGGGATGCGGCATCCGTGATCCCGACCGAGACCGGGGCGCTCGTGCCGTTCACCGGCGAACCCGTCCGGCGCGTGCGCGAGCTCGCGCCCGTCGAGGTGCGCCGCGACGACGAGGGGACGATCGTCGACTTCGGGCAGGTTCTCGTCGGCCGCGTCCGGCTGTCGCTGCGATCGCCGCAGCCGGGTCGGCCGATCACGATCGAGCACACCGAGGCGCTGCTGCCCGACGGATCGTGGTTCACGAACATCGACGGCATCAACAAGGAGCAGACCGACGTCTGGGTGCCGCGCGGCGACGCCGTCGAGACGTACGAGCCGACCTTCACGTTCCACGGATTCCGCTACGCACGCGTGCGCGGTCTCGACGGCGATCTCGATCCCGCCGACATCGTCGCCGTCGTCTTGGGCAGCGACCTGCCCGAGACCGGGTCGTTCGTGTGCTCCGATGCCCGGATCACTCGCCTGCACGACAACGTGGTGTGGAGCCAGCGCGGCAACTTCCTGTCGATCCCCACCGACTGCCCGCAGCGCGAGCGCGCCGGCTGGACCGGCGACATCCAGGTGTTCACTCGCGCGGCGACGAACAACGCGATGGTGCTCCCGTTCCTCGAGCGGTGGCTCGCGAACGTCCGCGCCGACCAGTTCGACGACGGCGCCGTGCCGATCTTCAGCCCGTGGTCGCCCTACAACATCGAGATGGCGGCGACCGGCACCGGGCTGAGCGCGATCTCGTCCGCGGCGGGATGGAGCGACGCGATCGCCTTCGTGCCGTGGGCGCTGTACGAGCGCTACGGCGACCCGCGCGTGCTCGAAGAGAACCAGTCCGCGCTGGACCGGTGGATCGAGTACCAGCGGCGGCGTGCCGAGACCGAGCTACCCGCCGCGCTCGAGGGGGTCGCGCTCGACGCGCTCCGTCGCGCCGATCAGGCCCTGCTGTTCAACACGGGCGAGCACTTCGGCGACTGGCTCGCGCCGTCCACGATCGAGGGCCGACCGATCCACGAGGCGATCGGGATCGCACCGGCTCTGACCAGCGAGTATCTCGCTCCCATGTTCCAGGCGCAGACTCTCACGCTCGCCGCGCGCATCGCCGACGTGCTCGGGCGAGATGACGCCGACGCGCTCCGTAAACGGGCGACCGCCGTGCGCGCCGCCTTCGCGCGCGAGTACGTCGACGAGGCCGGAGACTTGCCGGTGCGCCTGCAGGGCGTCTACGTCGTCGCGCTCGCTTTCGACATGGTGCCCGCGCAGCTTCGCACAAAGACCGCCACTCGACTGGTCGAGCTCATTCACGAACGTGACGACCGGCTTGACACGGGCTTCCTCTCCGTGCCCTACCTGCTCGACGTGCTGTGGGATGCCGGTCATCGCGATCTCGCGCGCACTCTGCTGTGGCAGGACCGCCTTCCCTCGTGGCTGTACGAGGTCGACCGCGGTGCGACGACCATCTGGGAGTCGTGGGACGCCATCGCCCCCGACGGCACGCCGAAGCCCACGTCGCTGAACCACTACGCCTTCGGGTGCGTCGACGACTGGCTGTTCACCCGCATCGCCGGCATCCGTCCCGACGCCGCCGGATACCGCCGCACGGTGATCGAACCGGATCTCGAGTGCGGACTGGAATCGGTCACCGCTCACGTGGACACCCCCTTCGGGCGTGTGGCCGTCGCGTGGGACGCCACTGCTCTCGAGGTCACCGTTCCGCACGGCGTGGGCGCGACTTTGAGGCTGCCGAACGGCGATCGGCCGCTCCGCGCGGGCCGCCAGCGCGTGATGTTAGGGGCTGCCTAACGAATCTCGCGTAGTTCCAACTGGCCAAAGTCGCTTTCATCGCGAACCCTTTTACACAGAGGCCGTGCACCCGCTCTCGGCCCGACACCGCAGTCACAGCACCTTCGATCATTGGAGATGGAGATGTCTCGAACCATTCGTCCCACCCGCACCGTCGTCGCCTTCGCGGCGGTCGGCGTCGCGGCCCTGGGCCTCAGCGCCTGCACCGGCGGCGGCGGCGGAGGCAGCACCGACGGGGGCAGCGACACGTCGCGCCTCGTCATCGCCCTCGAGTCCGACGCGGCCGCGCTCGGCTACGACCCGCTGCGCTACGGCAGCGGCCAGCGTTTCTTCTACGAGGGCATCTACGACTCGCTCTTCCTGCTCGACGAGGACGGGCAGGTCGTGCCCGACCTCGTCACGAACTTCGAGTACAACGAGGAGCAGACCGAGCTCACCCTCGACCTCGACACCAGCGCCACCTTCGCCGACGGGTCGACCCTCAGCGCCGACCTCGTGAAGCAGAACCTCGACTTCCGCGGCGACCCCGACCTGTCGGCCTACAGCGGCTTCGCCGAGGGCGGCGAGCAGGAGATCAGCGACGTCACCGTCGTCGACGACGACACCGTCACCCTCGTCTTCGCCGCTCCGCAGCCCGGCTTCGAGGCGAACCTCGTGCTGCCGGCCGGCGCGATCGTCGGAGCCGACGGCGTCGCCGACCGCTCGAGCCTCGATGCGACGCCCGACGGCTCGGGGCCGCTCGAGATCGATGCGGATGCCACCGTGAAGGGGAACACGTACCTGCAGGTCAAGAAGGCCGACTACGCGGGAACCGACGACTACCCGTTCGACACGTACGAGTTCCGCCCGATCCTCGACCCGCAGGCGCGCGTCAACGCGGCCATCTCGGGTGAGGTCGATCTCGCGTACATCACCGCCGACACGCAGTCGCAGGTCGAGTCGGCGGGAGTGGGCCTCGTGGCCAACGGCGGCGTCATCCAGAACCTGCTGCCCTTCGACAAGAACGGCTCGCTCGCTCCGCAGTGGGCGGATCCCCGCGTGTGGAAGGCACTGTCGATCGCGATCGACCGCGACGCCTACGTCAACGCTGTGCACCCCGGTGATATCCCGACGGCCAATGCGCTTCCCGCCGACAGCCCCGGCTACATCCCCGAGCTCGAGACCGAGTACGCGTACGACCCTGAAGGCGCGAAGGACCTCCTCGCCGAGGCCGGCTACGCCGACGGATTCTCGTTCGAGTTCTACATCAGCCAGGGCAGCCAGCGCGACCTCGAGGCCCTCCAGCCGTACTGGGCCGAGATCGGCGTCGACGTGACCCTCGTGAATGCGTCGTCGACCGAGGAGCTGTTCCGCGCCGTGCAGACCACGCCCATCGGCGGGCCGATCCCGTTGACGTGGACGAACCCCGCGGGCAACGTGTTCGGTGTGCTCTTCGGCTTCGCGAACTTCCACGGCGCCGAGAACCCCGCGATCCAGGGAGCCGTGGGCGCCTACGGTGCGGCCGGCGGCGACGCCGACGCGCAGGCGGCGGCGCTGACCGATCTGAACTCGTCGATCGTCGAGTCCGGATGGCTCATCCCGCTCTTCGAGCAGCTGTCGCCCTGGGCGTACAGCACCTCGAAGCTGCAGGAGCCCACCTTCCCGGGCACCGAGTCCTTCCCGATCCTGGCTTCGCTGCAGCCGGCATCCTGACCATAGTGCGGCGCCGGCCCCGTGCCGGCGCCGCACTCCTGGGAGCTCCACCATGTTCGTGTTCATCCTTCGTCGGATCGGCTTCGCCGTCCTGACGCTGCTGATCGCGACCTTCCTCGCCTTCGTCCTCGTCCACCTGTCCGGTTCGACGCCCGGCGGCGTGGCCCTAGGACAGACGGCGACACCCGAAGAGGTCGTCGCCTACAACGAGGCCATCGGCTGGTACGACCCGTGGATCGTGCAGTACTGGAACTGGCTGGTCCAGGTGCTGCAGGGGAACCTCGGCGTCTCGCTCATCGACGGCCGAAACATCGCCGACGACATCTCGAAGCGGCTGCCCGTCACCGCAGCCCTCGCCCTCTTCGGCACCCTCTTCTCCGCGGTGCTCGGCATCGTGATGGGCGTGGTCGCCGCGGTCCGCGGCGGCGCCGTCGATCGCGGCATCACCGCCACGGCCGGCATCATGCTCTCGCTGCCGGTCTTCTGGGTCGGGGTCCTGCTCGTCTACCTCTTCGCGGTTCAGCTGCGGATCCTTCCGGCCACCGGGTTCGTCCCCTTCAACATCAATCCCGAGGCGTGGGCGCGATCGCTCGTGCTCCCGGTGCTCACCATCGCTCTGACGGCGGCGGCCGGCATCGCACGGCAGACCCGTGCGTCGATGTCGGAGGCGCTGACCCAGGAGCACATGCGCACGCTGCGCGCCGTCGGCACGCCGACGAACCGCATCATCTACGTCCACGCGCTGCGCAGCGCGAGCCTGCCGATCATCGCGAGCGTCGCGGTGCAGTTCATCATCCTGTTCGGCGGCTCCGTGGTCATCGAGGTGCTCTTCGCCCTTCCCGGCATCGGCCAGGCGATGCAGGCCGCGGTCGGAACGGCCGACCTGCCGTTCGTCCAGGCCCTCGTGCTCGTCGCGACCCTCGTCGTTGTCGTCGTCAACCTCGCGCTGGAGTTCTCCTCTCGCGCGCTCGACCCGAAGCTGCGTGCCGCATGACCGTCTCGACCACCAACATCGTCCGGGTCAAGCGCACCGCGCGCGTCAACCTGCGGGTGTTGCGCTCACCCGCCGCCGTCATCTCGATCGTGTGGCTCGTCGGCCTCGTGATCGCCTCGGTGACCGGTCCGCTGCAGCAGGACCTCACCGCCGTGCTGCAAGGACCGTCGGCCGCCCACCTGCTCGGCACCGACGAGCTGGGCCGCGACCTGCTGTCGCGCATCGTCACCGCCGCCGCCCCCACGCTGCTCATCGCGCTCATCGCGCCCATCGTCGCGGTGCTGATCACGACGCCGCTCACCCTGTGGGCCGCGCGCCGCGCCCGCACCGAATCGGTCATGAGCCGCATCAGCGAGATCGTCCTCTCGCTTCCGGGCATGGTCATCATCCTCGCCGCGATCGCCGCGGTCGGCACCAACATGCCCGCGATCATGGCGATCTTCGGTGTGCTGCTGTTCGGTGCGCTCTACCGGGTCTTCATCGGCCAGGCGATGTCGCTGCACAAGCAGCTCTACGTCGAGGCCGCCGCCGTCGACGGCGTCAAGCCGATGGCGGCCAGCCTGCGACACGTGCTGCCCAACATGTCGACCACCGTCATCGTCCAATTCGTGCTGCTGTTCGGCGCCGCGATCGGCGTGCAGGCGGGCCTGGCGTTCATCGGCCTGGGCCCGCAGCCGCCCGAACCGACGTGGGGTGGCATGATCCAAGCCGCGTCGCGGTTCATCTTCCAGCAGCCCTGGATGATGATCCCGACCGGCGGAGTGCTCGCGCTCACCATCATCGCTGCCAACACCCTCGCGGACGTGCTTTCCGGCGGCACCGCGATGCCGCCGCCCCTCATCTCCCTCCGCCGCCGCAAGCGCCGTGCCGCTGCGGATGCCGCGACACCCGAGTCCGCCGACGCGACGGTGGCTGCCGCGGCGTCCACCGTCGAGCACGAGCCGTCGACTGGCGGCCTGGTCGTGCGAGATCTCGTCCTCGGGGTCGACGACGGACCCGACCTCGTGACGGGTGTCTCATTCACCGTCGAGCCGGGCACGGTGATGGGCCTGGTCGGCGAGTCCGGCTGCGGCAAGAGCGTCACCTCGCACGCGATCCTGGGCCTTCTGACCCCCGGCCTGTCGGTGCGGTCGGGTGCGATCGAGTGGGACGGCGTCGATCTCGCCGCGGCATCCGAGTCGGCGATGAAGCGGGTGCGTGGACACGAGATCGCGTTCATCTCGCAGGAGCCGACGCGCGCGCTCGACCCGATGTTCACCGTCGGGTCGCAGCTGACCAGCGCCATCCGACGGCTGCGCGGCGTCTCGAAGCGCGAAGCCCGCGACGTTGCGGAGCAGCTGCTCGTCGACGTCGGGATCATCGACCCGCCGCGCGTGATGAAGAGCTACCCGCACCAGATCTCGGGCGGCATGGCGCAGCGCGTCGCGATCGGCCTGGCGCTCGCGGGCACGCCGCGCCTGCTGATCGCCGACGAGCCGACGACCGCCCTCGACGTGACCGTGCAGGCCGAGATCCTCGGACTGCTGCGGAATCTGGTCGCCGAGCGCGATATGGCGATCGTGCTGGTCACGCACGACCTCGGCGTGGTCGCGGACATCTGCGACCAGGTATCGGTCATGTACGCCGGTCAGCTCGTCGAGACCGGCTCGGTGCGCGACGTTCTGGTCGCTCCCGAGCATCCGTACACGATGGCGCTCCTCGCCGCGGACCCCCATGCAGCGGTGCAGCTGACCGGCGCCACCCACCTCGCGTCGATTCCGGGGCAGGTCCCGGCGCCGGCCGAATGGCCGAGCGGATGCCGCTTCGCCGAGCGCTGCCGGTTCGCGCAGGAGGAGTGCCGATCGGCCGTTCCGCTCGAGCCGCGCGCCGACGGAGTCGGCCAGGTGCGCTGCATTCGTCGCGACGAGGTGCGCGGTCGCCAGGAGGAGTGGTGTCAGCCCGTGACGTCGGGAGGAGCATCGTGACCGATCCGATCGACACGACCGCGCCGCTGCTCGAGGTGCGCAACCTCGTTGTGCAGTACTCGAAGAACGCACCACCCGCCGTCGACGACGTCTCGTTCACCATCGCGCGCGGCGAGACCCTCGGGCTCGTCGGAGAATCGGGCTCGGGCAAGACCACGATCGGCAAGGCGATCCTCGGACTCCAGCCGGTGACGAGCGGGCAGATCCTCTTCGAGGGGGTCGACATCACGCGCGCGAAGCCCGCGCAGCGGCGACGCCTGCACGGCGACCTGCGCGCCGTCTTCCAGGATCCCTTCTCGTCGTTGAACCCCCGGCGCCCGATCGGCGACGCGATCGCCGAGCCGCTGCGGGTCGCCGGGGTGCCGTCACCCGAGCGACGGATGCGTGTCGCCGACGTGCTCGAGTCGGTCGGACTGCCGCGCACCGCCGGCGAGCGCTACCCGCGCCAGTTCTCAGGCGGGCAGCGGCAGCGCATCGCGATCGCGCGCGCCCTCGTGACCGATCCGCGGCTCGTGGTCTGCGACGAAGCCGTCAGCGCGCTCGACCTTTCGACGCAGGCGCAGGTGCTGAACCTGCTCGCTGATCTGCGGGCGGGCGCCGACCTGGGCTACCTCTTCATCGCCCACGACATGGCCGTCGTCGAGTTCCTCGCACAGCGGGTCGTCGTGCTCTACCGCGGCAAGGTCATGGAGCAGGGGCCGGCCGACGAGGTCATGCGCAATCCCGCCAACCCCTACACGCGCGTGCTGATGGCGGCGTCGCCTGTGCCCGACCCCGACGAGCAGGCGCGCCGGCGCGAGGAATGGCGGCGGATGCGCACCGAATGGCGGCAGGAGACCGGCGTCATCGCGACGCCGGTGTGACGCCGGTGTGACGCTGCTCGCTAGCGGGATCAGCTGCTCGCCAGCCGGGGAACCTCGGGGTCGGCGATAGGCGATAGCGAACGTGCGGTCTCGCGGAACGCCTGCAGTGTCGGGTTGTGCGCGTCGGCGAGCGAGCACAGCACGATCGTGGCGGGGTCGATGTCGTCGATCCGCACATAGGCGAGTTCGTCGCGTCGGTAGTGGTGCGCGGCGGACTCGCCGGCGATGTTGACGCCCGCGCCCGCGGCAACGAGCTCGAGGAGCCCCTCGACGCTGTCCGCGGTCGGACCACGACGGGGGCGTGAGCCGTCAGGGCGCGGATCGACGACCCACCAGTCGATGATGTCGGGGTCGCCACCGGCCGCGGTCACGAACGTCTCGTCGGCCGTCTCGAGGATCGAGATCGATTCCCGCGCGGCCAGCCGGTGCTCGGCGGGCACCACGAGGACGCGGGCCTCGCTCCACAGCCCTTCGACGCGGACGCGGGGCGGCAGCCGCATCGGCCACGGGGCGAACACCACGTCCGCCCGGCCGCTGTCGAGGTCGTCGACGACGTCGAAGAAGCCGAGGCGCCGCATCTCGATGCGTGCGTTCGGCACGCGCTGCAGCATCGTGGCGATGGCCTGGGTCGTCAGCACACCCGCGCCGGCCGCCACCACCCCGACCCGCAGGCTGGGCGCCTCGCGGTCGCGCTGGATCGAACGCGCCCACGCGAGCACCTGGTCGTGGTCGTCCTGCACGCGTCGCGCGAGCGGCAGCAGGTCGCGGCCGTAGGCGGTCAGCTCGACCTTGCGGGGACTGCGGTCGAACAGCTGAACGCCGATCTGCCCCTCCAGCCGGCTGATCTGCTGACTCAACGACGGGGGCGTGATGCGCAATCGCTCGGCGGCGCGGCCGAAGTGCAGCTCTTCGGCGAGGACGCAGAAATAGCGGATGACGTGGATCGGCACATCCATGCCTTCACCTTAGTCGCAGGCTAATGCCGGTGAGGGAGGTCGAACTTCCTTCGCACCGCCTTGCGACCGAGACTTGAACCAGCTTCACAAGGAGGTAAGCACATGACCACGTTCCCCGCCGACGACCCCGAGAAGACCCCGTTCGCCGGCATCCTGCCCGCGTCGCCGAAGCCCTACGTGCTCGGCGAGGGCGAGGGCGAGAAGTCGCTCGTCTTCGACCAGCTGTTCGAGATCCTGCTCACCGGCGACGAGACCGAAGACCAGTACGGCGCGTGGACGATGAAGGCTCGTCAGGGTGACCGCATCCCCGCCCACACGCACCTGAAGACCCACGAGTTCTTCTACGTCGTCGACGGTGAGATCTCGGTCTGGATGGATGATCAGGCCGACTACCACTCGAAGACCACGCTGGCCACCGGCGACTTCGCGTTCGTGCCGGCGGGCATCGTGCACGCGTTCAAGATCGAGAACACCACGACCGTGTTCGGCGCGGGCACGGCCGGCTTCGAGCGCTTCTTCCACGCGATCGGGCAGAAGACCGACCTGAACGAGCCGCAGGGCGTCTACGTTCCGCCTTTCGAGGTGATGCGCGCCGCGGGCGAGAAGTACGCGACGGTCTTCATGCCCGAGTTCCAGTTCCGGGACTGAGCGCGATGCGCGCGTTCGTCGAGGTCGACTACGCGCAGCCCGAGGGCTTCCGTCCGCTCTCGCTCGATCTGCGGACGCCGGATGCCGCGGCTGCGCCGCTCGTGGTGTTCTTCCACGGTGGCGGGTTCCTGCGCGGCAGCCGCAAGGTGTTCACCCCGGGCATCCCCACCGAGGACTCGTTCGAGCGGATCGTGGCCGCGGGCTTCGCGGTCGCGTCGTGCGAGTACCGGCTGAGCGGCGAGGTGCACTTTCCGGCCCAGCTCGACGACGCGGACGCCGCGATCGCCTGGCTGACCGAGCACGCGGCCGAGTACGACATCGACCCTTCACGGGTCGTGCTGTGGGGCGTGTCGGCCGGTGCGACGATCGCTGCACTGACCGCGCTCCGGCGCGGCGACGTGCGCGGCGTCGTCGACTGGTTCGGCCCGGCCGAGCTGTTCGCGATGGCCGAGCACGACACCGGCGAAGCTCCCGACGAGACTCGCGAGGCGCGCTGGATCGGCGGGCCTGCGGCATCCCTCCCCGACCTCGCCCGCGCCGCGTCGCCTGCGCTGCAGGTGCACGCCGACGCGCCGCCCTTCCACATCGCGCACGGCACCGACGACGCCCACGTTCCGATCGCGCAGAGCGAGCTGCTCGCCGACGCTCTGGCATCGGCCGGCGCGACCGCCGAGTTCCACCGGGTGCCCGGCGCCCGCCACTTCTGGCAGGGCGTCGACGACACCGCCCCGCTGCTCGACGCGGCCCTCGACTTCGCGCGCCGCGTGACCCACTGACCTCCTCTCGACCGCACCGCTTGGAGACCACCATGACCGACCTCGCACCCGAGACCCTCGAGATCGCCGCCCACGAGTGGCCGCCGCCGCCCTACATCCGTCCGGTCGGCGGCGAGCTGCCCGTGCGTCCGCGTCGGGCGCGCAGCTTCGAGGGGCTGACGTACTCGATGATCCCCGGCTACCGGCCACTGCTGCTGGATGTGCACGTGCCCGATGGTGTCGACGACCCGCCGGTCGTGCTGTGGATCCACGGTGGCGCGTGGCTGATGGGCGACCGTCGATTGCCGCCGGTCATGTGGCCGGTCGGCGCGCTGTTCCAGAAGATCGTGGATGCCGGCTTCGCGGTGGCGGCGCTGGACTACCGGCACTCCAAGGAGGCGCCGTTCCCCGCTCAGCTGCACGATGCCAAGGCGGCGATCCGCTACCTCCGCCGGTTCTCGGGCGACCTCGGGATCGACGCCGATCGTCTCGCGGTGTGGGGCGAGTCGGCCGGCGCTCACCTCGCCGCCCTCGTCGGGCTCACCGGCGGTCAGGCCGAGTGGGAGGGTGAGGAGGGCGTGCGCGAGGGGACGACGGAGGTGTCGGCCGTCGTCGACTGGTACGGCGTGCACGACGGTGTCCGCCTCGAGCTGCGCTCCCTGCCGGTCGACCCCGCGGTGATCCCACCAGGCCACGCCGAGACGCTCTCGCGCGAGCCGCTCCTCACGCTCACGGAAGGATCGCCGCTGGGCGACGACGCGCTCGCGTCCTGCTCGCCGATCACGCACGTCCGCGCGGACGCCCCACCCTTCCTGGTGATGCACGGTGAAGCGGACGGACTCGTGCCGATCGAGCAGAGCGAGGTGTTCGTCGACGCGATGACCGCGATCGGGACATCCGTCGACTTCCGCCGGGTTCCCGGCGCCGATCACGTGTTCCTGGGCGCCGATCCGCTTCCGCTCATGGACGAGGCCGTGGCCTGGCTCGGCGAGAGGCTGGCCCGCTGATGAGCTCATCGACCGCGCGCGTGCGAGTCATCCTCGACAACGACTTCGGCGGCGACCCCGACGGGCTGTTCCAGCTCGCGCACCACCTGCTGTGCAGGACGGTCGAGATCCCCTTCGTGATCGTGTCGAAGATCTCGGACTTCTTCGCCGCCGTCGATCCGGGTGCGATCGAGCGGGGTCGTGCCTCGGTTGAGCGCGTCATGGAGCTCGTCGGCCGATCGGTGCCGATCCACGCCGGCCCCGAGGCATCCGTTCCGGCTGACGGGAAGCCGCAGCTCACCGACGGCGCCCGCGCGATCATCGCCGAGGCGATGCGCGACGACCCGAGACCCCTCTTCTACGCCGCCGGTGGCGGCCTCACCGAGCTCGCGATCGCATTGGCCCATGAGCCGCGCATCGCCGACCGGCTCACCCTCGCGTGGATCGGCGGCTCCGGCTACGACGGCAGCTCGCTCGACGACGTCGAGTTCAACCTGTCGATCGACCCCGCGGCCGCAGCGCGCGTGTTCCGTTCGCCGCTTTCAATCTGGCAGGTACCGGAGACCACCTACGCGCAGTGCCTGGTGTCGTGGGCCGAGCTCGACCGCGACGTCGCCGGCTGCAGCGCGGTGGGGACGTTCCTCACCGACACGTTCCGCGAGTTCGGCGATCGGCTCCGCGGCCTGGGTGCCGACTTTGCCGATGCGGAGACAGCGGTGCTCGGCGACAGCCCGCTCGTCGTGCTCACGGCGCTCGCCGGACCCCACGCGCCCGGTCGGGTGTCCTCGCCGAGCGTGTCGGTCGATCGCCGCGCGATCGGCGCTGACGGCCGCTACGGCGAGGTGTTTCCCGGCCTCCCGCCCGTGCGCGTGTTCACAGCCATCGACACGAGACTGATGTACGGCGACATGGTCGCCAAGTTCGGGGCGATCTCGTGAACGCCTGGAACGCCAGCTACATCGCTCCCGACCGCGACTTCGACGGGGCGCCCCTGCTGCGCGGCGAGTTCGCCCTCGAGTCGGGCCACGGCGCCGTCACGCGCGCATCCCTCGCCCTCACGGCGCTCGGCATCTGCGAGGCGTGGATCAACGGGGTACCCGTGTCGGACGAGTTGTTCACTCCGGGTTGGTCGGCGTACGAGTGGCGACTGCGCTACCGCGAGTACGACGTCACGGCGCTGCTGGCCGAGCAGACCGTCATCGGCGTGGCGCTCGGCAACGGGTGGTATCGCGGGCGTCTCGGCTGGGACGGCGACCGCGCGCTCTACGGCGACGAGCTGGGCGCGTTCGCCGAGCTGCGTGTCGAGTTCGCCGACGGCCACGAGCAGATCGTCGGCACGGATGCCACGTGGACGGCTGGGCCGAGCGCGACCACCGCGAACGACCTCTACGACGGGCAGTCGATCGACGCGCGCCGCCGCGACGACGCGTGGCTGAGGCCCAGCTTCGTCTCCGACGAGTGGGCGGGCGTCCAT
>JAUIBG010000190.1 GCA_030428165.1 Actinomycetes bacterium
CGTCGTCGCCACCGACACGCAGAAGAACACCGCCTTCGCCCTCGCGAAGGAGTTCGGCATCCCGTCGGCCGAGGAGTACCTGCTCGCGCTGTCGCGCCACTTCACGTCGTCGTTCGACTGGATCGAGGGCGGCCTGTGGCAGGCCGAGCAGTACGAGTGGGAGCGCATCCTCGTCGGCGACACCGCGCACGACCACTCGTTCGTGCGCAAGGGCCAGGGCACGCGGCTCGCGACCGTGCAGGTGATCGACGGCGCGACGCACGTCACCGGCGGCGTGAAAGACCTCGTGGTGCTGAAGTCTTCGGGCAGCGAGTTCGCCGGGTTCCCGCGCGACCGGTACACGACCCTGGTCGAGACCGACGACCGCATCATGGCGACCTCCGTCACCGGTCGCTGGCGGTTTCTGCCCGAGGCCGTCGAGGCCGGCATCGACTACAACGGGCTGTATGCCGAGGTGACGGCGGTGCTGCTGGCGACGTTCGCGTCGGTGCACTCCCTCGCGCTGCAGCAGACGCTGTTCGAGATGGGTAGGGCGGCGATCGAGGCCCGCCCTGAGATCGCCGAGATGCGCTTCGCGATGCCGAACAAGCACCACTTCGTCGTCGACCTCTCGCCGTTCGGCATCGACAATCCCAATGAGGTCTTCTACGCGGCCGACCGTCCCTACGGGCTCATCGAGGGAACCGTGCTGCGCGACGGGGTCGCCGAGGCTCCGGATGCCTGGGTGGACGTGCCGGCGTTCGCCTAGGGTGCGTGCCGCCCGACGTCGCTTCAGGTCATGCACGCGCGGACGGCGCGTTCGATCACCGGTCGGATCTCGGCGGTCGGGTCCACGGTCACCCGGTGCATGACCAGCCCGTCCGCGGCGGCCATGAGCGTGCGAACCGCCTCCGCGGGCGAGGGGGCGCCCACTCGGGCGAGGAGCTCGGTGGTCCACGCGACGAAGATCGCGCGCTGCTCGAGGAGGGGCTCGAGCAGCGCGGGCGAGTGCGCCCCCTCGAGGAACAGCGCGAACCGCGCGCGCGTGCGTGCCGCGAGGGGTCCGGTCTGGTACGCGATGAGGTCGCTGATGGCGACGGTCAGGTCGTCGGGTGTCTCGATCACCGGTCGCGGGGCGTCGTCCAGATCGGCGCGCTCCTGCTCGGAGAGCCACGTGACGACCCCCGCGACGAGGGCATCGCGCGTTCGGAACCAGTTGGAGGTCGAACCCTTCGGCAGACCCGCACGCTCGTCGACACGCGCGTGCGTCATGGCACGGATGCCGGATTCGCCGACGAGCTCGAGTGCCGCGTCGAGCGCTCTGGTACGGGTGGACGCCATCGATTCACCATAGGTCGCCCTCGAAGACTACGAAAGTAGTGACACGGAACTATGGTCGTAGTATTGTGTGGCACTACAGATGTAGTCCGGAGGTCGTCATGGATCGCACGCGTGACTCCGCGGCCGCCGAGGGCCCGACCCGAGGCGACGCGCCGTCGATCCCGGCCGTTCCGGGCTTCACACACAGCTTCATCGAGTCGCCGGGCACCACCACGCATGTCGCGCAGATCGGTGCGGGTGAGCCCGTCGTGATGCTGCACGGCTTCCCCCAGCACTGGTGGCAGTGGCGCACGATCGGCGCGGCGCTCGGCGACCAGTACCGTGTGATCTGCCCCGACCTGCGCGGCGCGGGCTGGTCGCGCGCGGACGAGCCCGGGATCGGGCGGCTCACCCAGCTCACCGACCTGCTGGCCGTGATGGATGCACTCGGGCTGGAACGCGTGCGTGTGGTCGCACACGACATGGGCGCGCTCACCGCCGCGCACCTCGCCTACGACCACCCCGAGCGGGTGCAGGCCATGGTCGTGCTCTCGGTTCCCCCGCCGTTCATGCCGATCAGTCTCAGCATGCTGCCGGCGATGCGTCATGTGCCGCAGTTCCTGTTCCACCGCCGGGGGCGCTCCATCGCCCACATCTTCGAGCCGCCGTACGTGGCCACACCGATGACGCCCGAGACGGTGGCGACCTATCTCGCCCCAATGCAGCGACCCGAGATCGACGCCGCGATCGCGCAGCTCTACCGTGGGCTGGTGCTGTCGGAGATGAGCCATCTCGCCTTCGGCGCATACCGCAGACAGCGCCTCACGGTGCCCGCGCTCTACGCCTTCGGCTCCGAGGACCGCCCCCTCACCGCCGACTTCGTCACCCAGCACTGCGGCGACACGACCCGCTTCGCCGACCACGTCGAGATCGTCTCGGTGGACGGCGCTGCGCACTTCATCACCGATGACCGTCCCGACGCGGTCGCGGAGCTGGCGCGCGACTTCTTCGCGCGGCATCCGTGACCGCGACGAGGCGCGTCGTCAGCGCGCGAGCTCCGCGGTGACCGCCTCCTCGACGACCCCGATCAGCGGCCATGCGCCCTCCGAGCTGTTGCCCAGCACGCTGGCCGTCGTCGCGGCATCCGGCAGGTGCGTCGATCGGAACGAGGCGCCCGCGTCGTAGCCCTCGATAAACGCGGCCCGCGCGGTCGGATGCAGCCAGACGCCCAGGCCGAAGCGCGCGTTCTCCTCGGGGACGTCGTATCGGGGTCGGATCATCTCGGCGACGGTCACGGGCGACACGATCTCGCCGGCGAAGAAGCTGCGCCAGAACCGATGCAGATCGGATGCCGTCGTGAAGGCGCCGCCGTCGCCGTTGCCGAGCACCGGCAGGTGCAGGGTGTTCGCGCGATCGCCCTCGTCGTACACGTAGCCGACCGCCGCCGTGGCGGGCAGCTCGTCGAGCCGCGGGAACCCGGTCGCCGTCAGGCCTGCAGGCTCGATCACGAGGCGCCGCACGACGTCGTGGTAGGTCGACCCGGCAACCCGCTCGAGCGCGATCGCCAGCACCATGTATCCGCCGTTGCAGTAGGCGAATCCCGCACCCGGCTCAGCCTTCTGCGGATGCCCGTCGAGCGCAGGCAGGAAGGCCTCGGCGGTCGTGAGCGTGTGCACGGGAACCGGCAGCACGTAGTCGTCGACCTCCCAGTCGGCATCCTCGTCGAGGTAATCGCCGATGCCGGAGGTGTGGGTGAGCAGCTGCTCGATCGTCACCGCGTCGTCGATCAGCGGCAGGTCGCCCCCCAGGAATCCGCGCACCGGCTGATCGAGCCGCAGCTCGCCGGTCTCGACGAGCCGCATCACGGCGAGCGCGGTGAACATCTTGCCGCCGCTGGCGATCGCGAACTGCATGTCGGCCGCGACCGGAATGCCCAGCGCACGATGGGCCAGACCGTACGTCCGCTCGAGCACGCGCTGGTCGCCGACGTCGACGGCCACCACGCCGGAGAAGGAGTTGCGGGATGCCGCGGCGTCGAGTGCGGCGGGGTCGATCGACAGCATCCGCGTGTCCCTTCGTCGTGGCGAACTCGGGTGGGTGCGCGTTCGTCTGCGATGAGACTACTACATTCGTAGTGCCTGTGTCAGGGAGTTTCGCCCCCGGACGAAGCCGGCGCGGAGGCGACGCGGTTGGGCACGACCACGATCGACGAGATGATCCGCGCCGCCATCTCATCCGTCGTGTCTGTCGTCATGACCAGCTGCGCGAGCACGAGGGCCTCGCCGGAGTCGAGCACCGACCACAGCTCCCACATCCGTATGCCCGCCGTGTCCGCACAGTTCTCCCAGACCGCCACTTCCCCGACGACACCGGCGGGCGGGTCGGGACTCATCGACGAGAGCACACATCCCTGCTCGATCCAGTAGTCGTTCAGACGCACCTGTTCCCGCGCCCACGCCGAGAGAGTCTCCGGTTCGGCTCCGGGAAGGCCGATCCGGGTCGCCGCGTCGACCGACGCTCCTACCCACACACCGTCCTCACCCCAGTCGTTCGAGTCCCTGGGGGAGTCGCCCGCCAAGCCCGCGCTGCCCTCGTCGAGCACGCCCTCGACCTCGTAGTTCCAACTGGCGTTGATGACCAGC
>JAUIBG010000024.1 GCA_030428165.1 Actinomycetes bacterium
TGCACATCTCCGTCCACGCCGTCGTGACCGCCCCGATCGTCACGGAGACGTTCCTGACCACGGGAAGACTCCATGGTCTGCCAGCATCGACGCTGACCGACAACGGAATGATCTTCACCACCAGATTCGCCCGCGGAGGCGCCGGACCGAACCGGTTCGAGCACCTCATCGCCGAGCACGGCATCACCCAGATCAACGGCTCCCCCGGCCACCCCCAGACCCAGGGCAAGATCGAGCGCTTCCACCAGACCCTCAAGAAATGGCTCACCGCCGCAGGCGACGCAGCCTCCCTGGAAGCCCTGAACCGCCAGCTCGCACGCTTCCAGCACATCTACAACCACGAACGCCCCCACCGCGCCCTGGGACGCCGCACCCCCGACGAGGCCTACACGGCGCTGCCCAAGACCGGCCCCACCATCGAGCTGCTCGAACGCCACTGGAGAGTCCGCCACGACACTGTCGACACCGCCGGAGTCATCACCCTCCGCTGGGCCGGGAAACTCCCCCACCTCGCCATCGGCCGCGCCCACACCGGCACCCGCATCATGCTCCTCGTCGCCGGCGACGACACCCTCGTCATCGACCCCGCCACCGGCGAGATCATCGCCGAGCACCACCTCGACCCCGAACGCGACTACCAGCCCCAGAAACGACAAAAGGCCCCTCCCGAAGGAGGGGCCTGATTGCCGCACATGTCCCGACACATCTGTCAGACATGTCTCGACACATCACAATGGTCGGGGTGACAGGATTTGAACCTGCGGCCTCGTCGTCCCGAACGACGCGCGCTACCAAGCTGCGCCACACCCCGCTTGAAGCCAGACAAGCATATCCGATGGCGAGGGCGGTGACGAACCCGGCCCCGGCATCGGCTCCGGGCTCGCGTCCCGGCGGTTACTACGCCTCGCGCGGCAGCAGCGTCAACAGCACGGCCTCGGGCGCGCACGCGACGCGCACGGGCGCGTAGGGCGAGGTGCCCAGCCCGGCGCACACGTGCAGCTCGGCCTGCTTCTTGCCGTGCGTCCAGGTGTGGACACCGGTGGCCATCTCGCGCGGCAGGTCGCAGTTGGTGACCAGTGCACCGTAGCCCGGGAGGCATACCTGGCCGCCGTGCGTGTGGCCGGCGAGGATCACATCGGCCCCGTCGTCGACCAGAGCGTTCAGCGCGCGCTGGTACGGCGCGTGCACGACGCCGATGCGCAGGTCCGCCTTCGCGCGCGAAGGGCGAGGCATCTCGTCGCGGCCCAGGTGCGGGTCGTCGAGTCCCACGAGGCCGATGGTGCGGCCGGCGGCCTTGATCTTGCCCCGGGAGTTGTTGAGGTCCACCCAGCCGGCGCCCAGGAAGGCCTCCCGCAGCGACTCGGTGGGCAGCTCCTGGTGCTCGGCGCGGATCTTCGACGGGCCGCCGAAGTACCCGAACGGGTTCTTGGCCTTGGGGCCGAAGTAGTCGTTCGAGCCGAACACGAACGCGCCAGGCGTCGAGCGGAACGGCTCGAGGGCGCGCATCACCGCGGCCTCGGCGTTCGCATCGGCCAGGTTGTCGCCGGTGGTGATGAGGACGTCGGGACGCAGCGCGGCGAGCGACCGCACCCACTCGACCTTGCGGGTCTGACCGGGGGTCAGGTGCAGGTCGGAGATGTGGAGGATGCGGATCGGGGCGGTGCCGGGCTCAAGGACCCTGGCGACGCGGTGGCGCGTCGTGAAGGCCTGTGCCTCCAGGAGTCCCCAGGCCAGCGCGCCCGCGCCTGCGAGCGCGACCGCGCCCAGGACCTTCGACGCCTTCACCCGGGTCAGCCGTTCCAGTTGTTGCCGCCGCCGTTGGGGCCGCCGTCGTTGCCGCCGCCGTTGTTGCCGTCGTCGACTGGGTAGCCCGGGCACCACTCGCCGGTGTCCTCGTTCCACTCGTCGCCGTCGATGCACTGGACGATCCAGTTGTCCGGCGGGTTCGACTCGAACTCGACCGGGGGCCACGTCGAGCCCCAGTAGTCGTCCGGCGGGACCGAGCGGTCCCACTGGCTGGGCCAGTGGTCGAACCAGTGCGGGAGCGAGTCCGTCGCGACCGTGAACTGGATGACGGTGCCGTAGGTGGCCGTCGAGTTCGAGCCGGGCGACTGCGCGACGACCGTGCCGGGGGCGTAGGCCGAGGAGTACGCCTGCGAGGGCGTGCTGGCCATGATGAAGCCGGCGGCACGAGCGGCGGCGCGCGCCTCCTCCTCGGTCATGCCGACGAAGTCGGGCACGCGGACCGGGACGCCGTTGAGGATCTCGTCGGTCGGGGTCGCGAGCGCGGACGGGGGGTAGCCCACGAGCGCCTTGTCCATGAACTGCTTCCACGTCGGGCCCATCACGGACGAGCCCCACACGTTGGTGTAGTAGACGCCGTTGACGGAGATGTTGCGCTGCTCGACGTCCTCGTTCGGGTTGCCGAGCCAGAAGACCGAGACCAGGTCGTTGGTGAAGCCGCCGAACCAGGTGTGGCGCGAGAGCTCGGCGGTGCCGGACTTCGAGGCGCCGATCTGGCCGTTCGCCAGGTGCACGCTGCGTCCGGTGCCGTACTCGAGGCCCTTCTGCATGGCCCACGAGACGCCGTCCGCGACGTCGGGGTCGATGACCTGGCGGCAGTTGCTCTCGGGGACCGCGAACTCCTCGATCTCGCCGTCGGCGTTGGTGCGGCTCACCGAGAGGATCGCGGTCGGGTCGCAGTGGACGCCGTGGTTCGCGATCGTCTGGTAGGTCGACGCCATGGTCAGCGGCGAGGAGTTGTTGGTGCCGAGGACCGCAGAGGGGACGATCTGGAAGTCGGTGCCGTCCGAGGTGTGGAAGCCCATCTTCTCCGCGACGGTCTTCACGTCGCACAGGTCCATCTGCAGCGCCATGCCGGCGTAGGTGGTGTTGTACGAGTACGCGGTGCCGTCCAGCACGGTGACGCCGCCCACGTTGACGCCCGCCGCGTTCGAGAGCTCCCAGTCGCCGTACGCGGGGTTCTCGAGGCATGAGGCCGTCCACGCGTCGCCGGGGTACTCCTCCTTTGAGGAGTCGATCACCTGCATGAGCGGGTGGCCCTCTTGCAGCCACGCAGCCAGCACCAGCGGCTTGAACGCCGATCCCGTGGAGAAGCCCTGCGAGCCTCCGTAGTCGATGTCCGTCGCGTAGTTGATGGCCGTGGTGCCGGGCGCAGGGTCGGACGTCGCGTCGTAGTCACGGTTCTGCGACATCGCGAGGATCTGTCCGGTCGCGGGCTCGAGCGCCGCCATGGCGGTCGCGAGGCCGTTGGGGTCGTCGACGGGGACGTTGTCGTAGAGCGCCTCGGTGGCGGCCTTCTGCATGTCGACGTCGAGCGTCGTGACGATGGACAGGCCACCGCGGTAGAGCAGCTCGCGGCCCGAGAGACCGTCGGAGTTGAAGACCTCGTCCTCGGCGATCACCTTGGTGACGTAGTCGCAGAAGAACGGCGCGATGTCCGAGGCGGCGCAGGAGACCTTGGGGGCGGAGACGTTGAGAGTCTCCTCGAGGGGCGTAGCGAGGTACTCCCTGTACTCCGCGTCCGTGATGTAGCCCTCGGAGTTCATCGCCTCCAGCACCGCGTCGCGGCGGATCTGCGAGGTCTCGTAGTTCGTCTCACCCTCGGCGAAGGTGCGGGTCGGGTCCCACTTCCACGGGTTCTGGGTGATGCCGGCGATCGTCGCGGCCTCGATGGCGGTGATGTCGGACGCGGGCTTCGAGAAGTAGTACTGCGAGGCCGCCTCGACGCCGTAGACGCTCATGCCGAACTGCGCGATGTTGAGGTACTCCTGGACGATCCAGTCCTTGCCGCACCTGATGCCCTCGTCCTGGGGGCCGGTGCAGTCGGTGCCGTACGTCTTGTTGCGGTCCTGCTCGAGGGCGAGCGCGTAGCGCCACTCCTGGACCTTGCGCGCGACGCTCACCTCGGTCGCGGCCGCCTTGGCCTCGTCGTCGTCCGCGGCCTCCGCGGCCTGGAGCAGCGTGTTCTTCACGACCTGCTGCGTCAGCGTCGAGGCGCCACCGGCGTCGTCGCCCTGCGCCGTCGCGACCGCGACGCGCACGAGGCCCTCGCCGTCGACGCCGTTGTGCTCGAAGAACCTGCGGTCCTCGATCGCCACCACGGCCATCTGGAGCCACGGCGAGATGTCCTCGATGGGCACCTCGATGCGGTTCTGGTTGTAGAAGGTCGCGAGCAGGGTCTCCCCGTCGCGTGCGTAGATGAAGGACGCCTGCTGGAGGTCGACGTCGGTGAGCTCGTCAGGGAGTTCCTCGAAGAGCTCGACCGTGTCCATCGTGGCGCTGCCTGCCACCGAGACGGCGGGGAGCACCATGGCCGACAGCAGCAGTCCGCCGATCACCGACAGCGCCACGAACGCGCCCAGTCCGGACACCACCTGGATCGGCGTGGCACGGCCCTCGCGGCGCGCACCGTTGGAAGTCAACAAGCCCATAGCCCCCTACTTTACGTTCCGCAGAACAACGCCCGAGCGCGCGCAGACGTTGCACGCGCGCGCGAGAGAAGAGCAGCGAGCTGGCACAGGGCCGATGCCGGGGACGGCCCGGATACAGTGTCGCCATGGAGAAAGTCACGTGGGAGTACGCCACCGTCCCGCTCATCGATCACGCCACCAAGCAGATCCTCGACCAGTGGGGAGAGGACGGCTGGGAGCTCGTCCAGGTCATCACCGGCCCCACCGGCGGCCTGGTCGCCTACCTCAAGCGCCCCAAGGCCTGACGTGACCGCCGCTGAGGCGCCCTCGGCGCGACTGGCCGCGCTCGGCATCGAACTGCCGCCGCCCACCACTCCGGCGGGGTCGTACGTGCCGGCGGCGATGATCGGCGGACTGGTCTCGACCTCGGGACAGATCCCCGTCAAGGACGGCGCGCTCATGGCGACCGGCATCGTCGGCGCCGAGATCTCCCAGGAGGAGGCGACCGCGTGCGCCAGGCAGTGCGCGATCACCGCGATCGCCGCCGCTGCCAGTGTCGTGGGCGGGGTGGACAACCTCGCCGGCGTCGCTGAGATCACCGGCTACGTCGCATCGGCTCCGGGCTTCACCGCCCAGCCGCAGGTGCTCAACGGCGCCTCGGACCTGTGCGTCGAGGTGTTCGGCGACTCCGGTCGCCACATCCGCTCCGCCGTCGGCGTCGCTGTCCTCCCGCTGGGCGTTCCGGTCGAGGTCGCGATCCGCTTCATCCCCGCCTGACGCGGGGGCTGAGCCCGGTCGGGCCCCGCGGGGCCCGACCGACTCCTACCTCGTCTGCTCGGCGAGGGCGTGCGTGTCCTTGATGATCAGCGCGCCGGTGCGCAGCCCGATCCAGCCCTGGGCCGCGAACTCGTTCAGCGCCTTGTTCACCGACTCGCGGGTCGCGCCGATCGAGGTCGCCAGCTCGCCCTGGGTGAGCCCGTGCTGCACCACGATCACGTCGCCGTCCGACTGCCCGAACGCGTTCGTGAGCCGCAGGATCAACGCGGCGACGCGTCCGGGGATGCTGCGGGAGATCTGCTGACCGAAGTCGTCGATCGCCTTCCTGCGCATCATGAACGCGTGCGCGATCGCCGGCCACGCCGCAGCCGGATGACGCTGCAGCCACGCGTCGAAGTCGCGCGAGTGGCCCCGGTAGATCACCGCATGCTGGCTGGCGCACTGCATGTCGAGCGTCCCGCGTCCGTCGGCGAACCTGCCGTCCAGATCGCCCACGACGTTGCCGGCGTCGATGATGTCGACGATGCTGCTGTCGCCGGTGGCGAGGCGTCGCCGGTACACGACGACGCCCTCGGTCACGATGGCGAACCATGCCCCGCCCTGATCAGGCGGGACGATCTTGTCTCGACGGGTCAGCTCGACACGCGTCATCGACTGGGCAAGCTCGCGCACGGCCTCGGCGGACACATCTCCGCCGAAGACGCCCGAGAGCATCGCCTCAAGTCGACCGGTCGAGCTGCCGTCTCCTCCCTCGGTGAGCGGCACGCTCAGTTCCTCCCCTAGTCCCTCGTACCCCAGCATCGTAGGGTCCGAGAACGAGAAGTGTTGCACAAACGTGCCAGAACTGGGGGTTTGCCCCGAAGTGGGAAGGTACGGCTCGGATCGTGGCCCTACCCTGGGCGCATGTCCAGGACGCCCCTCACCGTCGCCACGGCCGGACAGGACCGGCCGCCGACCGCGCTCGTGCGCCGCGCCAGGGCGATCAACCGCGCACTGGCCGAGGTGTACCCCGACGCCCACTGCGAGCTCGACTACCGCACGCCGTTCGAGCTGCTGGTCGCCACCGTCCTGAGCGCGCAGTGCACCGACGAGCGCGTCAACCAGGTGACCCCCGCGCTCTTCGACGCCTACCCCGACGCGGCGCAGATGGCCGCCGCCGACAGGGACGCGCTGGAGGCGCTCATCCGACCCACCGGCTTCTTCCGCTCGAAGGCGACGTCGCTGCTGGGCCTGAGCGAGGCCATCGTCCGCGAGCACGACGGGGAGGTGCCGCACCGGATGAAGGAGCTCACGGCGCTGCCAGGCGTGGGCAGGAAGACCGCGAACGTCGTCCTCGGCAACGCGTTCGGCGTCCCCGGCCTCACGGTCGACACCCACGTCGGGCGGCTGTCGAGGCGGTTCGGGCTCACGGTGAACGAGGACCCGGTCGCCGTCGAGAAGGACCTCGCCGCGCTCATCGAGCGCAGGGAGTGGACGATGTGGAACCACCGCGTGATCTTCCACGGCCGCCGGCGCTGCACGGCCAGGAAGCCGGACTGCGCGAACTGCGAGATCGCGGCGCTGTGCGCGAGCGCGCCAGGCGCGAAGGTCCGCGCCTAGGACTCCTCGGACGCCTTGGAGTGCTCGCCGTGCACCTCGTGCACGTCGGCCGAGCGCCGCTCGTAGATCGCCTTGTAGTGGCGGTCGCGCCACGTCAGCAGCGCGGCGCCGATGATGGCGGCGGTCGTCGACGCGAGGAGCACCGAGAGCTTCACCTCGGACTCGCGGTCGCCCGAGAAGGCGAGGTCGCCGATCAGCAGCGACACGGTGAAGCCGATGCCGGCGAGCGATCCGACGGCGAGGATGTCCCACCAGGACAGGCCCCGGTCGAGGCTCGCCTTCGTGAAGGTGGCGACGGCCCAGGTGAAGAGCAGGATGCCAAGCGGCTTGCCGAGCACCAGACCGGCGAAGACGCCCTGGGCGACGGGGTCGCCGACCGCGACCGCGATGGCCTCGGCATTGAAGGCGACGCCGGCGGCGAAGAGCGCGAAGACCGGCACGGCGAAGCCCGCGGACACCGGGCGCCACAGGTGCTCCCAGTGCTCGGCCCTGGAGTGCTTCTCCTTGAACTTGATGGTCGCGGGGACCACCATGCCGAGCGCCACTCCGGCGATCGTGGCGTGGACGCCGGAGGCGTGCATGAACGCCCAGGCGGCGAACGCGATGATGAACATCAGCCAGTACGGCGGCTTGCGCAGGTTGGCGAGGAAGCCGAACGCCGCGACGAGCGCGATCGAGACGGCCAGCCACTCGAAGTGCAGGTCCGACGAGAAGAACACCGCGATCACGGTGATCGCCAGCAGGTCGTCGACGACCGCGAGGGTGAGCAGGAAGACGCGCACGGCGTTGGGCAGCCAGCGGCCCACGACGGCGAGGATCGCCACCGCGAAGGCGATGTCGGTCGCGGTGGGCACCGCCCAACCAGAGAGCGAGCCACCCTCCTGCGTGACGTTGATGACGACGTAGAGCACGGCCGGCACGACCATGCCGCCCACCGCTGCGACGATCGGCACGATCGCGGTCGCGGGCCTGCGCAGCTCGCCCACCACGATCTCGCGCTTGAGCTCGAGGCCCACCACGAAGAAGAAGATCGCGAGCAGTCCGTCGGCCGCCCACTTCTCGAGCGAGAGGTCAAGGTGCAGCGGGTGCAGCAGGTCCGCGAAGGGCACGAACTCGCGCAGGTGCTCGTAGGACTCGGACCACGCGGAGTTGACCCAGATGAGGGCGACGACCGTGCCGAGCAGCAGCAGGAGCCCGCCGGTCCGCTCAGCCCTCAGGACATCGGCGATCGTCCTCTCGGACGACGGCGTCAGACGCGAGAACAGACGGGACCTCGTGCGGGCCATGGAACTCCTCCGGTAGCGGGTGCTGGCGTGGCCAGCCGTCAGGGGACGCTGTCTAGGTTAATCGCGGACGGCGCTCTGGCGTGAGCGGGCCGAGACCGCGCCCTTGCTCGGAGGGTCGAATCGGTACCCCACGTTGCGCACGGTGCCGATCAGCTGCTCGTGCTCCGCGCCCAGCTTGGCGCGCAGGCGGCGGACGTGGACGTCCACCGTGCGGGTGCCGCCGTAGTAGTCGAAGCCCCACACCTCCTGCAGCAGCTGGTCGCGCGTGTAGACGCGGCCGGGGTGCTGCATCAGGTACTTGAGGAGCTCGAACTCCTTGTACGTCAGGTCGAGCGGAACGCCCTTGAGCCTCGCGGTGTAGCCGCCCACGTCGACGGTGAGGTCGCCCGACGAGTACTCCGCGGCGTTCTCCAGCGGGTCCTTCTCGTTGGCGCGGCCCATCAGGAGGCGGATGCGCGCCTCGATCTCGGCGGGCGACGCGGTGGCGAGCACGACGTCGTCCGCGCCCCACTCCGCGTTGACGATCGACATGCCGCCCTCGGTGAGCACGAGCAGCAGCGGGACGGCGACGCCGGTGACCTGGACCAGCCGGCAGTTGTTGCGGGCGTCGGCGAGGTCTCCGCGCCCGTCGACGACGATGACGTCGGCATCGACGGCGTCCAGCATCGAGGTGGGCTCCGGCGCGACGACACGGGTGCGGTGCGCAAGGAGGGCGAGCGCAGGCACGACATCCGCCGGTCCGTCAGCCGACGGCGTGAGGACCAGTAGGTCGGCCATGATCACCTCCGCTGCGCTCACTCTAGCGGCGATGGGATGACAGACTTACCGCCATGAACGGCTGGACACGCGCGGCGGCGACCCTGATCGCAGCGGGCGCGGTGGCCGGTTCGCTCGCACTCGGCGGGTTCGCCACCGCGATCGTCGTCGCCGTCGTCGTCGCGATCGTCGCCGTCGCCTGGCACCGTGTCGCGGACCTCACGCGCCGCATCGTGACCGGCGCGACCGTCGGGGTGACGGGCGCCCTCGCGATCGGCACCACACTGATCGCGCCTCCAGAGCACATGCTCGGCTACCTCGCGGTCATCCTCGCGGGTGCGACGCTCGTCAGCTTCGCCTGGCTCGTCTTCCTCCCCGACCCGGCTAGGCCCGCCGTGGACCGCACGGCCGGCCAGCTCATCGGCGTGGGCGTCGCCGTCGCCGGCGCCGCCTGGGTGCCGGCCGTGACCGATGCGGCGTCGGCCCCTCTCGTCCTCACCGCGACCGCCGCGCTCGGCGTCGCCGCGGTCCTCGTGCGCGTGGTCGCACACCCCGGCGCGGCCGCCGCGCTGGCCGTGGTCGCTGGCGCCGGCATCGGCGCCGCGTTCGCTGCCGCGGGCCTGGGCCACCTCGCCGGGGCGATCGTCACCGGCGTCGTCGCGGCACTCGTGCTCGTGGTCGCGGAGAGGCTGCACGGAATCGACGAGGACCGCTCGGCGTTGCCCACTGCGGCCACCGGCATCGTGCCGGTGCTGACGGCGGGCCCGCTCCCGGTGCTCGTCGCGATCGTGATCGGAGGCTAGGCGTGCTCGAGCGAGTGCTCATCATCGTCGCGGTCCTGGCCGTGGCGTCGCTCGCGTACCTGTGGTGGCAGCGTCGTCAGGGCAAGGTCACCCACATCGACGACGCCGAGGTGTTCCCGGCGGCGGGCGCCGGCATCGAGCTGGCGGCCCGCGCGACCTTCATCCAGTTCTCGACCCCCACGTGCGCCCGCTGCCCTGGCACCCGACGGCTGCTGCACCAGGTGGCGGACGGCTTCCCCGGCGTGGGCCACGCCGAGGTCGACGCAATCGAGCGACTCGATCTCGCCGACCGCTTCAACGTCGTGCGGACGCCCACCATCCTGGTGGTCGACGGCGCAGGCTACGTGCGCGCCAGGATGTCGGGGCCGCCCAGCCGCGAGGACGCGATCGCGGCCCTCGACGAGGTGCCCCCTGTCGACTACTCGATCTAGTCGCCGTCACACCAATCAATAGACAGACTCGATTCTTTCAATTTGTGCTGTCGATGAATCGCGGTGCATACTGATCCGCGTTCCGGCGCGCGAGACCGTGCGCGCGGCCCTCAAGGAGTCCCGATGGCAATCGATATCCAGCTCGACCCCCGCGGCGTCCGCTTCGGCGCCGCCGTGTCCCTCCTCGTCGCGCTCGTCGCGGTGGTGCTCGGCCCCACCCTGGCCGGCCTTCTCGTGACCGCGACCCTCGCGCTGCTGTTCGTCCCCGGCGCGATCTGGGGACCGCAGAGCACCGTGCAGGCGGCGCTGTTCAAGACGTTCATCCGCCCGCGCCTGAGCGCCCCGACGGAGACCGAGTCGTCCCTGCCCCCGCGCTTCGCGCAGCAGGTGGGACTGGCGTGCGCCGTCGTCGCCCTCGTCTTCGGGCTCGTCGGCCTCCCGGTGGGCTTCTTCGTGGGCGCCGGCTTCGTGGTCGTGGCGTCGTTCCTCAACGCGGTCTTCGGGCTGTGCCTGGGCTGCGAGGTCTACGTCGGGTTCAAGAGGCTGGTCGCCGCGCGATGACCTCGAAGCGTCTCGTGGTGAAGTGCACGTGGGGCACCGAGCGCCGCGAGACGCTGTTCCAGGCCTACACCGTGGCGGCGACGGCAGCCGCGAGCGGCATCGACGTGACGCTGTGGCTCACGGGCGACGCCACCCTCACCGTGCTGCGCGACGCTCCCGAGGAGAGCCTCGAGCACTCGCCGAACCTGTCGGAGTTGCGCGCCACGGTGCTCGAGTTGGGCGCGATCCGGGTCTGCTCGCAGTGCGCCAAGCGGCGGGGCCTCACCGAGGACGCCCTGCTCGAGGGCGTGAGGATCTCCGGCGTCGCCGACTTCGTCGCCTCGTCCCTCGACGACGGGGTGCAGGCGCTCGTCTACTGACGTCGCTCCCCGCGCGTCGCAGAGGCCCAGCGCGCCCCTGCCGGGCCGATGGCCCGCTGGCTACACTGACCGCATGACCGGACTCGAACTGACCTTCACCGCGCTGGCGATCCTCGCCTTCGGCGCGACCGCCTGGATCGTCGGCGTCATGGCATGGCGCCTGTTCAAGAGCCCCAGCAAGTGACCTTCGCGTTCCCTGAGGGTCTCGCGCCCGAGGTCTACCCCCTCGCGTGGCTGGTGGGCCGCTGGAGCGGCGAGGGCGTGCTCGCGTACCCCGGCATCGAGGAGTCGCGGTTCCGCCACGACGTGTCCTTCGACCACGACGGCGGCCCCTACCTGCGATACGCCGCGACGATGACGCTGATTGAGGGCGCCGACGACGGCCGCATCTGGCAGTCGGAGACCGGCTACTGGCGCGTCGCGCCCCAGACGCCAGAGGGCGTCGAGCTGGCCGAGGGTCAGCACCCTGTCGAGGTGCTGCTCGCCGACGGCGCAGGCGTCCTCACCGCATACCTGGGAGCCGTGGGCAACGGCCGTGTCGACATGGCGTCGCGCTTCATGGCAGCGACCGAGTCCGGACCCGACATGCGGGGCGCGACCCGCATGTACGGCAACGTCGAGGGCCGCCTGCTGTGGGCCTGGGATCTGTCCGCGTTCGGCAACGAGCTGCAGTCGTACGCGTCGGCCGAGCTGCTGCGCCTCGCGGATGCCGCCTCCTCGACGGAATCCTGACGCACCGCAGGGCGTTCCCCCACCATGACCTCACCGCTGCTCACCATGCCCGGCGCCGTCGACGGCTCCGGACCCGATGAAGGAGTCGCCTGGCACTACGGCGACCCGCACGCCGAGCAGCGCGCCCTCGAGGCGCGCGCCGCGTTCGTCGACCAGTCGCAGGTGGGCGTCGTCACAGTCAGCGGACCCGACCGCCTGTCATGGCTCGACTCGCTGAGCACGCAGGCCGTCGGCTCGCTCGCTCCGGGGCAGTCCTCGGAGCTCATGATCCTGTCGCCCCAGGGGCGCATCGAGCACGTCGCCGGCGCTGTCGACGACGGCGAGACGACCTACCTCCTCACCGAGTCCGCGCCGGCGCTGGCCGCGTTCCTCGACCGCATGCGCTTCATGCTCCGCGTCGAGGTGGCCGATGCCACGGCCCAGTGGGCGGCGATCGGCGAGCCGTCGTCGCTTCCGGCAGCCGAGGGCGAGCCCGTCACCTGGGTGGACCCGTGGCCCGGCATCGCTGACGGCGGCACCGCCTACTCGCGTGAGGTCACCGAGTGGCCGTGGCGCCTGGTGCTCGTGCCCAGGGAGACGCTCGGACAGGCCGCCCAGGAGCGGATCGACGCCGGCTGGTCGCCTGCGGGCACCTGGGCCCTCGAGGCGTTCCGCATCGCCGCACGCCGTCCCCGCGCGATCCGCGAGGTCGACGAGAAGACGCTGCCCCACGAGCTCGACTGGCTGCGCACCGCTGTGCATCTGCACAAGGGCTGCTACCGCGGCCAGGAGACCGTCGCGAAGGTCCACAACGTCGGCCGCCCGCCTCGCCGCCTGGTGCTGCTGCACCTCGACGGCTCGGAGCACTCCCTGCCTGAGCCCGGAGCAGTCGTGTCACTGGGCGACAAGGCCGTGGGGCACGTCACCTCGGTGTCACGGCACCACGAGCTCGGACCTATCGCGCTGGCGCTGGTCAAGCGAGGCACCGACCTGGTCGAGACGCTGTCCGTCGCCGTCGAGGGCGGCGAGGTCGCGGCCTCCCAGGAGGAGATCGTGCCCGTGTCGGGCGAGTCGATCGACCGCCCCGAGCCCGTCGGGCCGACGCAGCGTGGGCTCCTGATGGGGAAGGGCTGCGCCGCCGACGGCGGCGACATGTCCTAGCGCGGACCGACGAAGGTCCCCCGGCTGTCCCGGTCTTCCGGGGGATGCTCATAGGCGTGAGCTTCGACACGCGCCTGTTCCTGGCGCAGCTCGACGAGCTGTTCGCCGCACACGCCGGGCCGGAGCGGGCCGAGGCGTTCCTGCGCGACGCCCTGGAGCAGGCATCCGACGACCCCGCTGCTCAGCTCACGGTGCTCAACGAGCTGATGGGCCACCTGCGGTCCATGAGCGATCACGACGGCGCCGTCGCGGCAGCCGAGCAGTCGCTCGCGCTCGCGGCAGAGCTCTCCCTGGACGGCTCCGATGCGCATACGACCGTGCTGATCAACGCCGCCACGGCCTACCGGGCCGCTGGCGACCTCGCACGGGCCGCGGGGCTGTACACGGAGGCGCTCGACGCCGCCGAGACGACGCTCGGCCCCCGCGACCGGCGCCGCGCCGCGTTGCGCAACAACCGCTCCCTGCTGCTGAGCGAGATCGGCGACCACGAGGGCGCGCTCGCCGACCAGCGTGCGGCGCTGGACGCGCTGGAGGCCGCCACCGTCGACCCCGAGCGCGACGTCGACATCGCCTCGACCTGCACGAACATGGCGCTCGAGCTGTGGTCGCTGGGCAGGCACGAGGAGGCGGCCGCACTCGCCTCGCGCTCACTTGCCGTGTTCGCCGCGGGCGGCCACGAGGACAGCCCGCACTACGCATCGGCCCTGGCCGGCCAGGCCGAGGCGCTCTTCCGCCGCGGTGACCCTGGCGCGGCCGCCGACCTGTACGAGCGGGCGCTGGCCGTGATCCAGGAGTGCTACGGCACGGGGTCTGACGCCTATGCGGTGACCGCGGAGAATCTCGCCAGAGCGCGGGAGGCGACGGCCGGCGCGGGCCCGGCATCGGCATCGGCTCCGAACTCCCCGTGCGATGGCAGCCCCGACGAGCGCACGGAACCCTCGGAGCCGGCGCACGGCATGACCGGCCTCGAGATCGCCCGCGCCTTCTGGGAGCAGCAGGGCCGGCCGATGCTGCTCGAGCGGTTCCCGGAGCACGCCGGCAGGATCGCCGCCGGGCTCGTGGGCCACGGCTCCGAGTGCTACGGCTTCGACGATGCCGCGTCCCGCGACCACGACTGGGGACCCGGCTTCTGCCTGTGGCTCACGCCCGCCGATCACGCGGAGATCGGCAGCGCACTGCAGGAGGCGTACGACGACCTGCCCCAGGACTTCATGGGGCTGGGGCCACGCGTCGAGACGCCGCGCGCCCAGGGTGCGGGCAGGCGCGTGGGGGTCTTCGAGATCGGCGCGTTCTTCGCGTCGATCACCGGCATGCCGGCGGCTCCGGGCCCCGATCGCGCACGGGAGTGGCTCCTGCTCGACGAGGCGACACTGGCGGCCGCGACCAACGGCGAGGTGTTCGCGGACCCGCTCGGCGCCTTCGGCAAGGCGCGCAGCTCGTTCCGCCGGATGCCCGATGACGTCTGGCGGTCGCTGATCTCACGGCGACTCGGGATGGCCGCGCAGGCCGGACAGTACAACGTGGCGCGCATGCTCGACCGGGGCGACGGCGAGGCCGCATGGCTCAGCATCGGCGAGTTCGTCTCTGCGGTGTCATCCCTGGTATTCCTCCTCAACCGCCCCGCCACCGTCGGCTACCTGCCCTATTACAAGTGGCGCTTCGCGGCGCTCCGGCGACTGTCCAGCCGTCCCGGCTCGCGACTGCCGCACCTCGTGACGCCGCTCACGGACCTGGTGCGACTGGCATCGGCCGCGTGCGCAGGCGGCGTGGGGTTCGGCGAGGGCGGCGCGGGTTCCGCCCCGGCGCGCGCGAGGGTGGAGGCGCTGATCGAGAGCATCTGCGTCGCGATCGTGGACGAGCTCGGCGTGCAGGGGCTCAGCGACTCACGGGAGCCTTTCCTGGAGTGGCAGCGGCCGCACGTCGAGCGGGGGATCGTCGAGGCGTCGCTGAGGAGCATCGGAGGGACGCCGTGACCGAGACGCTCGAGGAGCGCGCCGCCAGGATGGACCTGGCCGAGCGGGTGGTGCGCCACGAGTACGCCCAGTTCCAGCAGGTGCCGAGCGAGGGCGGGCCGGCGGAGTGCCAGAGCAACTGGCCGGTGTTCCACCAGATGCGCCTGAGCCAGTTCATGACGTGGCCGCGCCCGCTGCTGGAGTCGTATCAGGCGGACCTCCTCGCGGCCGATGCCGCGGGAAGAAACCTGCTGACCGAGAAGTACGCGCGGATGATGGCCAGCACCGAGCCGGAGCGCTTCGCCAGCCAGATCGCGCCGATGCTGCCCGTCCTGTCCGACGAGAGGGTCGCCGCGCAGGAGGCGATCGTCGCGATCCAGGTCGAGTGGGCGGCGGACTTCCACGCACGCTTCCCCCGGCTGGGCGCGGGGATGCGGGTACTGCGCACCGCGCAGGACACCCTCCAGGACACCTCGCTCGAGACGTACCTCCGAGGCGAGCTCGGCAGCTATTCGGAGCGGACGCTCGACCTGTATCGGGAGCTCATCGATGCGACCCGGGAGCGGGGCGGCAACCTCACGGAGACCACGGTGCTGTGGACGGTGGTGCTCGCCGGGTACGAGTCGCTCGACGCGGCCGAGGCGGCGCAGGTCGCGGTGCCGGGCGCGTAGGCCGCGCATAGACTCGTGGCCATGCTCGGCGACCTCCAGTACCTCGTCCTGACGGCCATCTCGCTCATCGCGTTCGTGGGCGCCCTGTACGGCCTGATCGACGTGGCGCGCCGTCCGTCCGGAGCCTTCACGCCGCCTGTCCGCGGGTCGAAGCTGCTGTGGCTGGCGATCCTGGGCGCGGCGACCGTCATCAGCTTCCTGGGCCTGCCGCCGATGAGCCTGGGCGGCATCTTCAGCATCCTCGGCATCGCCTCGATCGCGGCCACGATCTTCTACTTCGTGGACATCCGAGAGAAGCTCGGCCCGCACCGCCGCGGCGGCTCGTCACGGGGCAAGTCGTCCCGCGGCGGCTGGTAGCCGCGCGGTGAAGGTGGTCATCCAGCGCGCTGCGCGCGCCTCCGTCACGGTGGACGGCGCCATCACGGCGCAGTTCGACCGCCAGGGACTGCTCGTGCTCGTGGGCGTGACCCACGACGACGGGCCCGATCAGGTGGCCACCATCGCGAGGAAGATCGCCGACCTGCGCCTGCTCGACGGCGAGACCTCCGCGACCGATGCCGGGGCACCCGTGATCGTCGTGTCGCAGTTCACGCTCTACGCCGACACCCGCAAGGGGCGGCGCCCCACGTGGAACCAGGCGGCGCCAGGCCCGGTCGCCGAGCCGCTCGTGGACGCGGTCGTCGCTGACCTGCGCGGGCGTGGCCTGGAGGTCGGCACGGGGGTGTTCGGGGCCGACATGAAGGTCGAGCTCGTCAACGACGGCCCGATCACGATCATCGTCGAGGCGTAGCCGCAGCGCGCAGGCTGGACGGTGGCCCCGCCGCGCGTCCCCTCACGCGTCCAGCGGGACCACCGCGTCTGCCCGCCTACTCGTACAGCGCGACGAGCCGGCCGGTCACCTCTCCCCGGTGAAGCCTCTCGATCCCCTGGGGGATCTCGTCGAAGGTGATGGTCGTGATCTGCGGCTCGACCTCGCCGGACGCGAACAGCTCGTAGCAGTCGGCGACGTCCTGCATCGTGCCGCCGTTCGATCCGAGGATGCGGGCCTGCTTCGTGATGAGCCCGATCGTGCTGATCGCGATCTCGGGCCTGCCCATGCCGACCACGACGATGGTGCCGTCGCGGCGGATGGCGTCGATGGCCTGCGCGGTGGTGGTGCCGAAGCCGGCATAGTCGACGACGAGATCGAAGTCCTCGCCGGCGAGCTCGGCGACATCCTTGACCACCCTCGTGGCGCCGATCTTCTCCGCCAGCGGCCAGACCGCCTCGTTGATCTCGCAGACCGTCACATCGGCGCCCTTGACGATCGCGACGCGCGCGCCGATCTGGCCCAGGCCGCCCAGGCCGATCACCGCGACCTTCTCGCCTGCCTTGACCGCGCCGATCGAGGCGATCGCGTGGTACGACGTCATGCCGGCATCGGTCCCGGCGGCCGCGAGCGCGAAGCTCAGCCCCTCCGGCATCGGCACGACGTCGGACGCGGGCACCATGTGCCGGGGCTGGAAGCCGCCGTTGCGGGCATAGCCGGGCGCGCCGCCCGACGGGCCTGTCGGGCACACACCGACGCTGTCGCCGACCTTGACGTTGGTCACGCCCTCGCCCACGGCCGAGACCACGCCGGCCACCTCGTGGCCCATCGTCACGGGCACGGTGCCCAGCAGTGCGAGCCAGCTCTCGTCCTCGAGCACGCCGACGTCGGAGTGGCACAGGCCGGCGGCCTTGACGTCGAGGACCACCTCGCCAGGTCCGGGGGTGGGCTCGTCGATCTCGTTGAGCGCGAGCGGCTCGTGGGTGCCGGTGAACTGCCAGGCCTTCATGGTGCGTGACTCCAATGTCTCTCGAGTGAGGAGCGGAGGGCGCCGTTGCTCTCCGCCACCCCTAGCCGACCACTTATTTCTCACCTGCGCAAGTGAAGAAGGTCCCGGCTCTCGAGCTAGATCGGATCGGACACGACGAGGAGCTCGCCCACCTCACAGTCGAGCTCGCGGCACACCGCCACCAGCGTCGAGAATCGGATGGCCCTGGCGCGGTCGTTCTTCAGCACGGAGAGGTTGACAACCGAGACGCCGACGGCAGCGCTGAGCTCGGTCAGCGTCATGCCGCGTGCGGCCAGGAGCTCGTCCAGGCGGCAGTGGATGCCGGTCGGCTCCTCGTCGGCCGGACTCACACGAGCCCCTCAGTGTCGCGCTTGAGACGCTCACCGACCTGCAGGGCCATGCCCATCGCGCCGATGACCAGGCCGATGGCGAGCGGGACGTAGTTGAACTCGAAGATCACGCCGTCATAGGTGTAGTCGCTGATCGCCGAGAGCGCGCCGTTGACGGTCATGTTCGTGAGCATGAAGCTCGCGAACCACCCGAGCATGATCGTGAAGGCTGCGGCGGCCGCGAGTCTCGAGGAGCCCCTCTCGAAGATGCGCCCGCGGGCGAGCCTGACGAAGAGCAGGATCACCAGCACCAGCGCGGCCGTGGTCCACGCCGCCGTGACCAGCGGCTCCGCCCACAGCGCGGCAAGGGTGGCTGCCGCAGGCTCGGCGACGACGACCGTGGCGGTGTCGACGGCCGCGGTCACCGCCGTGCCGTCGGGACCGAGGGGCAGGGATGCCGTCTCGTCCATCAGCGGCACGGTCACCGGGATGTCTCGACCCGGCGCCACCTCCATCAGGCGCTGGATCGCCGCCACCCATGTGATGATCCCCGGCACCGCGACCATGCCCGCAGTGACGTACATCGCGATGCCGTCGGACCGGCTCAACCTTGTTCCCTGCTCGGCGTTCATGATTGCCTCCATATCGATAAACGTTGTTATCGATTAACGATATGCCGCGGTACAGCGGATGTCAACAGGCGCCCGGCTCGAGCATCGGTCGTCCACCCAGCCCCGGCATCGGCATCGGCATCGGCCGATGTTTCGCCCATGTCACGGCCGTCACGCCCAGAGAGAACACGGGCATTCGAGGGGGGTCCCCCTGGTTAGCCTGGCTATGTCGCCGGTGGTGTCCCCGCCGGCCAATGTGAGGAGGAAGCGATGTTCGAACGGTTTACCGACCGGGCCCGCAGGGTCGTGGTGCTTGCGCAGGAAGAGGCGCGCATGCTCAACCACAACTACATCGGCACTGAGCACATCCTGCTCGGACTGGTGCGTGAGGGCGAGGGCGTCGCCGCCAAGGCTCTCGAGTCGATGGACATCAACCTCAACGCCGTCCGCGAGCAGGTGCAGGAGATCATCGGCGAGGGCTCGCACTCCCCCTCCGGTCACATCCCCTTCACGCCGCGCGCGAAGAAGGTCTTGGAGCTGTCCCTGCGCGAGGCGCTGCAGCTGGGCCACAACTACATCGGCACCGAGCACATCCTGCTCGGCCTCATCCGCGAGGGCGAGGGTGTCGCCGCCCAGGTGCTCACCAAGCTCGGAGCCGACCTCGGCACCGTGCGCCAGCAGGTCATCCAGCTGCTCTCGGGCTACGAGGGCAAGGAGACCGCGGGCGTCGGCGGCCAGGGACGCGAGGAGGGCACGCCCGCCGGCTCGACCGTCCTCGACCAGTTCGGCCGCAACCTCACCCAGGCGGCGCGCGAGGGCAAGCTCGACCCGGTCATCGGCCGGGAGATGGCCATGGAGCGCGTCATGCAGGTGCTCAGCCGCCGCACCAAGAACAACCCGGTGCTGATCGGCGAGCCCGGCGTCGGCAAGACCGCCGTCGTCGAGGGCCTGGCCCAGGCGATCGTGCGCGGAGACGTGCCCGAGACGCTCAAGGACAAGCACCTCTACACGCTCGACCTCGGCTCGCTGGTCGCGGGATCCCGCTACCGCGGCGACTTCGAGGAGCGCCTCAAGAAGGTGCTCAAGGAGATCCGCACCCGCGGCGACATCATCCTGTTCATCGACGAGATCCACACCCTGGTGGGTGCGGGCGCCGCCGAGGGCGCGATCGACGCCGCGAGCATCCTCAAGCCCATGCTGGCGCGAGGCGAGCTGCAGACCATCGGCGCGACCACGCTGGACGAGTACCGCAAGCACGTCGAGAAGGACCCCGCGCTCGAGCGCCGCTTCCAGCCCATCCAGGTGCCGGAGCCGGAGCTCAGCCACGCGATCGAGATCCTCAAGGGTCTGCGCGACCGCTACGAGGCGTTCCACCGCGTCACCATCACGGACGACGCGATCGTCGCGGCCGCCCAGATGGCCGACCGCTACATCTCCGACCGCTTCCTGCCGGACAAGGCGATCGACCTGATCGACGAGGCTGGCGCCCGCCTGCGCATCCGCAGGATGACCTCGCCGCCGGAGCTCAAGGAGCTCGACGACCGGATCGCGGACGTGCGCCGCGAGAAGGAGTCGGCGATCGACGAGCAGGACTTCGAGAAGGCCGCGGGCCTGCGCGACAAGGAGCGCAGGCTGTCCGAGGAGCGCACCTCCAAGGAGGAGGCGTGGAAGTCGGGCGACCTCGACATCGCCGCGGTCGTGGACGAGGAGCTCATCGCCGAGGTGCTGTCGATGTCGACCGGGGTCCCGGTCGCGCGCGTGTCCTCGGACGAGTCCAGCCGCCTGCTCCAGATGGAGTCGGAGCTGCACAAGCGCGTCATCGGCCAGAACCAGGCGATCAAGGTCCTCTCGCAGGCCATCCGACGCACCCGCGCCGGCCTGAAGGACCCCAAGCGTCCCGGAGGCTCGTTCATCTTCGCCGGCCCGACCGGCGTCGGAAAGACCGAGCTCGCCAAGACGCTCGCCGAGTTCCTGTTCGGCGACGAGGACTCGCTGATCTCGCTCGACATGTCCGAGTACGGCGAGA
>JAUIBG010000191.1 GCA_030428165.1 Actinomycetes bacterium
GCCCATCACATCAAGTGGTGGGAACGGGACAACGGCGAGACGAACCTCGACAACGGGATCATGTTGTGCTCGAGATGCCACCACCGGATCCACGACACCGGGTGGGAGATCCGAGTCAGGAACGGCGCGGTGGTTTTCATCCCGCCGGCCTCGATCGATCCCGAGCGCACTCCCGTGCCTGGCGGCCAGCGGAGGTTTGTGGTTCGCGGCAGGGACCTCGAAGAAAGGGATTCCGACGCTGTGGGGAGAACTCTGCCTACTGCCAGGAACGCGATGACTCCGCTGGTCGCCTAGAGACCCAGCAGTGCGAGGTCCTGCGGCGGCTGCTCGCCCGCGGCCGCGGCGAAGATCGCCATGCCGCGCTCGACGGCGGCGCGGTCGCCTGCGTCGAGGGAGTCAAGCACCGTCGCCAGTTCGCGGCGGCGGCGGCGCGTCACGTCGCTGATGAGCTTCCGGGACTCCGGCGTCAGCGAGACCCGGACTTCGCGGCGGTTCTCCTCCGCGACGGTCCTCTCGATCCACCCGCCCTGCGCCAGCCGCTCGACCGTGCGGCTCAGGGTCGAGGGATGCACGCCCACCAGCTCGGCGAGATCGGCCATGCGCGACGACTCGACCCCCGACAGCACGACGAGCACGCGGAACTGCGTGAGCGTCATCTGCTCCAGCACCGGCTCGAGCGATCGCGCCACGTACCCCAGCAGCGCCCGGGACGCGAGGACCGTCTGCGTCACCGCAGGCTCGTTGACACCCGTGCTTCCACCCCGTTTGTTCGCCACCACGCCCCCAGCCTAACGCGTGCTAGTGTGCAAGTGTTGTAAGCGTGCATGTAAGGAAGTCTCCGTGTCACAAGAGCCGCCCGCACCCGAGCAAGGGGACGGCTTCTCGCTGACCCGCGCGATCCGCAGCACGCGCGACTGGATCGTCGACATCCCCGACTGGTTCAGGCGCTCCCACAACAGCGGCATGATGATCCTCGCGATCCTCGTCGGGGCAGCCGCGGGCCTCGGAGCCATCGCCTTCCGCTACCTGATCCAGTACGCGACCCTGATCTTCTCCGGCCACGCCGACTACGCCGGAACCACCGGCAACCCGCCCAATCCCTGGGTCCCCTGGCTCGGCCCCTTCTTCATCGTGCTGGCCCCCGCCGTCGGCGGGCTCATCTACGGCCCGCTCGTCCACCGCTACGCCCGCGAGGCCCGCGGCCACGGCGTGCCCGAGGTGATGTACGCGATCAGCAAGCGCGGCGGTCGCATCCCCGCCAAGGTCGCGGGGGTGAAGGCACTCGCGTCGGCGATCACCATCGGCTCCGGAGGCTCGGTGGGCCGCGAGGGGCCGATCGTGCAGATCGGCGCCTCGATCGGGTCGACCATCGCCCGCTTCATCCGCCTCAACGAGCGTCAGGTGAAGACCCTGGTCGCGGCAGGCGCGGCTGGCGGCATCGCCGCCACCTTCAACGCCCCGCTCGCCGGCATCTTCTTCGCAATGGAGCTACTCCTCCTCAACTTCACCGTGCGGGCCTTCGCGCCCGTGGTGCTCGCGTCGGTCACGGCCTCGGTCGTCGCCCGCAGCGTCCTGGGCGACGAGGCGTTCCTGGTCCTCCCCGAGTTCCACATCGACAACGTCTCCGAGTACGCCCTCTACGCCGTGCTCGGCCTTCTCGCCGCCGCCGTCGCCACCGGCTTCACGAAGAGCCTCTACGCGATCGAGGATCTCTGCGACAAGGCGTGGAAGGCGATGCGCGGACCCGAGTGGCTCCGCCCCGGCGTCGGCGGACTCCTCCTCGGCCTCCTGCTGCTCGCCATCCCGCAGATGTACGGCGTGGGCTACCCCGTTCTCGAGAACGCGGTCATGGGCGCCTACGCCATCGGCTTCCTCGTGATCCTGCTGCTGGCCAAGATCCTCGCCACGTCGCTGACCATCGGCATCGGCGGCTCCGGTGGCGTCTTCGCCCCGAGTCTCTTCCTGGGCGCGATGCTCGGCGCCGCCTTCGGCCAGGGCCTCGACCTTGCCTTCCCCAGCCTGGGCCTGGATCCCGGCGCCTACGCCCTCGTCGGCATGGCAGCCGTCTTCGCCGGCGCCTCCCGCGCCCCCATCACCGCCGTGATCATCCTGTTCGAGCTCACCGACGAGTACTCGATCATCCTTCCGCTGCTGCTCGCCGTCGCGATCTCGACCGTCCTGTCCGGCCGCATCTCCAAGGAGTCGATCTACAGCGCCAAGCTCATGCGCCGCGGCATCGACCTCAGCAAGAAGATCGAGGCACCCGCCCTCGCGGGCGTGCGAGTCCGCAGCCTCATGCGCACCGACCCACCCAGGATTGGCACCAGGGCCACGGCGCGCGAGGCAGTCGCCGCCCTGGTCAAGGCCCGCCGCCAGGCACTGCCAGTCCTGACCGAGCATGGCGAGTACGTGGGCGTCGTCACCGCCGCTGCCGCCGGAGCCGCGATCGCCTCCGACGAGGACTCTGGCGAGGTGACCGTCTCCCAGCTGATCGAGTGGCGCGACTCCGTCGCCCCGTCCGACTCGATCGAGGACATCCTCGAGCACATGCGCAGCGCCGACGTCCGTGAGGGGCTCCCCGTGCTCGACGGCGAGACCCTCGTCGGCTGGCTGCCACCAGAGGCGGTACTGCGGCAACTCAGCAAGCCTGTCGCCTAGGACAGGTAGCGTCGGGTCATGCGCGCGCCCGTCTACTCGATCGCCAAGACCTTCACCGCCGCCGAGGTGCTGCTCGAGTTCGACCCGGCGAGCCCGATCGGCGAGCACCTGGACGTCCCGCCCGCGCTGACCGGCATCACGATCGACGACCTCCTCACCCATCGCTCCGGCCTCGACGACTACTTCGCCTGGCCCGAGTACCGCTCCGCCGTCGCCGCGCGCAAGGACCCCTGGGAGACCGAAGCGATCCTCGACCACGCGAGCCTGGGGCCGTCCGGACTGTTCCGGTACTCGAACATCGGCTACCTCATGCTGCGCCTGGCCCTCGAACGCAGGCGCGGGACCGACTTCCTCGGCTCGATCGCGCCGGTGCTGGAAGCGGTCGGCGTCGATGCCCGGCCCTTCGCGGTCCCGGCGGACTGGCACGAGGTGGAGACCGACATCGGCGTCGTGCCGGCCGAGCTGTCCTCGTACCACCCCGGCTGGGTCTACCCCGGCACGTTCGTGGCCGATGTCGGAGACGCCGCCACGGGCATCGCCAGGATCATGGCAGGCGAGCTGGGCCACGGCGCCGACGGCAGACCCGTCGCCGACGCGATGCGCGAGGCCCTCCCCGTCGACGCCGGCGAGCACCCCCTCGGGGAGACGATGTACGGGCGCGGCCTCATGGTCGGGCGCGTCCTGACCGAGGACGGAGTCGCGGACGTCGTGGGGCACGGAGGCGGCGGACCCGGCTACGCGCTCTTCGCCGGCGCCCTGGCCGACGCCACGGCATCGGCCGGCGAGAGCGGCGCCGAGGGCCAGGACCTCGTCGTCACCGAGCGCGTGGTGAGGCGGCTCACCGGCGAGTGAGAAAATCGGGGGCATGCACAACCTCACGAAGGCCGAGGCAGCCGCACGCGCCCAGCTCATCGACACCGCCCAGTACGACATCGAGTTCGACTTCACCGCCCCCGGCGACACCTTCACCACCCGCACCTCGGTGGTGTTCGACGCGAAGGCGGCGGCCGAGACCTTCATCGACTGCATCGGCGACGTCCAGGGAGTCTGGTTCAACGGCGCGGAGCTGACCGGCACCGTCTCCCCCGGCCGTATCGGGCTGCCGCTCATCGAGGGCCGCAACGCCGTCATCGTCGTGAGCACGCACGAGTACCACTCGGACGGCCAGGGCATCCACCGCTTCGTCGACCCCGAGACCGGCAAGACGTACCTCTACAGCCAGTACGCGGAGGCCGATGCGCGCAGCACCTT
>JAUIBG010000025.1 GCA_030428165.1 Actinomycetes bacterium
CATGAGCTTCGCGAAGGCTCGAAGTTCCTTGTCCGCCTTGAAGACCGCTGACGGGGCGTTGCGGACGTAGATCTGCACGATCTCGGCGGCGTCGAAGTCGCCGGTGTTGGCAATGTCGACCTCAACGGCGACTGTGCCGTCGCTGGTGGTGGTCCGCACGTCTGTGTACGTGAACTCCGTGTAGGTCAGTCCGTGACCGAAGGGGAATGCGAGGACGGTCCCCGCTTTGTCGTGGAAGCGGTAGCCCACGTAGATGGACTCGTAGTAGCGGGCGGTTCGGCCAGAGTCGTACTCCGCGGCGGAGCTGGCCTGCGCGGCCGTCCTGGTCCACGTCTCGGTGAGTTTGCCCGACGGGGACCTCTCGCCGAACAGGAGGGCGGCCGTCGCTTCTCCGCCCTGCATCCCCGGCAGGTACATGTCGAGCACTGCAGCGAGCCGATCGACCATCGGCAGCTCGACGGGAGCACCCGCGAACAGCACGAGCACGACTCTGGAGCCCGCTTCGAGGAGAGCCTCGAGGAGCGCGGTCTGGGACTCGCCCAATGCCATCGTCGTGCGGTCGAATCCCTCGCACTCCTCGAGGTCGGTGAGTCCGCCGAAGAACAGGACGGTGTCGGCGTCAGTCGCGATTGCGAGCGCCTCGCGCTCCAGGTCGCTGTCTCGGTCGTGGCTGAGTGCGCGGTATCCCCGCGCGTAGCGGTAGGTGATCCCGCGAGCATCGAAGGCCGCCTGCGGGCTCACGACCGCCGGGGGATTGACGAGGGACGAGCCCGCGCCCTGGAAGCGCATCGATTCGAACATCTCGCCGATCACCGCGATGCGCCCTGCCTCGGGATCGAGCGGAAGCACGCCGTCGTTGGTCAGCAGCACCGCTCCGTCCGCTGCGAGTTGGGTAGCGAGGACCGTTGGGTCGGCCGACGGGCCGACGGGTGTTGGCTGCCGCCCGGAGTCCGCGCACCACTCCATCAGCGCGAGCACTCGCTGAACCGACGTGTCCAGGACCGACTCGGGCAGCGTGCCGTTCAGCACGGCCTCCTTCACGACGCGCCGGTTGTGGCTCACCTCTCCCGGCATGTCGAGGTCGCAGCCTGCGAGCACACCAGCGACGCGGTCGTGCGTGGCGCCCCAGTCGGTCATGACGAGTCCGTCAAAGCCCCATTCATCGCGCAGCACGCTGGTGAGAAGATCGCGATTGTCCGAGCAGTAGGTCCCGTTGATGGCGTTGTAGGCGCACATCACGGTGGCGGGTCGTGCGTCCTTCACGATGCGCTCGAAAGCGCGCAGATAGATCTCCCGCAGGGCACGGTCGTCGACGATGCTGTCACCGCTGAACCGGTAGTTCTCGTTGGAGTTCGCGGCCAGGTGCTTCACCGAAGCTGCAACCCCCTGGGACTGGACGCCCTCAACGAATGCAGCCCCGAAGACGCCCGAGACGAGAGGATCCTCCGAGTAGTACTCGAAATTGCGCCCGCACAGCGGGTTGCGCTTGATGTTGACCCCGGGGGCGAGCAGGACGTCGACACCCAGAGCGACGGACTCTCGACCGATCGCCGCACCCGCCAACCAAGCGTTCTGCGGATCCCAGGAGTTGGCGATCGACGCCGCCGTCGGGAACGAGGAGGCGGGCTCGATGTCGGTCAGGCCGAACGCTCCCGAGTTCCGGCGCACCTTGCGCACCCCGTGGGGGCCGTCGGTCAGGTACAGCGGCGTGATGCCAAGCCGCTCCACGCTGCCCGTGGTCCACGACTCGACCCCTTCGAGGAGGCTGATCTTCTCGTCCAGAGTCAGGGCGTGCAGCACCGACACGGAGACGGGCTCGGTGAGGTTGTCGCCGGGTCGGCTCACGTCAGCGGACCCCCTTGATCCTCACCGTGGCGAGCGCGGTTCCGACGGCGACGACGGCGCCTGCGGCGTAGAGCGCGGTGTAGTTCGTGCTGTCCGCAGATGAGATGGCGAGCAGACCCGCACCGATGAGCGGTGCGACAGCGCCTGGCAGCGTCGCTGCGAGGTTGTAGATCGTCATCCATCGGCCCGCCTGCTCACGGTCTGGCACCAGGTCGCCGGCCATCGCGACGTCGACGGCACCGAACATGCCTGCCGCGCCGACGATGAAGAGCACGGCCGCCATGAACAGCGGGAAGCCGTCGGTGACAGCCATCAGTGCGAGTCCCGACGCGGCGAGAAGCGCGGACGTGTAGATGAAGATCTTGCGGCGCTTGAGGCGGTCGGACATCATTCCCGACACGACAGCGAACGTCATGGTCACGACGATGCCGATGCCCCCCACGAGAGCGAGCTTCTGCCCCGCTTCCTCGGCGGTGAAGCCCAGACGGTCCGACAGGAAGTACAGCTGGTAGGTCGTGAGGAAGGCCAGCGCCGTCTGCATGAGGAACTTGCCCAGCCACAGCAGGCTGAAGTCGGGGTGCTTCCTGGGGTTGAAGACCATGAGGCGGAACGTGTCCCTCATCGTTGTCGTCGGAAGCGGGTGGATCGGGTCAGGGACAACGATCATGTAGACGACGGCGACCGCGGCGAATGCCAGGACCGGCACTGCGAACATCAGCGCGAGGTTGAAGGTGAGCAGACCACCGATCACGTAGCCGAGAACGCCTGCCAACTGGGTCGCGACACCGATGATGGCGCTGACCATGCCGCGCTGCTCCTCGGGGATGCGTTCCGCGACGACGGGGGTGATGGCCGCGGCGGGGCCTGCGCCTCCTGCCGAGACGACGATCCAGCCCAGCACGAGGACCGTGGTGTTCGGTGCCCACGCGACGATGAGTGATCCGGTGAGCACGACGATCAGGCCGCCGAGCAGCCACGGGCGACGGCGACCGAAGCGTGTGCGGGTGCGGTCACTGAGGACACCAGCAGCGGGGCCGGCGATGAGTCCGACGACCGCGCCGACGGCGGCGACGAGGCCGAGCACGAAGGCCTTGCTGTCGGGGACCAGCGTCTGGACCTTGTACGGCAGGCTGAACAGCGCGGGCATCATCACCGTGAGGTAGAGGCCGAAGTTCAGCAGGCCGAAGAGCGTGAGGAAGCCAGGGCCCACTTTCTTCGTCGGTTCAGGAGCCACCGGCGTGGACGCAGTGCCATCGGTGGCGAGGGTGCCGTCTTCATCATTGAAGGTCATCGGGACTCCAGTGTCTGCAAGCATCACTAGCGCGCGCTAGTTCGCGACAGACGATACGCCCGAAGTGCACGCTCGCGCAACCGCTCCGCAGCGCCGACGCGACTGGAGTCCGATCACTGCGAGTTGCCGAGCGTTGTCGAGACCCCGCAAGCTCCGAGCCTGGCGGGGCTAGGCTCGCGGGCGTGCAGAGACCCTCATCCGCACGCGGCAGGACCAGCGTGCGCGGACGAGCCCTCGGGCGCCTCGCCCTCGCGGCAGTGCTGGCCATGTCGGCGTGCAGCCCCACGACCGCACCCGTCCCCGCGGATCCGTCCGCACCGGCCCCGGAGGATCGCGGCACCATCGCCGACTCTCGGATCAGCGTGCAGCTCCTCAACTTCTTCTCCTCGATCGGCTTCGGTGAGACCGAAGCGGAGCATCCCCGCCAGGAAGAGGTGCTCGCGCGCCTCGCGCAGGCAGGCGTGACCCACGTGGAGCCGGTGGACTACATGGGCTTCCAGGGCCTCACGGCAGCCGAGTACCGCGCCCTGCTCGACGAGTACGACCTCGAGGTCAGCTCGCTTCACACCACCGTGACCTCGACCACCAGCGACGAGCAATGGGCCGATGCTCTCGCCACGGCTTCGGCGCTTGGCTCGCCCTACCTGGGTGGAGGCTCGACGCCCGAGGACCTGACGACGAGCGCCGAGTGGATCGCGTTCGCGGAGCTGATCTTCCGCCTGGGCGCGACGGCGGGGGCGGAGGGCGTCCAGTACCTGGTGCACCTCCACGACTGGGAGTACGCGCCACTGGACAGTGGCGAGACGCCCTTCGAGATCCTCCTCGAGCACACCTCGCCCGACAACGTCGTCGTCGAGCTCGACCTCTACTGGGCCGTCGCCGCCGGCGAGGATCCGGTCGCGCTGATCGACGAGCACGGGGACAGGATCGCCCTGCTCCACGTCAAGGACATGGCGGCCGATGGCGCGATCACCACCGTGGGCGAGGGGACCATCGACTTCCCGGCCGTGTTCGCGGCGGCCGGCAACCGCATCGGCTCCTACGTGGTCGAGCGCGACCCGCCGCAGGACGACCCGGCCTTCGATCCGTTCGAGCCCACGATTGCTGGCGTCAGGTACCTGCAGACCGTGGACTTCTGACACACGGGCGCGCCCCCGAAACCCGTCGGCTCAGGCGGCGACGAGTTCGTCCTCGCTCGGCACTGACTCAGCCGACTGCTTGTCCGCCGGGAAGATGATCTTGAACACCGGGAAGTAGATCACCAGCTGCACGCCGCCGTTCACGACAGTCACCAGCACGTTGTACAGCGCCGGGTCCACGAGCTCCTTGAGCCACGGCACGTAGAGGCTCATGAGGAAGCTGCAGGCGATCGTGATCAGCACCAGTGCCACGGCGTACCAGGCCAGCTGGAACCAGACGTTTCCCTTCGACCTGAAGACGATGTTGCGCTGGAGCGGGAAGTTCACGCCCTGCGAGATGACGAGCATCAGCACGAAGGCGACGAAGTAGCTCAGTCCGCCGAGCGCGTCACCGGTGACCGGGTAGTCGAAGACGTAGGTGTCGAAGGGACCCCAGGTCACATGCAGGAACTGCGCGGGCACGTCGCCCCAGCTCGTGGTCGTGAAGAGCAGCACGGGCAGGAACGTCAGCAGCAGGTACTGCAGCGCGGCCACGAGGAACGAGAGCCCCGAGAATTTGGCCATCTCCGCGATGAGGGGGCGCTCCTGGGCGAACCCCTGCCACCATCGGCCCATTGCGCTGCTGGATTCCATGCCCGGTCGTCTCCCCGTCGTCGGCGCCGGCGCGGCGCGATCCTCACGGACGCTAGTGCGAGTCGGGCCCGCCTCCGCACGCCGCCGCTCGAACTGTCGACGGAGTTGCACAACCTGTCGCGCCGCGTGCATTGGAGACAGCACAGCGGGGGCCCGAGCATGGCTCGGACCCCCGCTTCGGGTGTGCGCTGAGGGCGACTAGCCCAGCGAGATTGCCGCGCCGGTGATCGTCAGGCCCATGTCCGCGCCAGCGGACGCGAAGAGCAGGAAGAACGCGAGCGCTCCGCCGATGAGGCCGATGTTCTTGTTGAAGGAGACCTGCTCGGTCTGCTTGGCCTGGGCGTCGGACTCCTTCCAGTACGCGTGCATGAAGAAGCTGATGGGGATCAACGTCGCGGCGATGAGCAGCGCGCCCAGGTCGCCCCACACGCCCAGGAGCACGGAGAGGGCGCCGACGCCCATGGTCACGCCGGAGGCGATGACGCCGAAGCGGCCGCCGGGAGCGCCCTTGTACTCCGCGTACTGCGCCATGGCGGCGGACTGGGTGAGGTGGCCGAGGGCCGAGAGCACGAAGATGAGCGCGAAGAGGATGCGCGCCACGAGGAAGACGATGTCCATTGTTTTTCCTTCACCAGTAGTCGCATGGTGCCATGCACATGCGTTTGCATTGATTGCAGATGCAACAACTTGCCGTCTGCGCGATCTATTCCCGCGTACGCGCCGCCCGACTCCACGCGCACGACGAAGGCCCCGGGGATTCCTCCCCGGGGCCTCCTCGCCTCGCGCGCAGTTCGCCGCTAATAGGCGACCGTGAAGCGCTTGCGGCTGTGCGCCGCGACCTCGATCTCATTGACGACCGCGTGCCCGAAGTCGGCACCGGAGATGAAGGACTCGCCGGCCTCGTCTACCAGCAGGACGTCGCCGCCGATGCGGTACTCGCCGGTGGCCTCGCCAGGGGCCCACGCGCCGAAGCCGCCGGCGGGGCTGACGAAGAACCAGTCGAGGTCCTGGTCGCCGGCGCGGAGGTCCTCGAGGACGGCCGTGAGCTCGGCGGCCTCGGGCTTGATCGCGTCGGGGAACGACGGGGTGTCGAAGACCAGCGGGCCGCCCTCCGAGGCGAAGAGCGAGCCGGCGCCGCCGACCACGCCGAAGCGGGCGCCGTGCTGCAGCGCGAGGCCGGCCACGGTCGCGTAGATCGAGCGGAGCCTGCCCTCTCCCTCGAGCGCGCCGCGCGGCGAGAGCGCTGCGACGACGACATCGGCGCCCTCGACGGCCTGAGCCAGAAGCGCCTCGTCCGCGACGTCGCCGGTGCGGTAGTCGACGCCTGCGGTGGGATCCGCAGGCGCGTTGCGGCTGAACGACGTCACGTCGTGGCCTGCCTGGGCCGCCGCGGCGACGATGTTGCTGCCGGCGTAGCCGGTTCCTCCGAGCACTGAGATGCGTGCCATGTCCTGCTCCTTCTCACGAGTGTGGGGCCGCATCCGCGGCCGTTGACGGGGCGGCTCCGTGCGCCGCTCGCGATGAACTTACTGTGGGTTAGTGACTTTCGCAAGTTAAGCAACATACCCGTGGTAATCTTGATTTCGAGAGAAGGGAAGGGCGCGGCGATGACCGACCAGGCATGGAACCCGTACGACCGCGACTGCCCGAGCCGCGGGCTCCTCGACCGGGTGAGCTCCCGCTGGACCATTCTCATCGTGGGAGCGCTCGAGTCCGGACCCCTGCGTTTCTCCGAGATCGCCAGGCGGGTCGGCGGCCTGTCCGAGAAGATGCTCGCGCAGACCCTGCGCCAGCTCGAGCAGGACGGCCTGGTGTCGAGGCAGGTGACGGCATCGGTCCCGGTGCGTGTCGACTACGCGCTCACGGAGACGGGCCTGACGCTCGCGGCCCCCCTGCGGGCGCTCGAGGACTGGACCACCAGCCACATGGAGTCGGTGCTCGACGCCCGAGACGCGTACGCGAGCGCGCATCGGGCCGACTGACGCCCACTGGGGCGTCGCCCATCCGTGCGGGATCGCGCATCGAATAGCGTGAGACCCAGCTGGTCGGACGGAAGGCAGAACCGGTGATCGACGCCACTCAGGCGGCCTACGCGCTCGTGCTCGGAGCGGTGGCCGCGTTCAATCCCTGCGGCTTCGCGTTGCTGCCCGCCTACCTCACCGTCATCGTCACCGGCAGCGCCGATGCCGAGGTCACCCGATCCGTCGCCGTGCGCAGGGCACTGCGGTTCTCCCTCGCGATGACCCTGGGGTTCATGGCCGTGTTCACGGTGTTCGGAATCCTCTTCGGCGCGGTGAACGTGGGCCTGCAGGGCGCGATCCTGCCGTATGTGCCGTTCGTGACCATCGCCATCGGCGTCGTGCTCGTGGCGCTGGGCATCGTGCTCCTCGTGCGCGGCGAACTGTCGGGACCCGGACTGCGGATGTCGACATCGGCGCCCTCCCAGGGCTTCCGCTCCCAGGTGGTCTACGGCGCGGGCTTCGCCGTCGCGTCACTCAGCTGCACCATCGGCCTCTTCCTCGCCGCCGTGCTGCCGGCGCTCACCTCGCCCACCCCGGTCGGGGCCGTCGTCCCGATCCTCATCTACGGACTCGGCATGGGCGCCTCGATCGCAGTCGTCTCCGTCGCCGCGGCGCTGGCCGGTTCGTCGGTCGCGCGCGGCCTGCGACGCCACACGGTGACGATCATGCGGATCGGCGGCGGGCTCATGGTCGTGGCCGGCCTCTACGTCGTGGTCTACGGCCTCGCGGAGGTGCTGCAGCACTTCGGGATCACCGCGCTGAACCCGGTGCTCACCACGACCGGAAGGTGGCAGGGCGCGATCTCGCAGACGGTGTCGTCCATCGGGACGCCGGTGCTCATCGCTCTCGTGGTGCTGGCGGTCGCCGGCATCGCGTGGATGCTCTGGGCCGACCGCCGCGATGCGCGCGCCCGCGCGCACGGTGCGGACGCCGATGCGGGAAGCGCCGGGACCGTCCCCCCGGAAGCCGAGGCGCTTCCCTCCTCGTCGGCCGACGGCGACGGGGCGACGATGGCCTCGCCGGCCGTCGCCGTGGCCGATGCCGACACGCTGGCTGCGGTGCGCGACGCTACGCGTCGCTAGGCACGCGCCTCACGAGTCGGCGCTTCCCCCCTCACGTCGCTAGACGGTGGCGAGCTCGCGGGTGAACTCGTTCAGGGCCTCGAGCGCCTCGTTGCCGTAGACCACCGACGGTCCGCCACCCATGAGGATCGCGACGCCGATGACCTCCTTGATCTCCTCAGGGGTCGCACCTGCCTTGAGCGAGTCCTGGACGTGGCAGTCGATGCAGCCGGCGCAGCGCACGGCAATGGCGATGCCAAGGGTGATGAGCTCCTTGTTCTTCGCGGTCAGCGCGCCGTCGTGCGCGACGGCCTTGTGCATCTGGACGAAGCCGCCCATGACGCCCGGCAGCTCCTTGCTGAGCGCGCCCATGCCTGCGTAGACCTTGTTGTAGCCCTCGGTGTGACCCATGCCCGGTCCCTTCTCTCGTGGTGGTGGTCGTCGTCTCACGGTGAGGCGATACATCAAATATCCACGTGGGAAATACATCGGGCATCGGACGAAGGTCCTCGATGGTTTGAATACCTACCAGGGTAATTGCGTCTGCAAGAGGGGCCAGCGCACCGTGGGCGCGCTCGTTCACCACGCGAAGAACTCACCGCTTCAACGCTCGACACGCCGGCTGGGCGTCAGAAACTCACCACTTCCCGATGGAGGGGGTGGGGCTAGCTGGCCGCGAGCTCCTCGGCGGCCTCGATGATGCCGTCCGTGCCGAGCGCGCCCGACACGATCTCGATCGTGCCATCGTCGTTCACCAGGGCGAACGCCGGCTGGTAGGTCACACCGAACCCGGCCCAGATCGAGCCGTCCTCGTCGAAGACGTGGTCCATGGCGTCGAGACCGTGAGAGTCGATGAACGCCTGCGAGGCCTCGACCGTGTCGCGACCCGCGACTCCGTAGAACGCGACGTCGTCCGGCAGGTCCCCGAGCGCAGCGGCCACCTCAGGAGCCTCGGCGCGGCAGTTGGGGCACCAGGCCGCCCAGAACCAGAAGATCGCGTCCTGGCCCGCGAGGTCGGCGCCGTCGATCGACGTGCCTGCGACGGTCATCGCGGTGAAGGAGAGCTCCTCGGGGACGTCGACCATCGCCTGGTCCTCCATCGCGTCCTCCTCCATCGCCTCGTCCTCCATGGCGCCGTCGTCCATGGCATCGTGCGATGGCGTGGGCGACATCGCCTCCTCGGACATGGCGTCGTCGGACTCCATCGCGTCCTCCTCGACGCTGGGCGAGCAGGCCGCGAGCGCGAGCGCGCCGACCGCGGCGAGCGCGCCCAGGCGCAGTGCGTGGGTGCGGGGCATGGGGGTGCGAGGCATCGTGGGCTCCGTCCGTCGTGGGTCCTGACACGTGGGGTTCGGCGCACGCGCGCCCGTGGATGGGTCAGGCGTGGGAATGGTGCGGTGCACCACTACGCGGGCTACGGTGCGACGAAGCCGTGTGCTCCCAGAAGATCCTCCAGCGTGTGCGCATTGCCCCCGCGCAGCAGTTCGATCGACCCGGCACCCGACTCGAGGTCGACGGTGAGCTCGGCCACGGCATCGGGCACCTCGACGCCCATGCGGCGCAGCGTCAGCACGGTCCCCTCGAGGCTCGCGTCGACGTCTCCGTCGAAGGCCGGGAAGTCATTGCGCAGCGTGCACAGCGCCATGAGCGCCTTCACGACGGGACGTTCGAGTTGCTCGGCGACCTCGCCGTTCGCGTAGTAGTGCCTGTTGATGTCGCGGCCCACGCCGGTGCGCTCCAGCAGGTCCATGTCGTTGCCGCCGGCGAGCGCGCCCACGTAGTAGATCTGCGGGATACCCGGGGTGAAGAGCTGGATCGCCCGAGCGGCGAGGTAGGCGCGGTCGTCGCGACCGAGCGCATCGTAGAACGTGCAGTTGACCTGGTAGAGATCGAGATTGGATGCCGCCGCCCCGGTGGCCTGCGCGGACGTGTTGGCGCTGCGCTCGTGGATCCCGGAGACGAGCTCGTCGACCTGGTCCTGGCGCAGCAGGCCAGGGGCCTTCTCGGGCCCGAGCTCCTGGTCGGCGCCCACGTCGATGACGCCGATGCCGTCGTGGGTGTCGAGGACCGTCACCGTGTTGCGCGGGCGGTCACGCATCCACTTCACGAGCGCCTCGCCCTCGCCGGTGTAGAGAGCATGGAGCACGAGCGGCGGCAGCGCGAAGTCGTAGACCATATCGACCCGGGAGGCGATCTCGACCTGGCGCTTGTAGTACGAGTGCACCTCGACCAGCACCTCGATCCCGCGCGCCCGCGCCTTCTCGGTGAACTCCCCGATGAAGTCGTACGACTCCTGTGTCATGAAGCACGAGGTGCCCGGAGTCTTGACCGCGTAGCCCACGGCGTCGAGGCGGACGAGCGTGACCCCGGCGCCCCCCACCGCGTCGAGGATCGACTCGAGGTACGCCGCCCCGGAGGCGGAGTGCACGTCGATGTCGATCTGCTGCGGCGTGAACGTGGTCCACACCAGCCGCCGCTCGCCGCCCAGGCGCATCACCGTGAACGACAGCCCGGGGCGCGGCCGGTAGATCCGCGCCAGCTGCTCCTCCTTCGCGCCGTCGGGGAACACCGACGACAGCGTCAGGAACAGGTCGCTGTGCGGCGACTCGTCGCCGCGCGCGACGACGTCCTGGAACGCCTCCGACTCGGAGGAGACGTGGTTGACGATGAGGTCGACCATCACCTCGTGCGTCCTGGAGAGGTCGCCGATGTCGTCCCAGGTGCCCAGCCTGGGGTCCACCTGAGTGTGGTCGGTGGGGTCGAAACCGGCATCGGCTCCGTCGTACGGCGTGAAGAACGGGAGGATATGGACCCCGCGGAAGGCCGAGGCGAACGGCTCCGATCTCAGCAGCGCCGTGAGGCGCGGGATGTCGCCCGCCAGCCTGTCCGCATAGGTGATGAGCTGGACCTGGTTGGTCGTGGCCATGACGCCTCCGCATGCGTGCCAGCGCGCCTCGTTGCGCGCGCTTCCATCCTGGCACGGGAGGCCGCCGCGCGGCAGGGGCACGGAGCCGATTCCGGGGCGCGGGGGCGCCGCAGGCCTAGAAGCCCTCCGCCATGTCCTGGAAGTGCGCGTTGGCGCCGCGGAACGACACCGTGATCGTCTTGGTGGGACCGCCGCGGTGCTTGGCCACGATGAAGTCGGCCTCGCCGGGACGGTTCTCCGAGTCGTAGGCGTCCTCGCGGTGCAGCAGGATCACGATGTCGGCATCCTGCTCGATCGCGCCGGACTCTCGCATGTCCGACATCTGCGGCTTCTTCTCGCCGCGCTGCTCGGGACCACGGTTCAGCTGCGAGATCGCGATGACCGGGACGTTGAGCTCCTTCGCGAGCAGCTTCAGCGCACGCGAGAACTCCGAGACCTCCTGCTGACGCGACTCGACCTTGCGGCCGGAGCTCATGAGCTGCAGGTAGTCGACGACGACCAGCTCGAGGCCGTGCTGCTGTTTGAGGCGGCGGCACTTGGCGCGGATCTCCATCAGCGACATGTTGGGCGAGTCGTCGATGAACAACGGCGCCGTCGAGACCTTGGCGGCGGTGACGGCGAGGCGCTCCCAGTCATTGGGGCCCATGGGCCCCTTGGTCAGCTTGTTCAGCTGGACGTCCGACTCGGCCGAGAGCATGCGCTTGGTGATCTCCTCGCGGCTCATCTCCAGCGAGAAGATGACGGAGGGCTTGCCGGCGCGGATCGACGTCGCCCTGGCGATGTCGAGGCCCAGGGTCGACTTTCCGATCGCGGGGCGGGCCGCGAGGACGATCATCTGCCCGCCCTGGAGGCCGCCGGTCAGCTCGTCGAGCTCCCTGAAGCCGGTGGGGACGCCGAGCATCGAGCCGTCGCGCTTGGATGCCGCGTCGATCTCGTCGAGCGTGTGCTCCATGAGGTCGCCGATGACCATGTAGTCCTCGGTGCTGCGGCGCTCGGTGACGTTGAAGATCTCCGCCTGCGCGGCGTCGACGACGGCGTCGACCTCGTTGCCCTCGCCGTCGTAGCCCATGTTGGTGATGCGGGTGCCGGCCTCGACGAGGTGACGGAGGATCGCCTGCTCGCGGACGATGCGCGCGTAGTAGCCGGCGGAGGCGGCCGAGGGCACGATCGCGATGAGCGTGTGGAGGTACTCGGAGCCGCCGATGCGGGACAGCTCGTTGGTGCGCTGCAGCTCCGCGCCGACGGTGAGCGCGTCGACCGGGTTGCCGGCGTTGTAGAGGCGGACAGCGGTGTCGAATACCGTCTCGTTGGCCGGCATGTAGAAGTCGTTGGCGTGCAAGATCTCGACGACGTCGGCCATGGCGTCCTTGGACAGCATCATGGCGCCCAGCACGGACTGCTCGGCCTCGATGTTCTGAGGCGGCAGACGGTCGAACGTGCTGCGCTCGTCGTAGCCGACGGCCTCATCTAGCGACATGTCCATTCCCCTTACGCACCCCCAGTCAAGACCGGGGGTCTGACACTCACTCTCACGGGCACTCGGCGCACCAACCTAGAGGCGCGCCGCGCGCGTCTCAAGCGGCTCCAGTGGAAGGACGGTGGACGGGCCGTGGACAACTGTTTATCCACGGGTGGAGGACCTGGGGAAACCCACCCCCGGTGCTGTGGAAAACTAGGTGAATCACATCGACACATGACATCAATATGACGATGTACCAGGAATGACATTCCGCCGCGCGCTGTGGATGTGCCTGGTGAGAAACTCCTTCGGCGTGTCGCTCCTCGGCGTGTCGCGGGAGCCCTGTGGATCGCCTCCCGCGTCACCCCTGCTAGTTCCCGCGAAGGGCCTTGCGGTAGTGGTTGGCCTCCGTCATCGCGAGGTACGCGAGCCGGTCCGGCGCGCGATCGGCGCGGTACTTCCACGGGTTGACGAGCCGAGCGCTCCGGACGGCGGCGACCGCCCAGGCATCGGCATCGGCTCCGACGGTGCGGCGCAGCAGGGGGCGGGGGAGCACCGAGTAGACCACGCGCTCCTGCGGCACTGTGAGCGAACGGCTGATGCCGCCCACCAGGTCGTCAGCCATGATCTCGACGATGTTGGCACCCGCGGCGGCGGCGAAGTAGGAGCTGCGCCCGGTGCGCGGGTTGAGCTCGAAAAACTGGGGCTCCCCGGTGCGGGCGTCGACCTTGACGTCGAAGCTGCCGAAGCCGCGGTAGCCCACCTCGGCGAGGAACGCTCGGGCGTACTCGATCAGCTGCTCGTCGGGGTCGTTGAGGACCGCCAGCGCGAGGCCTGACGTGCGCGCCGCGTGTTCCTCGGCCAGCACGCGGCCAGTCGCGGCCAGCGTCAGCTCGCCGGACGAGTCCACGTACACGGTCACCAGGCGGGCGGCGGTGTCATCACCTGGCACGAACTCCTGGACCATGAACTGGCCCTGGAAGCCGCCGGCGCGCAGCACGGCGAGCACCTCGTCCAGCTGGGTGCGATCGGCCGCGTGGTAGACCTTCCGCTTGCCGTCGAACTGCGCCGCCAGGTACGCGGTGCTCGAGGCCGGCTTCGCGACGACCGGGTAGACCAGATCGTCGAGGTGCGTGGGCTCCTCCTCGACCGACAGGTCGACGACGACGGTCTCGGGGTGCGGGATGCCGAGCGAGGCGCACACCGCCTGGAACTCGAGCTTGTCGGTGACGCGATCGAGCACCGCCTCGGACGGGCTGGGGAGCAGGTAGCCCTCGCCCAGCTCCTCCGCGTTCCTTGCCACCTGGTGCGTGAACCAGTCGTGGTCAGTGAAGAGCGCGCGGGGGAGCGAGGCATCGGCTTTGGCGAGCGCGAGCAGCGCGTCGACCACCTGGGCGTCGCTGCGGACATTGTCGACGTGGTGGAGCTGGAACAGCCGGGACCGCTCGACGAGCTGCGGCGGGTTCATGCCTACGCCCGAGGACGTCACACCCCAGCGCTCGTGGGCCATGCGGGCGAGCGAGTAGGCCGCGAGGCCCGGCGAGATGAAAGTCGGGCGCACGGCGTTCGCGGCGGTCCCGGTCGCTCGGCTGGCTGGCACGGGCCAAGGCTACCGGGGCGGCGCTGAGCTCCACCCGCACCGGGCTCCATCCGCACCCGACGCGCATTCTGCGGGTCGGCGGAGAACGCGCCGGGTTCGGAGAGACCGATGTCCGGTTTACACCGCGTGTCGACACCCGGACCCGCAGATCGGGCACGGGCGGGCACAGGGGCGGGCGGGAATAGGGGCGGGCGGGCACAGGAACAGGGCCGATGCCGGACCCGGGAAAGAAGAAACCCCGGCTCTGCGCTCCCTCACGAAGCGCAGAGCCGGGGCTCCAGTCTGTCTGGTCCGCTACTTGGCGGCCACGACCTTGACCTCGACGGTGGCCGAGACCTCGTCGTGCAGGGCGATCTGGACGGTGTAGTCACCGACCGCCTTGATGTGCTCGCCGATGTGGATGCGACGCTTGTCGACCTTCGCGCGGTCGCCGATGGCGCCCGCGATGTCGGCCGGGGTGATCGCGCCGAACAGGCGGCCGGACTCGCCGGCCTTCGCCTCGACGGTCACGGGCTGCGTCTGCAGCACGTCGCGCGCGTGCTGCGCCTCCTCGATCGAGGAGATCTCCTTGGCGCGACGCGCCTTGTTGAGCTGCTCGATCTGCTTCTCGGCGCCCGCGGTCCACGGGGTCGCGAGCTTGCGGGGGACGAGGAAGTTGCGCGCGTAGCCGTCCTTGACGGTGACGATGTCACCGGCGACGCCCAGGCCCGCCACCTCGTGGGTGAGGATGATCTTCGCCATGTCGTCCTCCCTAGCGGCCGGCGCCGGCGTAGGGGAGAAGCGCCATCTCGCGTGCCACCTTGATGGCGCGCGCGATCTCGCGCTGCTCCTGGACGGAAACGCCGGTGACGCGGCGCGAGCGGATCTTGCCGCGGTCGGAAATGAACTTGCGCAGCAGCGCGGTGTCCTTGTAGTCGACCTTGTCGACCTTCGCCGCCTTGAGCGGGTTCACCTTCTTGCGCGGCTTGCGGATGTCCTGCTTAGCCATGTTGTTGTGCTCCTTGAAAAGTGGTGTCTGATGCCCAGAGCCCGCCCGTTAGAACGGGGGCTCCTCGCTGGCAGGGGCCGATGCCCAGGGGTCGTTCGAGCTGCCGCCGGCAGGGGCCGACGAGCCGAAGCCGCCGCCCTGGTTGCCGCCGAAGCCGCCACCCGAGTTGCCGCCGCCGAAGCCGCCGCCCGAACGCTCGGCGCGCGTGACCTTGGCGGTCGCGTAGCGCAGCGACGGGCCGACCTCGTCGACCTGGATCTCGTTGACGGTCCGCTTCTCGCCGTTGCTCTCGAACGAGCGGCTCACCAGACGGCCGATCACGATGACCCGCATGCCCTTCGTGAGGGACTCGGCCACGTGCTCGGCTGCCTCGCGCCACAGCGAGCAGCGCATGAACAGCGTCTCGCCGTCCTTCCAGTCGTTGGACTGGCGGTCGAACTGACGGGGCGTCGAGGCCACCGTGAAGTTCACGACCGCTGCGCCGGACTGGATGAAGCGGAGCTCCGGGTCGGCGGTGAGGTTGCCGACCACGGTGATCTGGGTTTCGCCTGCCATGGAGGAATTGCTCCTTATGCCAGCTCTACGCCTCGGGGCGCAGCAGCTTCAGTCGAAGAATGGACTCGTTGAGGCCGAGCTGACGCTCGAGCTCCTTGGCGGTGGCCGACTCCGACGTGAAGTTGATGACGGTGTAGATGCCGTCGTTCTTCTTCTTGATCGGGTAGGCAAGACGGCGGCGGCCCCAGACGTCGACGTTGTCGACCGTGCCCTTGTCGTCCGTCACGACCTTCAGGTACTTCTCAAGCGACGGCTGCACCGTACGCTCGTCGACCTCGGGATCGAGAATCACCATCATCTCGTATGCGCGCAAAATACCCCACCTCCTCTGGACTCATGCGGCCACGGACGTTCCGTGGCAGGAGGGAAATGCGCGTCGCGGGTCCGCATATGGCGGTCTCGCGACCCCGATAGTGTACCCGCGCTTGCCGCACGGTGCCAGCGGCGATGTGGAGAGCCGATGGCGGCATCGGCCGGGACCGGGCAGCGCGCCTTCGCGCAGACCCAGAAGGGACTACTGCCCCGCCGCCTCGCGGGTCGCCCGCAGCGCGTCGACCGAGAAGTCCCGCGCGAACTTCCGCCACTGGTTCGCGTAGGCCGCGAGCACGTAGTAGACGCGCCTGGCACCGCGGTCGGCGCCGTAGAACAGGGGATTCCGCCGCGGGGAGCCGCCGATGCGCCTGCGCACCGAGGGCTCGAGCAGATAGCGGCGCAGGAGCGCACCAGGCACCAGCGAGTAGACGTCCTTTCCCGTCGCGACCACCGGCTCGAGCCGCTCGCCGCGCACCACATCGGCGACCATCACCTCGAGCGGGTTCACGCCGGCGACGTTGACCATGTAGTTGTTGCGGCCGATGCGCGGGTTGATCTCGAGGAAGAAGGCCTCGCCGGTGCCGGGGTGCACCTTCACGTCGACCGTCGCGAAGCCGCGGTAGTCGGCCCGCGCGAGAAGCGCGCGGACGGACTCCACGAGCGCCGGCTCATCGACCGCGGTCGCCGCGGCGACGTTGCCCAGCGCGGTGGGCGCGTGCTCCTCGAGCAGCACCTGGCTCACGCACGCCATCGTCATCTCGCCGTGGGTGTCGACGTAGACCGTGACGACGCGGCTGCAGGTGTCGTCGCCGGGCACGAACTCCTGGATCACGACCGGCGCGAGGTAGCCGGCCTCGCGGAGGGTGGACCACAGCCCCGCGAGGTCGTCGGGCCTGTCGAGCACGAAGACCTTCTTCTTCCCCACGAACTCGGCCTGGTGGTACTCGGCCGTCGACGAGGGCTTGGCGATCAGTGGGTACGACAGCTCGTCGAGGCCCTCGACGGCGTCGAGTGCGTCCTCGGCGCTCGCCACCACGGTGCGGGGCGTGCGGACGCCGGCCTCGGTGCACAGCCGGTCGAAGGACGCCTTCTCGGACACCTCGGCCACGGCGGCAGCGCTCGCGTAGGGGATCACGAAGTGCGGCTCGAGCACGGCGCGGTGCGCGATCACGACGCCCACGTGCCAGTCGCTGTTGGGCATGAGGATCCGGGGTCCGTCCGAGGGACGCTCCGCGAGCGCGAGAAGGCGGTCCACCGCCTCCTCGCCGTCGTGCCCGTCCTCCAGCACCTCGACGTCCAGGATCGCCGAGTCGCGCACGGGGCCCAGCGCCGCGCCGGCGACCGTGGTCGCGCGCACGCCCCAGCCCTCGTGGAACGAGCGGGCGAGCGAGTAGACGCCGATGTCGGCGCCCATCAGCACGGGCGTGGGCGGTGCGCTCGGGTCGGCAGCGGTCGATGCCGGCGTGGGCTCCGCCGTCATCGCGGCCGCTCCGCGGCCTGGCGGCGCGCGCGCTCGATGTGGTCGTGCTCGGAGACCTCCACCGTCTCGAGTCCGGCACGGCGCGCGGCCGTCTCGATGAGGAAGTCGGCGACAGCGGGGTTCTTGGGCAGCAGCGATCCGTGCAGGTACGTGCCGATGACGTTGTCGCGCGTGGCGCCCTCGAAACCGTCGTCGCCGTTGTTGCCGTCACCCTGGGTCACGCGCGCGAGCGGCGCGACGCCCGCTCCGAGCAGCGTCCTGCCGGAGTGGTTCTCGTAGCCGATCAGGGTGCCGAGGTCGTCGGACTCCGCCACCACGTTGCCGATCATGCGCACCGGACCGCCGACCGTCTCCATGTCGAACACGCCCACGCCGGGCAGCTCGGGCTCCTCGATGGGCACGAAGCGGTGGCCGAACAGCTGGTACATCCCGCAGATCATCAGCATCGGCACGCCATCGGCCGCGAGTCCGCGCAGGGCGTCGCCGTGGCGCTGGAGGTCGTCCGCCACGGTGACCTGACCGGAGTCCTGGCCGCCGCCGCCGACGATGATGTCGGCCCGCTCGGGCAGCTCGTCGCCGGGGTTCACCTCGTGCACCACCGGGGTCAGCCCGTGCCACGTGGTGCGACGGGTGAGGACGAGCATGTTCCCGCGGTCGCCGTAGATGTTCATGTGCCGCGGGTACAGGTTGACGATGTGCAGCTCGCCGCGGGAGGTCTCAGAGGTCACAGCGCCTCCATCGTCGTGTAGCGCTCGAGCGCGCGGCGCACCTCGAGCATGGCGGTGTAGGTGCAGTAGATGCGCTTGGGGGTGCCGGGATTCGCACGAGCGAACCGCGCGATCGCGGGGGCCAGGTCCACGGCCACCTCCGCCGCCTCGACCTCGTCGTAGAGCAGGCGCACCGCCATGTCGTACGACCTGGTGCCGGCGACCAGCGCGATGCCGGGCGCGAGCGACGAGAAGTCCACGTCCCACAGCCAGCTCATGTCCCGGCCGTCGGCGTGGTGGTCGTTGATGACGATCGCGGTGTCGGTCCCCGCGGGGTCGTACGAGGTCAGGGCGAGCCTGAACCCTCCAGGGTTCTTCACCAGCACGATCTCGACCTCGGAGCCCTCGACCGAGAACTTCTCGCCGCGGCCGAACGCGGGCGTGACCTCGGCGAGCGCGGCCAGCAGCGTCGCGGTGTCGGCTTCGGCACCCAGCACCTGGCGGGCGAGCGACAGCGCGGCGGCCGAGTTGAGCGCGTTGTAGGCGCCGGTGAGCTGGAGCGGCACCAGGTGCTCGGCGCCGTCGATCGCGTAGGCGGCCCCGGCATCGGTCAGGTCGACCAGCTCGACGTCCGCCGCCTCCGCCGATGCGGCCTCGCCCACCGCGCCGTACAGCGCGTCGTCGGTGGGGAAGGTGTCCGCGAGCGCGGCGCCGTGGCCGAACCAGGCGACCCTGGACACGGCTGCCTCCACCGCACTGACCAGGCGAGGATCGTCGCGGTTGGCGACGATCGCCTCGGTGGTGGCCTGCGCGACGACCGCGAGCTTGCGGGCGGTGGTGTCGATCTCGCCGAAGCGGTCGAGCTGGTCACGCATCACGTTCAGCAGGAGCGAGTACGTCGCGGGGACGTCAGCGACGAAGTGCACGGCGTGCGCCTCGTCGAGCTCGAGCACCGCGACGTCGAAGCGGTCCGCGAGGCGGCCGCCTACTGGCACATCTGCGATCACCTGCGACGCGACGCCGCGCACGAAGTTCGAGCCGGTGCGGTTGGTGAAGACCCTGAGGCCCGACGCCTCCAGCAGCGCGGTGACGACACGGGTGGTCGTGGTCTTGCCGTTGGTGCCCGAGATGACGACCACGCCGCGCGGCAGACCGGTGAGCGAGCGGGCGGTGAAGCCGGGGGCGATCCGCTCCGCGGCGAGGCCGGGGTACGCCGATCCTCCGCCGCGCACGCGCGCCGCAGCGCGCAGGGCCTTGCCGAGCGCGTGGGCGGTCGTGTCGCGCAGTCCACTCATGGTGGGACCGATGCTACGGCCCGACGGAGGCGTCGATGCTCGGGGTGGGCGTCGGGGTCGGCGTGGGCGTGGGCACCGGGTCGGGGTCCGGCGGGGTCGTCTCGGACGGCTCAGGCGTCGGGGTCGGCGTGGGCGTGGGCGTCGGGGTCGGCGTGGGCGACGGCTCGGCGTGAAGCTGGGTACCGACGTTGGCGCGCGGCGGGAAGGACTCCTGCGGGCGGTCCGCGAGGATCTCCTCCATCATGTCCGCCCAGACCAGCGCGGGCACGGTGCCTCCGACGATCTCTCCGAAGCCGCCGAACGGGGTGATCGACTCGGCGGAGCCGTCCTCGCCCACCTGGTACAGCGCGACCGCCGCGACGACGTTGGGCGAGAAGCCCACGAACCAGGCGGAGCGGTCGTCCTCGGAGGTGCCGGTCTTGCCGGCGAGCGAGTACTGCGGCAGGGCGGCGGCGACGCGGCGGCCGGTCGAGCCCGCCGTGACGACCTGCTGCATCGCGTAGGTGGTGTCCGCCATCACGTCCTCGGCGAAGACCCGCTCGGCCTCCACCTCGTGGGCGAAGACGGGCTCCTCCTCGCCGGGGGCGGAGACGGAGGCGACCAGGAACGGCTCCTTCTCGAGGCCGCCGTCGGCGAACGTCGAGTAGGCGTGCGCCATGTCGATCACGTGCGGCGAGGCGTTGCCGAGCACATTGACCGCGTTGTCGTTGAGGCCGACCGTGTCCTCGGGGACGCCGGCGCGGATCGCCACGTCCATGACGGCGGCAGTTCCCGCGTCCTGCGTGAGCTGCACGTACGCCGTGTTGACCGAGTTGCGCGTGGCGCGGACCAGGTCGATCCAGCCGTAGTCGGTGTTGCCGTAGTTCTGCACCGTCTCA
>JAUIBG010000192.1 GCA_030428165.1 Actinomycetes bacterium
AGGCTCGCCGCCATGGTCGCCACCGTCGTCCATGCCGACGCGCTGGTGCTGCTCACGGACGTCGACGGCCTCTACACCGCGAAGCCAGGCACCCCGGGAGCGCGCCGCATCGACAGCGTCGAGACGGCGGAGGACCTCGCCGGCATCGACGTGTCGCATCGCGGCAGTGCCGTGGGCACGGGCGGCATGGTCACCAAGATCGAGGCCGCGAGGCTCGCGACCGATGCCGGCGTCACCGTCGTGCTCGCGTCCGCCGCCGATGCGGGCCGGCTGGTGGCTGGCGAGGAGGTCGGCACGGTGTTCGCCGCGACCGGCAAGCGCGGCGCGACACGGCTGGCATGGCTCAAGCAGGCGGCGAAGACCTCGGGTCAGCTGGTGCTCGATGCCGGCGCGGCACGGGCCGTGACGTCGAGGCGCGCCTCCCTGCTCGCGGCAGGCGTGACCGCGGTGCGCGGGGAGTTCGAGCCCGGCGACCCCGTCGAGATCCTGGATCCCTCCGGCGTCGTGATCGCCCGCGGCCTCAGCAGGTTCGCGGCTCACGAGATCCCAGCGATGACCGGGCTGTCCACGGCGGAGCTGGGCGAGCGCCTCGGCGAACGGTACGCGCACCCCGTGGTGCACATCGACGACCTCATCGTCGTCGTCGACTGACGCCCTCGGGGCCAGAAGTCCATTGCGGCCCGGAGCTGTGCGGGCCAGGATGCATGGTGTGGACGGACACGACGAGCAGCCCTGGTGGAGCGAGGACCCTGCGGACGCGCTGACGCGCCTGGGGTCGAGATTCGAGGGGCTGTCCGGCGCGGACGCGGCCGAACGCCTCGAGACCTACGGCGAGAACAGGCTCGAGGCCGCGAAGCCTCCCAGTCTCGTCAGGCTGATGCTCGGGCAGTGGGTCGACCCGATGAATCTGATGCTGACGGCCGTCGTCGTCATCTCGGTGCTGATCGAGCAGTTCGAGACCGCCGCGCTGGTCGGGCTGCTGGTGGTCGCGAATGTCGTCACCGGTGCGGTGCAGCAGGCGAAGGCGCGCAAGAGCGTCGACGCGCTCGCCTCGATGCAGGTGCCGATGGCGCGGGTGTGGAGGGACGGCGCGATCGCGCAGGTCCCGTCCACCCAGCTGGTGCCGGGCGACGTCGTCGAGCTCGAGGCCGGCGACATCGTTCCGGCCGACGGGCGCGTGCTGAGGTCCGCCACCCTGGAGACCCAGGAGGCGGCGCTGACGGGGGAGTCGGCTCCGATCGAGAAGGCAGCCGATGCGGTGGGCGACGCCTCGACCGCACTGGGCGACCGCTCGTCGATGGTGTTCCAGAACACGTCGGTGACCCGCGGCACCGCCACGATCGTGGTGACCACGACCGGCATGAGCACCGAGATGGGCCGCATCGCGCAGCTGCTGGGCACCGTGGGGCAGGGGGCGTCCCCGCTGCAGAAGGAGCTGGGCAGCCTGACGAGGGCGATCGGCTTCGTGGCGTGGGGCTCGGTCGCGCTGATCGTGATGCTGGGGCTGGTGCGAGGCGAGGACCTCGACAGCCTGCTCCTCGTCGCGGTCGTCGTCGCGATCTCGGCGATCCCGACGGGCCTGCCGACGTATGTCCAGATGATGCTGTCGTGGGGCGCCGGAAGGCTCACCGAGGCGAAGTCGAGACCCTTGGCTCGACGTCCGCGATCTGCTCAGACAAGACCGGCACGCTCACGCTCAACCAGATGACAGTCCGCGAGGCCTGGGTGGGCGGCTACTCGTTCGTCGTCAGCGGGGCCGGCTACTCGTTCGACGGCACTGTCAGCCACACCGCGGGGGCGGTGGTCGAGGACACGCCCTCGATGGCCTACGCGGTCGCGCTGCCCAACGATGCGACGGTCAGTCGCGATGGAGTCGTCGTGGGCGACCCGACCGAGGCGGCGATGGTGGTGCTCGCCGAGAAGCTGGGTGTCGACGTCGCGTCCTCGCGCCGCAAGTACCCCAGGGTCGCCGAGGTGCCGTTCGACTCCGACTACAAGTTCATGGCCACCTTCCACCGCCTGCCCTGGCAGGGCGAGGACAGGCTCGTGGTGCTGGTCAAGGGCGCGCCCGACGTCATCGCGGGCCGCTGCGGCGGCTTCTACACCGGTCCTGGCGCGAGCGAGCCGATCGACGGCCATCGTGACGAGATCGACGCCGAGATCGCCAGGCTCTCGTCCCAGGGGCTGAGGACGCTCGCGACGGCGGTGCGCATCGTCGACGAGCGCGACGAGGCCGCGGCGATCGCCGACCCAATGGCGGCCGTCTCGGACCTCGTCTTCATGGGCCTGGTGGGCATCGTCGACCCGTTGCGCGAGGAGGCCAAGCAGGCCACGGCCGAGGCCGAGGAGGCGGGCATCACCGTGCGCATGATCACCGGAGACCACGCGATCACAGCCGGCGCGATCGGCAAGGAGCTCGGGCTCACCGGGGCCGCGCTCTCGGGCAAGGACCTCGTCGCCCTCAGCGACGAGGAGCTGTCGGAGCGGCTTCCTGGACTGTCGGTGTTCGGCAGGGTGACGCCTCAGGACAAGCTCCGGCTCGTGCGCCTGCTGCAGGAGCGCGGCGAGGTCGTCGCCATGACTGGCGACGCCGTGAACGATGCGGCGGCGATCAAGCAGGCCGATGTGGGTGTCGCCATGGGATCAGGGGCCGAGGTCACCAAGCAGGCGGCCAAGCTCGTGCTCACCGACGACAACTTCGCGACGCTGGTGCATGCGGTGCGGCTCGGCCGCGTGGTCTACGCCAAGGTCAGCGCGTACATCACGTTCCAGATGGTCCAGCTGGTCGCGATGCTCGCGCTGTTCGTCGCGGCGTCGATCCTCGACATCAACGGCGGCGTGGCGATGCTGCCCGAGCAGGTGCTCATCCTGAACTTCGTCGTCACGGGCTTCGCGGTGTTCGCGATGATGCTCGATGACGAACCGCCCGGCCTCATGCAGCGAGCACCGCGAGACACCACTCAGGGAGTCGGCTCTCGGTCCGCCGTGCTGCGGTGGCTGCTCTACGGCCTGCCCATCTTCGTCGCGGCGCTGATCCCTCTGCTGTGGGGTGAGGACCTGCTGCGCACCAACGCGTCATCTGTGCCGATGACGATGGCCTTCATCGTGATCGCGCTCGGCACGCTGGGCAGCGGGCTCGTGCTGCGCCGCGACGTCGAGTCCGGTCTGACCTCGCCCATCAGGCGTGCGGGCAGGCTGCTGCTGTGGGGACTCGTCGCGGTGATCGCGTTCGTCGAGGCGCCGTTCCTGCGCGACTGGCTCAACCTGTCGAACCTCACCGTCGCCCACTGGCTGGTCTGCGTCGCGCTCGCGGCGTTGGCGGTGTCGGTCGCGGAGGTCGACAAGTGGCTCCGCAGGCGCAGGGCTGGCAAGCCTGAAGGGCCGAGCGTCGAGACCGTGACGCTCGCGCGCCACAGCCGCTAGGAGGCGTCGCCTGCGAGCACCTGCGACGCGAGGAAGGCGTTCACATCGGCCATCTCGCGCTCGTGGATGCCGTGCGCGAGCCCGGGATACGACTTCGACGTGAGGCTCGTGTGCGCGCCCAGCCACTCGGCCGCGTGCTCCACCATCGAGTGGGGGATCACCGGGTCGGCCTCGCCGCGTCCCCAGAACACGGGTGTGGTCCCGTGCAGCGTCGCGTCCTGATCGCGCGGGCCGCGGTCGAGCAGTCCCGACAGGAAGACGATCGCGGCGATGCGGTCGGGGCGTGACCGCAGGAGCTCGACCGACATGAAGCCTCCCTGCGAGAAGCCGATCGGAATGAGGGGCGCGGAGGCCGGCGCGTAGTCGTCGACCCATGCCCAGATCGACTCGGCGGCCGCCGTCGCGGCGGCGACGTTGAACTCCTTGAAGTCGAACGATGCGGTGCGGTCCGTC
>JAUIBG010000193.1 GCA_030428165.1 Actinomycetes bacterium
CGGTTCGGGATGCGGCCGGTCTGCATCGCCGCCCGACCGGCCGTGCAGCTCGGCTGGGCATAGAAGGACGTGAACATCATGCCTTCATCGGCGAGACGGTCGAAGTTCGGAGTGTGCATGTGTGCCTCGCCGTAGTCGCGCGTCATCGGCTTGAGGTCGTCGATGTAGAGGAGCAGCACGTTGGGCCGATCGGCGGCATGGGCCGCACCGAGAAGGAGGAGAAACAGGAGGGTCTTCATCGCAGGGGGTGCTCAGTTCTTCCGGTTCGGCTTGGGCTTGCTAGGGGAACCGTGTTCCTTGGCCCAGGCCTTGTAGTCGGCATTGCCGCTGAGCATGCGGGTGTAGGCCGCCATCTCCGTCGCCGTGCCCTTGTCGCCCTGCGACTCCATCCAGGCGTGGAGCTGCTTCTTCATGGCAGCGATGCGCTCGGCCTGCGTGGGATCCTCGGCGAGGTTCTTGATCTCGTGAGGATCCGCGGCGAGGTCGTAGAACTCGACCGCGGGACGTTTGGCAAAGCGTCCGAGCACCCATTGCGCGTGTTCGTCCCCCTGGCCGGCCCGCTGCTCCCAGCTCTTGAACCAGGGCGTCCGGTTGATGCTGTTGAAGAAGGTTGCGTCGGGGTCGAGGTTGAGGATCAGCTTGTAGCGCTCGTCACGGATGGAGCGGATGCCGTAGTGATCCGGGCCGTGGTAGATCCCGCGGGTCGTCTGGAGGCCGAAGACGTGGTCCTTGTGGGTGTCGGTCTTGCCTTCGAGGAGATCCAGGAAGCTCCGGCCGTCGAGATCCTCGGCGGTCGTGCCGCCGGCGGCCTGGACGAAGGTCGGGGTGATATCGACGTATTCCACCATGGCATCGGTCGTCGATCCCGGCTTCACCCGTCCGGGCCAGCGGACCAGCATGGCCGACTGGAGACCCGCGTCGTAGCACGACCACTTGGCGAAGGGGAAGTTGTTGCCCTGCTCGGAGACGACCATCACCAGGGTGTCCTCGGCATGGCCGTGTTTCTCGAGAAGCTCGAGCAGGCGCCCGACCTCCTGGTCGAAGAAGCTGATCTCGGCGAGGTAGTTGACGTAGGCCTCACGGGTGTCCGGGGTATCGACCATGTACGGGCGGAGCTTCAATTGGTCGGCCTGGTAGTGCTCCCGGAACTCCTTGCCCTTGTTCCAGGGCGTGTGCGGCTCGTTGGAGCAGGCGAAGAGGGCGAAGGGTTTTTCGTTTTCCGCCGAATCGGCGAGGAGCTCATCGACGGCGTCGAAGTCGATGATCGATTCGGACTGTTTTCCGGACCGGTTGCTCGAGGTCTCGAAGGGGAACACCTTGCGCGGGCCGACGTGGCTCTTGCCGTTGAGCGCGACCCGATAGCCCAGCGGCTGGAGGTGGTGGACGCGGGCTCGCGCAACGGCATCGGCGGGCTGGGACGGTCGCGGCGTCTGGGCGACGGCGACCGGGTCACGCTCGGCGACACCGTGTTCGCCGTGCGGCTCGACCATGCGGTCAGGCGGCCCCTCGTCGACTCCCTCTCGCCCGACGCTGACTCCCAGCCGCCGGGACCTGCGAGCATCGACGGCGCGTCGGGACCGCTCGAGGAGGCGGCTGCGCGGCGCTCGGCGGGGAGCTGCGCCGCTCCCCCGTGCCGCCCGCCGCGGTGGGCCGACCTGACGGGAGCGGGCCGCGAGTGGGTCGTCGGGCTGTCGGGGGACACGGTGATCGCCCTCGACCGTCAGAGACGTGGCAGGGTGCTGATCGTGGGGTCCGACCAGGACCGGGTCGACGCCGCCGTCGCGCTGCTGCGCCTGTCCCGTGCGGCGATCGGGGTCACGGACCCCGGCGCACCGCGCGCGGCCCGCCGTCTGTGGCGTCAGGACTCGGTGACCGGCTCGACTTCCCCTGCCTCGATTCCGCCGTCGGAGGTCGCCAGGTGCCTCGCGATGGTGTGCCTCGCCGACGCGGACCAGGCGGCCGCGCAGCGCCTGCTGGGGCTGCGGTCGCCGCCGGCGATGGTGCCGGGCGAGGCGTTGATCCGCCAGGGAGAGCGCGTCGCGCTGGTGACGCTCGCCCTGGCGATCGCCGAGCGGACGCCGCCCGCCTGGCCCTGGGGCGAGGAGCCCCCGGAGGGGAGCCCGCTCGCTCAGTCCGTCGAGGGCTCGACCCTGGCCGCGTCCGCCGCAGCGTAGTAGCGGCGCGCGGCGACGATGGCCGAGGCGAGTCCCGCCACGGCGAGGATGGCCAGGACCGCCGACAGCCACGGCAGCGCCGCGATGACGAGTCCGGCGATGCCGATCACCATCAGCTGCCAGGTGATCGCGAGCGCGAACGACCACCGCCGCTGCCGCGCGAACCCGTAGGCGGTCAGGAGCACGAGCAGGCCCATGGCAGCGAGGAACCCGCCAATCTCGCGCAATAGCAGGGTGGACTCCTCGGTCGTCATCGGCCCGAGAGCGAACACCAGTCCCAGGGCGACAAACGCCAGGCCCTCGAGCGCGAGCACGGTGGAGCCCGCGACTGCAGGCCAGGAGCGAGTGAGCCATGTCATACGTTCACACTACGGCGAGGACGCGACACTCAATACCCCACCGGGAATCCCGGGAGTTCATCAGATGACTCTTGTCATTTGTTGTTAACAATGAGAACCTGGATATATCGCAAGGACGTATCGAGGCGTCCGCACACTCACCACGATGGCAATCTGGGGTGACGTGTGCGCCTCGAACAGTGAAGGAGTCACATATGGATTGGCGTAGCGACGCCGCCTGCCTGGAAGTGGACGACCCCGAGCTCTTCTTCCCGGTCGGCAACACCGGCCCCGCGCTGGTGCAGATTGAGATGGCCAAGGCAGTGTGCAACTCGTGCTCGGTGCGCGAGACCTGCCTGCAGTGGGCCATGGAGCACAACCAGGACTCTGGTGTGTGGGGCGGCCTGTCCGAGGACGAGCGCCGCTCGCTCAAGCGCCGCGCTGCCCGCGCGCGCCGCGCCGCCAAGTAGCGCAGCGCCCCGCCGCGCTAGCGCGCGGTGACCGCCCTCTCCCCGACCACGAGGCTGAGGTGCACCTCCGTGCCCGTGTCAGGGGGCGTGCGCGCCTCCCACGTGATCGTGCCGGTGAGCTCGTTCTCCACGAGCGTGCGGACGATCTGTGAGCCGAGCCCCTGCGGGTCGGCCGTGAGGCCTGAGCCGTCGTCGACGATCGTAATGTCGAGCGCCTCCCCGTCCCGCTTCGCGGTCACCACCACGGTGCCGTAGGAGCGGCCCACGAGGCCGTGCTCGACCGCGTTCGTGACGAGCTCGGTCAGCACGAGCGCCAGCGGGGACGCGTGCTGGGCGGGGATCAGCCCGAAGTCGCCGTCGTGCAGGATCTTCACCTGCACGCCCTCGGACGCCACGTCCGCCGCCATGCGCAGCGTGCGCGTCACGAGGTCGTCGAAGTTCACGAGCTCGTCGAGGGTCGCGGAGAGCGTCTCGTGCACCATCGCGATGGTGGACACGCGGCGCATCGCCTCCTGGAGCGCCTCCTTGGCCTCGGGGGCGTCCACCCGCCTCGACTGCATCCGCAGCAGTGCCGCCACCGTCTGGAGGTTGTTCTTCACCCGGTGGTGGATCTCGCGGATCGTCGCGTCCTTGGTGATCAGCTCGCGCTCACGCCTGCGCAAGTCGGACACGTCCCTGCACAGCAGGACGGCTCCCGTGCGCTCGCCGTGGTTCCGCACGGGGATGGCGCGCACTGACAGCGCCGTGCCGTTGGCCTCGATGTCGGTGCGCCACGGCGCCCTGCCCATCACCACCATCGCGAGGGTCTCGTCGAAGTCCCCGCCCGCGACGAGCTCGCTCGTCACCCGCGGC
>JAUIBG010000194.1 GCA_030428165.1 Actinomycetes bacterium
CTCGACGGCGGCGGCCTCGGCCTCGCGCCTGATGCGCTGGGCCTCGCCCTTCGCCTGATCGCTCAGCTCGTCCGCCTGCCTGCGGGCCTCGTTCAGCGCAGTCTGGGCCTGCTCGCGCAGCGTGGCAGCGTCGGCCTCGGCGGTCGCGCGCAGGTCGACGGCGAGCGCCTCGGCAGCCGCGCGGATCTCGTTGGACTCGACCTCCATGTCTGCGGCGCGGGTCTGGGCGTCGGCCACCGTGGCCTCCGCCTCGTCGCGCAGTGCGGCGGCGGTCTCATCGGCCTCGCGGCGCACCTGGGTCGAGTAGGCATCCGCCGACTCCTTGGCCTCGGTCGTCGTGCGCTGGGTGGCGACGCGCAGCTCGGTGTTCTCGCGCTCCGTCGCGGCGCGCAGCGCGTGCGACTCGCGCTCGGCGGTGGCGCGCAGCTCCTGCGACTCCGCCTCCGCGGCGTTGGTGATCCGCTGCGCCTCGCGGTTCGCGCGGGCGATCGACTCGGCGGCGGCGCGATCGGCCGCCTCCTTCACGTTCTGCGCCTCGTTCTGCGCGACCGCGAGGGTCTCCTCGGCCTGGCGACGGCTCTGGGCGAGGATCTCAGCGACCTCGTTGTCCGCACGGGCGCGCACCTGCTGGGCCGCGACGTTGGCGCGGGCGAGCGTGTCCTGAGCGTGGGTGTTCGCGCGCGAGACCACATCGGAGGACTGCTCCTCGGCCGAGCGCAGCAGCGACTCGACGCGCGCGCCGAGGCCCTTGTACGTCGGCTCATCGGACTCCCGCAGCTGGCGCTCGGCGTCCTCGAGGGCGCGACGCGCCTGCTGCGCGTCCTCGCGATCCTTCTCGGAGAGCTTGCGTGCCTCGGCGAGCTCGTCCTCGAGGGACGCGATGTGCTTGGCCACGCTGGCGCGGTCGAAACCGCGCATCGCGACGGGGAAAGGCAGGTCTTCCTCGGACATTAGGGGTGTTGCTCCTTCGATGGGCCCAGACAGGGACCAAGGGTAGTCGGCTCGGCGGATACCGCCAAAGAACAAAGTGCGCCCCTCAAGCGTTTGATCCTAGAGTGTCTGACGTAACAGGAAGGAAACCTTTGACGAAGCACTGGATTCTGGCGGGGGGAGTGCTCGCAGCAGGCGTGGCGGCCCTCGTGGTGGGTCTCGTGGCGGACGCCCAGCGTCCCGACCGCGAGGTGTTCCCCTCCGCGAGCGTGACGACGCCGTACGTCGTCGTGGACCCGGCGATGGTGCAGTTCACCGCAGCCGGCCGCATCGCCGTGAGCGGCGAGGGCGAGATCGTCGCCCGCACCGCGCGACCGGCCGATGCCGAGGCCTGGCTGGTGGACCGGCTCTACACGTCGCTTGATGGCATGCCGACCTGGGAGACACTGGACGTCTCCCAGCAGACCGGCGAGCCCGTGGTGGACCCTTCTGCGAGCCCCGAGCCCGAGGCCACTCCGACCGAGGAGGTTGACGAGGCAGCGGCGGACGACCCGTTCGTGCTCGAGACGTCGAGCGACCACTGGCGCGACGCCTTCGCTGGTCGCGACCGGCTGTCGGTGAGCGCATTCGATGTGAAGCCCGGCGAGATGCTTGTGTTCGCGAGCGTCGACGGCACGCCGCTGACGTCCGTCGACCTCAACATCTCCCGATCGGTGGTCGACTGGTGGATCACCCCGCTCATCTGGCTGGGAGCGGCGCTCGCCCTCATCGGCATCGGCCTCTCGGTCTACTCCCTCGTGGACACCCGTGGCGCCCAGGAGGCCGGGGAGAACTGGATCGCGCGGAGGCGACGACTCAGCACCGAGGGTCGAGAGCCGACCGTGGGGCGGCACTCCAAGCCGTCCGTCTCGTCCGACGACAGGGAAGGGGGCCAGTCGTGAAGAAGCTCATCGCAGTAGGCGCCGCCGCGGCCGTCCTGACCCTCGCTGGCTGCGTCGCCGACGTGCCCGACCCCGTCACCGACCCCGCAGCCCTCGTCGAGACCGGCGCGCTCCTGCAGCCGCAGGCCGACGCGATCATCGACGAGACCCTCACCGCCATGGCGGCCGCCGACAGCGCGGGAAGCCTTTCCGGCATCGGCCCCCGTGTGGGCGGGAGCTGGGTGAAGCTCGTCAGGGAGGCCAAGTACGCGCAGGTCGAGGCCGGCGTCGAGGGAGCCGTCGCGGCGACCCCCGACTCCGTCCAGGCGGTGTACGTGACGTCGAGCGAGGACTTCCCCCGCATCCTGGTCGCAGTCAGCGACACCAACGACGACATCTCCACGCCGTGGATCGGCATGTGGGTCCAGGACGACATCAACACGCCGTACCAGCTGCGAGGCTGGGCGCTCATGACCCCCGGTGCGCAGCTGCCTGAGATGCCTGCCGCAGCGGTAGGCGCGGCGCAGCTGGACCTGGACGACGAGTCCCTCGGGATCTCGCCGGCCCAGGCCGTGGAGCAGTACCTCGACGTGGTCGCGAAGGGCGACGACTCGGAGTTCACATCGGCGTTCGCCGATGACTCCTACCGTGAGCGCCTCGCGAAGGCCCGCGACTCGCTCGAGAACTCGGCGGAGAACGCGGACGGCTCCTACAAGGAGGAGTACTCGAGCGTTCCCGACGGCACGTTCGCGCTCCAGACCGCGGCAGGAGGCGCACTGGTGTTCGCGCCGGTGTCGATCACCACGACGTTCACCGTTCAGGACGCCTCCGTCTCGGTCAGCGAGGCCGAGGAGGCGCTGCTGGGCGACGAGCTCGACGACAGGGTGATTCACTGGTACCGCGACTTCGTGGTGCTGTCGATCCCGCCGGCGGGCTCGGAGGAGCCGATCGCGGCCGTGGCCGCCGAGCACAACCTGGTGACGGTCACGCCCTAGGGCGAGCCGCCGTCGTTGGAGGCCCCGTACGCCCTCGGCGTACGGGGCCTCCTCCGTCACGGACCGGCATAGGCTAGTCACCGTGACGACCAGCAACACGCCCCAGGATCCTGCCTCCCAGGCGCCGCTGCGCGGCGGCGTCGACCTCTCCGCACTCGGCGCCACCCCGCCGCCGGCGTCTGCGCCCGCCCAGCGCGGCGCGCAGCACGCGCGAGTGATGCTCACCGAGGCCAACCTGCAGCAGGTCGCCGAGCAGTCGCAGACCGCGCCGGTCATCGTCGCGTTCGTGTCAGGGGCCTCGCCGTCCTCCGCCCAGCTCGCCGACAGCCTCGAGCGCATCATCGGCGACTACGCCGGACGCTTCGCGTTCGCGGTGAGCGACGTGGATGCGGCTCCGCAGATCGCCCAGGCCCTCCAGGTGCAGGCCGTTCCGACGGTCGTCGCGCTGATCGGCGCGCGCCCGGCGCCGCTGTTCCAGGGAACCGCCGACGAGCTGCAGATCCGCTCCGTGCTCGACCAGGTCCTCGAGGTCGCCGCCCAGGCCGGCATCACCGGCACGGTGGCGGCGCCGTCCGCGACCGGCGAGCCCGAGCCCGAGCCGCTGCCCCCGCTGCACGCGAAGGCGCTGGACGCGATCGACGCCGGCGACTTCGCCGGTGCGGTCGCGGCGTACGAGCAGGCGCTGCGCGAGAACCCCAAGGACAGGGAGGCGAGCGCCGGCAAGGCCCAGGTGTCGCTCCTGATGCGTACCGCAGACCTCGAGCTCGAGTCCGCCCGCGCGGCGGCCGCCGCCGATCCGAAGGACCTCGACGCCGCCATGGCGATCGCCGATCTGGACGTGGCGGGCGGCCACGTCGACGACGCCTTCGGCAGGCTCATCGACCTGGTGCGCATCGCGACGCCCGAGGACAAGGAGCGTCTCAGGACGCGTCTGATCGAGCTCTTCGAGGTGGTCGGCGACGCCGATCCCCGCGTCGCGAC
>JAUIBG010000195.1 GCA_030428165.1 Actinomycetes bacterium
ACCGGCGATCGTCCTCGGCCAGCTCTCGCGTTCGGATGTGCTCACCTACCTCGACGACGTCGATCAGGTGATCTCGGACCGGTGCGTCGACGACCTCCTGGCCGCGACCGGGGGCGTAACGTGGCTCGTCGCCGAGGCGCTCCTGCTCCACGACGAGCGCGATTGCGCGGGCGACCGCGGGCACGGCGCTCTTCTTCGTGCCGTCGAGGAACGCGTCGCGCATCGACTCGACACCGTTCCGGACGACGTGCGCCAGCGCATCGAGGTCCTCGCCGCCCAGGACGACGCCCCTCTTGCCGAGTCCGACGACCCGGTGATGGCCCGCGGCTACGCCGAGGGGCTGCTCACGCGACGCGGCACGCTCGTCCCGGTGGTCCACTCGGCCGCACGGGTGCCGACGCGCATCGCCGGCGCACTCGTGCGGAAAGCGGACGACCTCGTCGCCCGGCATCCGGATCGAGCGCTGGAACTGTACGCGCAGGCGAGCGAGCACGGCATGGATTCCGTGCAGCTGAGCGGCCGCCGCGCCCGCGCCGCGTGGGCGACAGGCGACCTCGAGGCCGTGGGTGCGATCGTCGATGGGCAGCACGAGAACGGTCAGTCCGCAGGCACCGACAGGCTCTCGGATGCCGCGGCGGCCCTGTGGTCGACCCGCGGCATGCTCGCGACCGGCGCGTCCGTCTATCGCTCCGCGCAGCCGCGGTCGAGTGCGACGCACGCGCGGGCCGCCATCGCCGCCATCGGCTCCGGCGGGCCCGTGCCGGACCTCGTGGGGCCGAGGTCTTCGGCGTCGACGCCGGACGTCGCCCTCGACCTCACGGCCGACGCCCTCCGTTCCACCGTCGCAGACTCACCCGAGGACTCGGCCCTCGCCGATCTCGTCCGGGCGTCGCGGCTGTACACGGCCGCCCGGTGCTCCGAGCCGGTGCCCGAGCTGCCCGCGGTGATCGCCGTCGCCGCGTCGATGAGCGTCGGCGACCTGCACACCGCGCACACCGTCATCGACGAAGCAGTGGCCGGCACGCAGGGCGGCCCCTCCGCGCTGCCGCGCCTGCTCCTGTGGAGCGCGTTCCTCGCGGTGCACCGGTCGCGGCCGGCCGAGGCACGCGAGACCCTGGAACGGGCGACCGACCTCGCGCCGGTACTGTGCGTGCGCGATCGCCTTCTCGCCGAGGCCGTGCGAGTGGCCATCGCCCAGCGCTTCGAGGACTCAGCGGTGCTCACGGCGCTGTGGGACGACGCCCGCGACGTTCTGAACCTCGTCGAGCCCGACCTGTTCCTGCTGCTTCCACTCGGTGAGTTCTTCAGCGCAGCGGCGCGCCTGCGCGATACGGAGCGCACACGCCTCCTCCACACCGAGGCGATCGGCCTGGTCGAACGGCTGGGCTCGCCGCCGATGTGGGCGTCGCCGCTGCACTGGTCGGGCATCCAGCAGGGGATCCTGCTCAACCGACCCGACGAGTTGCGGCCGCACGCACGAGCCCTGGTCGCCGCGTCGCAGCGCAGCCCGATCGCCGGCGTCATGGCGCAGGCGGGTCGGGTCTGGACAGCCGCGCTCGCCGGTTCGGTCGACGCGGACGCGATCGACCGCGCCGCCCACGGGCTGGCCTCGGCCGGCCTCGCATGGGACGGCGCGCGTCTTGCGGGGCACGGCGCCAGTCGCACGTCGGATCGTCGCGCCGCCGCTCGCCTGCTCGCCTGCGCGCGCGACCTGCACCCGATCGAGGGTCTGCGGCGGCACGCCCGCAACAGCGACGAGTCCGACGACCGGCCCGCCGATGGATCGACGACCGTCGCCCTGAGCGAACGGGAGACCGATGTCGCCCGGCTGGTGCTGCAGGGCAAGACGTATGCCGAGATCGGCGGCCTGATCTTCATCTCGCCGCGCACGGTCGAGCACCACGTCGCCCACATCAAGCGCCGCCTGGGCGCGACGTCGCGATCGGATCTCCTCGCCAGGCTGCGGGTCGTCGTCGACGATTCGCGCGGCGTCGGCGAACCCGATGCGACCGGATCGACAGAGGGTCCCCCATGAACCCCGTGAGGGGTATCGGGGCCATCCCCGATTCGGCGTCCACGACATCTCAATACCCTGAAGTCCAGGATCGCTTGATTCTGGGGCCACCATGTTCGCAGACCACGAGGAGTCGATGATGATCTCACCGGTATCCACGATCGCCGACGCGCTGATCGCGTTCATCCTGAGCCTTCTGCGCGATCCCAGTACGGCCGAGGAGTTCGCTGCCGCGCCGACGCAGACCATGGCCGACAACGGCTTGGAGGGCGCGTGCCTGGCCGACGTGCAGGCGGTCAGGCCCGTCATCATCGACCACCCCAGCGTCACGCCCAAGCCTCCGGCACCGCCGCCGCCGAGCCCGCCCGAGCCGCCGAACGAGGTGGTGCGCGAGATCAACCGCATCATCAACCAGTTCACGTCGGTGGACGCCCGCACGACGATCGTCGACCAGTCGGTGAACCAGAACATCTGGACCGAGGGCGGAGACGTCACGCAGATCTTCGACCAGGAAGCCGTCGTCGCCTCCGGCGACAACGCGGTCGCCGCCGGCGACGACGCCACGGTCGTGGACTCGGATGTCGACATCACGGTGGGCGACGTCGCGATCGGCAACACCTCGAACGACGACAGCTTCAACACCACCGTGTCGGCCGGCGACAACTCGACGACGACGACGACCGAGGCCGCGAGCACCGGCGGCGAAGAACCTGCCGACGAGGCTGACGCGGCGACCGCCGTGGCTGCGGTGACCGATGCTGTCGACACCGTCGTGGAGACGACGGTCGAGGTGGTCGAGTCCGCGCCGGCCGAATCCGCGCCCGCCGAACCCGCGCCCCTCTCGACCGACCTCACGGCCGAGGAGACGTACGACGACACGGCCGACTCGGCCGCACCCGTCGAGGAGCCCTACTTCGAAGAGCCCACTGAAGAGCAGTGAGCGATCCGAGCACTCCGGCTCCACGGCAGACCCCTCCCGCGACGGACCTCGCGCGTCGGCCACCGGCGCGCGAGGCGCCGCCGCGGCCGCCGACCCGAAGCCCCAATGCGCCCCCGGTGATGGTGAAGCTGACACCGCCGTTCGCGATTCGTCTCAGCCAGGTCTTCTGGATCCTCAGTTTCGCGATCGGCGGGTTCACGCTCGTCTTCTACTTCGTGATCCGGCAGGAGCTGCTGCCCTTGATCTCCGAGGTCGTCGAGGAGGTCACGGCCGGGCGCAGCGACGAGACCTACACGACGGCCGCCGACATCGTCTTCTGGACGGTGTTCAGCTTGATGGTCGTCGTCCTCGGGTCGCAGGTGACGATGCTCGTGTCGTTCATGGCCCGCAAGCCCAAGGTGCGCTGGTGGCAGCTCGCCTCGTTCGGACTGCAGCTCGTGCTCGTCCTGCTCTCAACCGAGTGGGTCGCGCTTGGCGATCGACGCCAGTCTCTTCTTCTTCTTCTTGCCGCCCAAGCGGCGCTTGTCCTTCTGGCGCTCCTGAGCAGCGTCCTCCCCGGGGGCGTCGCCTGGTCCGCGCGGCGCATCGACGTCCGCCGAGGCCATGACGGAGTCGTCGGCGGCGACGATCTCTGACCCGGCGATCTCTGACCCGGCGATCCCCGCCGCCTCCGACACCACGCTCTCGGATCCGCCGAGGGTCGTCGCGATGCCATCGAGGCTGCGCAGGACGACCTGGCCGACCGCGACAGCCCGACGCTCGGTCAGGGGCGACTCCACCAGCGTGCGCCACTGCGCGAGAGCGACATCGAGACGCTCGCGCACATCGGCGTCGGTGGCATCGTCGGGCAGTCCCAGTCGCGCTGTCACTC
>JAUIBG010000196.1 GCA_030428165.1 Actinomycetes bacterium
CGAGGCGGCAAGGGTGAGGCTCTTCGCCGCTGCGCCGTGGCTCCCCGGACAGCTCCACGCGGCGATCGCCGGCTATGCCTCCGGCATCAGGATCGACCCGCACGCCCTCGAGGACGCGATGTCCCGCGTGCAGTCGATGACGCCGGAGGAGATCCAGAAGACGCTCACGTCGGGCATCTTCACGCCGCAGCCCACCGAGGAGCAGCGCGTGCGGCTCGACGCGATCGAGGGCCTCATCGCCCTCGTCGAGGGATGGGTCGACCACGTGGTGATGCGCGCCGCGGCGCCGCACGTGCCCGCGCTGCCCGCCCTCACCGAGATGATGAACCGCAGGCGTGGCGCTGGCGGCACCGCTGAGGACGTGTTCGCGCGGTACCTGGGGCTCGACATGCGGCCGCGCCTGATACGCGAGTCGGCCAAGCTCTGGGCGATGCTCGAGGCACGGGTGGGCGCCGAGGGCAGGGACGATGTCTGGTCGCACCCCGACCTGCTCCCGACCGCCGAGGATCTGCGCGAGCCGGCGGCCTGGATCGAGCGCCGCGCCACCGGCGGAGGCGACGACGTGGACCGCGAGCTCGAGGACATGCTGAGGTCGCTCAGAGGACCCGACGGCGGCGCAGACGGGCCCCGCACGCCCGGGGACGACACGCCCGGCGCCTGAACCAGCGCGCCCCCGTACGCAGAAGGACGTACGATGCGTTCGTCAGTACAAGGCGCGCCCGCGGCGCTCCTCGGCTCGGGTCACAGCCCGAGTCGGAGGCTCAGCGGGACGCGTGACGAAAGGAGAAGCCCATGGCCGAGAAGTACAGCGGCGAGTTCTACTGCGTGAAGTGCAAGACCAAGCGCGAGACCGAGGGCGATGTCGTGGTGTCCGAGAACGGACGTCGCATGGCCAAGGCCGTGTGCCCCGAGTGCGGCACCAAGCTGAACCGCATCCTCGGCAAGGCGTAGAGCCGACCGAGTCGTAGAAGGGCCGTCCCCGTCGTCGGGGGCGGCCCTTCGTCGTCCCCTGGCGCGGAAGGCCGGCCCCGTCCTGTGGACAGCCGTCACGCCGACTGCTCCCCTGTCACCCTGGTGAGATGAGACTCGCCGACGACGTGGCCGTGCTCGCGCTCCCGGGAGGACGCACCAGGGTGGGCGTCGAGCCGCACCTGACGATCGAGACCGATGCGGCCGAGCGCCGCGATCTCGCGCTCGCCGAGCCGTCGGGGCTGATCGGCGGCGCCGCTCAGAGATTCGGCGCGACGCTCGCGCAGCACGGACTCGCCGCGGAAACCCGGCCCGCGCGCGGTCACGTCCGTTTCGTCGGAGCTGGACCGGTCGCGGTTGCCGCTGCACTGGCCCTCGCTCGCGTGGGCGTCGCGGTCGGATTCGACGACCCGGCCGCGTCGTCGGTCGAGCCGGCCGGCACCTTCACCCGCACGCGGGGTGCGGTCACGTGCGCGGCCGCAGCCAGGGCCACGGTCGACGCCGCCGGCGCCGCCCCGGTCGGGTCAGGAGCACCCGATCTGACCGTCGTCTCCGCCTACGGCTCCGCCGTCGTCCCTGCCCGGGCGCTGATGGCGGACGACTCCGCCCACCTCGTCGTGACATCGGCCGGGGGCACCGTCACGGTCGGGCCGCTCGTCCTGCCCGGGATCACGGCCTGCACCGTGTGCGAGGCGCTCCATCGCACCGAGCACGATCCCGACTGGCCCGCCGTCGCGATCCAGTGCGCCGCGCGCAGGCCACGTCCCTCCGCACTCGTCGCACCCCTGGCAGGGGCGCTCGTCGCACGCGAGGCGGTCGCGCTCCTGCAGGGCGGGGCCGCGCGCAGGTGGCGAGCAGGCCAGGACGGCGTCGAGCCGCTCGCGCCCGTCGCACCGCATCCCGACTGCGGCTGCGGGGCGGCCCTGGCGGTGCAGACGCTGCGCCAGATCGCGGCCTAGGAGTGCTCGGAGACGATCCTGAGCACGTCCTCGCCGTACTTCTGGAGCTTGGTGGCCCCGACGCCGTGGATCCGGGCGAGGGCCGAGGGGCTCCCCGGCCGCTCCATGGCGATCTGCGCGAGGCTGAGATCGACGAGGATCGTGAAGGCGGGCTTGGAGGTCTCGGCGGCGACGGACGCGCGCCACGTCCGCAGCGCCTCGAACAGCACCGCATCGGCGCCGTCGAGCTCGTCCGCGGCGCGCGGCGCCCGCGACGGCCTGCGCAGTCCTGACTCCGGCCACACGGCGGTGAGGAACCGCGACACCTTGCGGGTGCCTCGCGAGGTCGATCGCCGCGAGCGCGCATAGGACAGCGTGAGGTGGTCGCGCGCGCGGGTGATGGCGACGTACAGCAGCCGTCGCTCCTCGTCGACCGCCGCAGGGGTCTCCGCGGCGGTCAGCGGGAGGAGGCCCTCGGAGCAGCCGATGACGAACACCGCTGACCACTCGAGGCCCTTGGCTGCGTGCACGGTCGACAGCGTCACCCCGTCCACCGCGGGCGCGTGCTGGGCCTGCGCGCGCTCCGCGAGGTGCTCCACGAACTGCCGCATGGTCAGGCCGGCGTCGGCATCCATGTCGTCGGCGAGCTGGACGAGCGCCTGGAGCGAGTCCCAGCGCTCGCGCACCGCGCCGCGATCGGCCGGCGGCTTCTCGGACCACCCATGATCGCCCAGGATTGACCGCACGCGCTCCGGCACCGGGGCGTCGTCGTCCGCGACGGCGGCGCCGCGCAGCAGGATGACCGCCTGCTTGACCTCGGGACGCTCGAAGAAGCGCACCCCGCCCCGTGTGACGTAGCCGATGCCGCGCTCGGCTAGCGCCTCCTCGACCGCCTCGGACTGGGAGTTGATCCGGTAAAGCACGGCGATGTCGGAGGCCGACGTGCCGGAGCGGATGAGAGACTCGATGCGCTCGGCGACGGTCGCGGCCTCGGACTCGTCGCTGTCCGAGACGAGGTAGGCCGGCTCAGGTCCCCCGTCGCGCTCGGCCCTGAGCTGGACCGCGGTGGAGCCCGCGCTGCGCATCACCCGGTTCGCGAGGGTCACGACCTGCGGGGTCGAGCGGTAGTTGCGCACCAGGCGCACGACCGCCGCGTCCTCGTGCCGGGACGTGAAGCCCGTGAGGTGGTCGGCCGTCGCCCCGGCGAACGAGTAGATGGTCTGCGCGGGATCGCCGACGACGCAGAGCTCCTCGCGTCCTCCCATCCACTGGTCGAGCAGGTACTGCTGGAGCGGCGAGACGTCCTGGTACTCGTCGACCACGAAGTGCCGGTACTGGCGCCGGATCTGGTCGCCCACCTCGACATGGCGGGACACCACATCGGCCAGGAGCAGGAGGATGTCCTCGAAGTCGACGACGACGGCCTCCGTCTTGGCCTCCTCGTAGGCGCGCATGACGTCGACGACCTGGGGAACGGTGAGCCCCGCCGGCGCCTCGCGGCCCGCCTTGCGGATCGCGCCCGCGTAGTCCTGCGCGGACACGAGGGACACCTTGGCCCACTCGATCTCGCTGGAGACGTCCCGCACCGCGAGGCGGTCGAGGCTGATGCCGGCGGCCCTCGCCGCGCGGCCGACAAGCGGAGCCTTGTGCTCGAGGATCGAGGGCATCTGGCCGCCGACCGTCTGCGGCCAGAAGTAGCTGAGCTGGCGCAGCGCGGCCGCGTGGAACGTGCGCGCCTGCACTCCGGTGACGCCGAGCCTGCGCAGCCGCTCGCGCATCTCGCCCGCGGCGCGCGCGGTGAAGGTGAGGGCGAGCACCGACTGAGGCGCGTAGGCGTTGACGCGCACGCCGTA
>JAUIBG010000026.1 GCA_030428165.1 Actinomycetes bacterium
GTGGGACGCGAAGTACCGAGACGAGGGCCTGACGATCATCGGCGTCCACTCCCCCGAGTTCGCCTTCGAGAAGGACGCCGGCAACGTGGCCGATGCCGCGGAGCGCTACGGCATCGAGTACCCGATTGCGCTCGACAACGGCTTCGAGACGTGGCGGGAATGGGACCAGCGGTTCTGGCCCGCCCACTACCTGATCGACTCCACCGGCACGGTCCGCCAGGTCCACTACGGCGAGGGCGCGTACGAGTCCACCGAACGCCTCATCCAGGAGCTGCTCGACTCCTCGCAGCTGGGCACCGTGCAGGCCGACGCGGGCAACCACACGATGGGCCGCACCCAGGAGACCTACCTGGGCTACCGCAGGCTCGCCTACGCCGACAACGGCGGACAGCTCGCCACCGACGAGCCGCGCATCTACGGCCACGACTCCGTGCCGAGCAAGGACCACTTCATCTACGTCGGCGAGTGGACCATCACGTCCGAGTACGCGGAGTCGGGCGGCGACGCGATGCTGATGCTCAACTTCTTCGCCTCGGACGTCCACCTGGTGCTGGGCGGCGAGGGCGAGGTCAAGGTCAGCATGGTGAACAGCGACTACACCGCGACGGTGGAGGTCGACGGCACGACGGACCTCTACGACCTCTACGAGGGCGACCCGACCGACGACGTGATGATCCTCGAGTTCTCCCCCGGCATCGAGGCCTACGCCTTCACGTTCGGATAGACGCGAGCCCGCCCCCTGTCGCGGCGGCGCCCCTCTCCCCATCCGGGCGCGCCGCCGCGACGAATACGAGATGGCAACAGGGCCGCGGCCACGCCGACGGCCTACCGTGGACCCTGACGAGACGAGGAGGAGCCGATGCCGGACGAGCGTCGCCTGCGCGCGGTGAACGGAGCCGCGCCCGCCTCCCCGGCATCGGCTCCGCACGGCACGGACGGGAGGGCGGCGGGACCGTCGCCGGACGCCCGCGCCGCTGACCGCGAGCGCGCTGCCCGCCTCGCCGATCTCATGCAGCGCACCGGCAGGGGCGACGCCCAGGCGTTCGACGAGGTCTACTCGCTGATGTCGGGATCCGTCTACGGGCTCGCGCTGCGCGTCGTGAGGGATCCGCACCTGGCGGAGGACGTCGCCCAGGAGGCACTCGTCGAGGTGTGGCGCACTGCCGCCAGGTTCCAGCCCGAGCGCGGCAGCGCCAGATCCTGGGTCCTCACGATCGCCCACCGCCGCGCCGTCGATCGCGTCCGCTCCGAGCAGTCGCAGGCCGACCGTGCCGCGCAGGCGGCGGTCGAGGCCGAGCACGCCCAGGCGCCCGACGAGCACGAGCTGGTGCTCGACTCGATGCACCTGGAGTGGAGGGCCGCGCGCGTGCGCGCAGGGCTCGGCACCCTCACCGCGCTCCAGCGCGAGGCGGTCGAGCTCGCCTTCCTCAAGGGGTTCACCCACACCGAGGCCGCCACCGCGCTCGGCGTGCCGCTCGGCACCGCCAAGGCGCGCATCAGGGACGGGCTCATCAAGCTCCGCGACGCCCTGGGGGTGGAGCGATGACGCACGACGCCGGCGGCCTGCTGCCGCCCGAGGAGATCCACACGCTGATCGGCGCGTACGCCCTCGACGCCCTCGAGCCTGACGAGCGAGAGGCGTTCGAGCGCCACCTCGACGACTGTCCCGAGTGCCGAGAGGAGGCCACGGGACTCGCCGAGGCCGCTGCCGAGTGGGGCGAGTCGCTCGCCGCCACCCCACCGGAGTCGATGCGCGCCCACGTCCTGGACGAGGTCGCCCGCACCCCGCAGGCTCCGCCGTTCCCGCACGCTCCTGAGCGCATGCGGGCGCGCGTGATGGAGGCGGTGGACTCGGACGCCCTCCGGGGTCGCCGCCGAGTGGTGCCGACGTGGCTCGTGGGCGTCGCCGCCGGGTTTGCCTTCCTCGCGACGGTCGCTGTCGGAGGGCTGCTGCTGCGCCCCGCTCCCGCGCACGAGGTGATCTCGATGGAGCAGGACGTGATGATGACGATCTCCGCCCCGGACGCCGTGACCGCCGATCTTGAGCTGGGCTCCGCCCACGTGGTGAGCAGCGAGAAGATGGACGCGGTCGTCGCGATGGGCACCGACGCGCCGATGCCGGACGACGGCACGGAGTACCAGCTGTGGCTGGTGATGACTGACGGCACGATGGAGGCCGGACCCACGTTCATGCCCGAGGACGGCGAGTTCATGATGTTCACCAAGGTCCACGTCGCAGATCTGGACCACGTCATGGTGTCGATCGAGCCGGCGGGCGGATCCCTGCAGCCGAGCGGCGAGGTCGTCGCCGAGGCGACTGTCTAGGCGGTTCCAGGCCGCGAGAGAGCGCCGCCGGGGGCGCTCACGACCCGGACTGTCCTGCTTCGACGCTATCCCTCGTTTCACGGCTGTGCAAGGGTCCTGGGGCGTGGTGCGAAAGGGCGTCCACGCAGGCATACTGAGGCTATGGCTGGAATCCTGATGTTCCATCACGCACTCGGTCTCACCGAGGGAATGCGCGAGTTCGCGAGCCGTCTGAGGGCGGCCGGTCACGAGGTCTACACGCCCGACCTGTACGACGGGGACACCCACAGCCATATCGACGAGGGCGTGGCGCATGCCGAGCGGATCGGCCACGAGCGCATCATCGCCGCGGGCCTCGAGGCCGCCTCCGAGCACCTCGACGCCACCGTCGCGATCGGCTTCTCGCTGGGCGCGATGCCGGCGCAGGCGCTCGTCCAGACCCAGGACCGGTTCGTCGGCTGCGTGCTCATGGGCTCGGTCGTCCCGCCAGCCGCGCTGGGCAGCCACTGGCGCCGCGAGGTCCCCGTCGAGATCCACCTCGCCGACCCCGACGAGTGGTGGGAGCAGGACGAGCTCGACGCCCTGTGCGCCGAGGCCCCGCATCACGAGGTGTTCAGGTACGAGGGTGCGATGCACCTCTTCCCCGACCGCTCCGTGCGGGACTATGACGCCGATGCGGCCGACCGATTCGAGGACCGCGTGCTGGCGTTCCTCGCGCGCGTCGCTCCCGCCGAATAGACCGGACCGCCCGCTCCACGCGCCTTCGCGCTTCCCGCATCCCGACGTCTGTGCGACACTGAACTCATCACTGAAAACGAAACGTTTCGATTCGGAGTTAGAGCACTGTGACCGCACCGACCCCGCTGCACGAGGAGAGCCTGCCCCAGGCCCTCGTCGCCGCCTCCACGGGAGAGGCGGTCGTCGTCGACGAGAGTCAGCCGCGCCCCAGCGGCCTGAAGGTCTCGCCGCGGCGCGCGAACGCCACGCTCGTGACGCTCACGGTGATGGCATTCCTGCTCGTGACCCAGGAGATCGCCCCGATCGGCATGATCTCCGCCATCGCCGCCGACCTGGGCACGACTGAGGCCCGCGTCGGCCTGCTCACGACCGCCTTCACCCTCGCGAACATGATCGCGACGCTGCCGCTGGCCCTGCTCACCACACGGTGGGGGCGACGCAACGCCACGGTGCTGGCTGGCGTGATCTGGACCAGCGGTGTGCTCGTCATCGCGCTGTCGTCGTCGTTCGAGATGCTGCTGGCCGGCCGCGCGATCACCGGAGCCGCGCATGCGCTGTGGTGGGCCGTGGCGGGGCCCGGCGTCGCCGGCATCTTCGCCCCAGCAGTGCGCGGCAAGCGCATGACCCAGCTGCAGATCGGCTCCGCGTCGGCCGGAGTCGTCGGACTCCCGCTCGCGACCGTTGCCGTCTCCTACGTCGACTGGCACACGCCGTTCTGGGTGCTCCTGGCAGGCGGCGTCGTCGTCACCGCGCTGACCTGGATCCTCATGCCCAACTACCGCACCGCCGAGGGCTCTGCCCCCACGGGCGACCTGCCGTCGTGGGCGGCGTGGATGCGCGTCCTCACCGTGCTCATCCTCATGGCCGCCTCGATGGGAGTGACCTGGACCTACATCCAGCCGGTGCTCACCACGGTCTCCGGGTTCTCGGACGCCGCGATGCCATGGCTGTTCGCCATGGGCGGCACGCTGGGCGTCGCCTCCACCGTGGTGCTGTCGATGATCGTGGACCGCTTCCCCGTGAAGGCGGTGGGCGTCGCCGTCTCGCTCATGATGGGCGCGTGGGTCCTGCTCGCGGCCGCCGGAACGTCGCAGGCCGCCGCCGTCGCCGCACTCGTCCTGCAGGCGATCGGCTGGGCCGGGATCGTCTCGTCGCTCATCGCCTGGTCGATGCGCCACACGCCCCTGCCCTCGGACATCGGCATCGGCACCCACGGCATGGTCTACAACGCAGGGTTCGCCGCCGGATCGTTCGCCGGCGCCTGGCTCTTCTCAGGTCTCGGCGCAGCGAACCTGCCCTGGGTGTCGGCGGGGCTCGTGGCCGCGGCCGCCGTGCTCGTCCTCACCGTCGCCAGGCGCGACCTGATGCGACTGCGCACCCGACGCCGCCACGTGCTCGTCTAGCCCACCTCTGCCCCTCCTCCCCCGCGGCTCTGCGGCTTCTCTGCGACTCGCGGACTGTGATGGACCCATGGCCCGACCGAGGATCCGCTCGCTGTTCGCGACGTCGACGCTGCTGCTCGGCTCGACGCTCGGCGTCTCCGCCCCGGACGACGACGAGCGTCCTCACATGAGGATCGACCTGTGCGAGTCGGACTGCGACGGGGCCGTGACTGCCCTGCGCGAGTCGGGCGAGCACGTCCGGTTCGCCGCCACGGTCGTGATCGGCGACGCCGTCTACGAGTCCGCCGGCGTCAGGCTGGACGCGGCCGCGAGCGATCCGGAGGACGGCACCCTCGCATGGGAGGTGCGCCTCGACAAGTGGGTCGCCGGAGCGAGCCGCGACGGCACGAGCGCGCTGCGCGCCGTGACCTGAGGTCGAACGCCTCAGCCGCGCGGCGCGAGGCCCGACATCGCCGCCTGGGCGGTGCCCGAGTCGATCACCAGGTCGGTGATCGCCCCCGCACGCAGCGCTCCGAGCAGCGCGGGGACCTTGGCGCGGCCGGAGGCCACCGCCACCCGCCGGCCGATCCTCCGCAGGTCGACGGGCGTCGGTCCCGTCGCCCTGGCGTTCACCGACACGTCGCGCCACGTGCCGTCCTCACGCAGGAACACCGTGCAGACGTCGCCCACGACCCCCTCAGCCTCGAGGGCATCGCGATCGGCCTCGTCGAGGTAGCCGTAGGAGTAGACGCGGCTGGGCACGGGCGCGTCGAGGGCGCCGATGCCGAACAGTGCGAGGTCCGCGCGGGCCTGCACCTCGAGCACCTGGCGCACCGAGCGCTCCCGCCACATCAGTTCCTTCGTGGTCGCGAAGTCGAAGAAGGCCGGCACGGGGAAGTGCTGGGCCTGGGCGTTGAAGGCGCGGGCGATCGCAGAGGTCTGATCGGCGCCGAACGACGTGCCTGCGGCACGCGGAGAGGCCGAGCCGTTGAGCTGCACGACCACCGCATCGGTCAGGTCGGTGGGCACCAGGTGGCCGATCACCGCGTCAACCGTGGTGCCCCACGCGACGCCCAGCGTCATGCCGTCGCCGAACCACTCCGCGAGAGCGGCGGCGGCGAACCTCGCGACGCGGTCCAGCCTCGCCTCGGCGGTGATGGGCTCGCGTACCGGCACCACGTGCACCGTGACGCCGAACTGGTCGCCCAGGCGTCGCGCGAGCGAGCTGCCAGCCTCCTCCGTCTCGACGTGGATCCGCACGATCCCCGCCTCCCTGGCGGCCTTCAGCAGCCGCGACACTGCGGAGCGCGAGAGCCCGAGCGCATGCGCGACGGACTCCATCGTCTCGTGCTGCAGGTAGTACAGCGTGGCGGCCTCGCGCATCAGCGCCTCACGACTTCTCGGAGCCATGGCCCCATCGTTGCACGTTTGTGCACCACGGTTGCCCAGATGTGCACGCACTGGGGACAATCGAGACGGCACCACCCCGCCGAACCCCGTACGCGAGGAGCACGATGAGCGCCCAGCTGACCCCGGCCCGCCGCACCGCCGACCTGGAGGCGATGTCGTCGCCCTCCGGGGTCGACGTGCTCGTGATCGGCGGAGGCGTCACCGGCGCCGGCATCGCCCTCGACGCCGCGTCGCGCGGGCTGCGCACGGCGATCGTCGAGATGCAGGACTGGGGATCCGGGACCTCGTCCCGCTCCTCGAAGCTCGTGCACGGCGGCCTGCGCTACCTGCAGATGCTCGACTTCTCGCTGGTGCACGAGGCCCTCACCGAGCGCGACCTGCTGTTCAGCTCGCTGGCCCCTCACCTCGTGAAGCCCGTGAAGTTCCTCTACCCGCTCGAGAACCGCGCCTGGGAGCGCGCCTACGTAGGCGCCGGGATCACGCTGTACGACGCTCTCGCCCGCATCGGCGGCAAGGCGCGACGGGCGCTCCCGATCCACCGCCACCTCACGCACGGCGGGCTGCTCGAGACGTTCCCCGACCTCAAGCCCGACGCTGCGGTCGGCGCGATCGAGTACTCCGACGCCACCGTCGACGACGCAAGGCTGGTCCTCACGCTCGTGCGCACCGCCGCGCAGTACGGGGCGCTCGCCGCCAACCGCACACAGGTGGTCGACATGACCACAGGCGCGCTCGGGAACGTCACCGGCGCCGTCGTCGAGGACCTCGAGACCGGCGAGCGCCACACGATCCGCGCGCGCCACGTCATCAACGCCACCGGCGTGTGGACCGAGCGCACCGAGTCGCTGTCGGGCGCCGAGGGCGGCCTCAAGGTGCTGGCGTCCAAGGGCATCCACATCGTCGTCCCGCGCGAGCGCATCTCGGGCACCACCGGCCTGATCCTCCAGACCGAGAAGTCGGTCCTGTTCGTCATCCCGTGGTCGCGCTACTGGATCATCGGCACCACCGACACCCCGTACGACTTCGACCCCACCCACCCCGTCGTCACCGCGCAGGACATCGACTACCTGCTCGCCCACGCGAACGACGTGCTCCAGCGCGAGCTGACCCGCGACGACATCGTCGGCACCTGGGCGGGCCTGAGGCCGCTGCTGCAGCCCGGCACCAAGGAGGGCACGTCCTCCTCGAAGGCGTCCCGCGAGCACACCGTCGCCTCCCCCGTCCCCGGCCTCACCGAGATCGCCGGAGGCAAGCTCACGACCTACAGGGTGATGGCCAAGGACGCCGTGGACTTCGCGCTCGGCGACCGCGCCGAGGCCCTGCCCTCGGTGACGCACGTGACGCCGCTGTGGGGAGCCGAGGGCCTCGAGGCGACCGAGCGCAGGATGCGCCTGCTCGCCGACGAGCACGGCTGGACGGACTGGCAGATCAGCCACCTGCTGCACCGCTACGGCTCGGGCGTCGCCGACCTCGTCGACCAGATCTCCGCGAGGCCGGACCTGGCGCAGCCGCTGCGCCACGCACCGGCCTACCTGCGCGCCGAGATCCACTACGCGGCGACGCACGAGGGCGTGCTCCACCTCGAGGACGTCATGCTGCTGCGCACCAGGCTCGACTACGAGACGGCCGATGCCGGACGCGCCTCGTCCGTGGAGATCGCCGAGATCGTGGGCGAGGTGCTGGGCTGGGACGACGAGCGCCGCGAGGCGGAGATCGCCTCGTGGGCCGCGAGGGCCGATGCCGAGGACGCCGCGGCGCGCGAGCAGTCCGAGGAGGCCGCGGTCGCCGCCCGTGCCGCCGTGCCAGACATCGCGCCGATGGTGGCGCAGCACGGAGCCGCCACCGCCTGAGCCCGCGCGCCGCGCGGTAGCGTCGCATTGCCACGCCGCGCAGCCGCGACCCCGTACCGACGACACCTCACGACGACGTGACAGGAGGAAACCGCATGGGCGACTACGTCCTCGCGATCGACCAGGGCACCACCAGCTCGCGGGCCATCGTGTTCGACCACGACGGCCGCATCGTGTCGACAGGCCAGCAGGAGTTCGAGCAGATCCTGCCGCGCGCCGGCTGGGTCGAGCACGACCCCGAGGCGATCTGGGCGAGCGTGCGCGAGGTGGTCGCCCAGGCGCTTGCCCGCGCCGGGCTCAACCACACGGACCTCGTCGCCGTCGGCGTCACCAACCAGCGCGAGACCACCGTGGTGTGGGACAGGGCGACCGGCACGCCGGTCCACCACGCGATCGTGTGGCAGGACACGAGGACGCAGCGCCTGTGCGAGCGCCTCGGAGGAGACGAGGGACCCGACCGCTTCCGCGCCACGACCGGCCTGCCGCTCGCGACGTACTTCGCCGGCCCCAAGATCGCCTGGATCCTCGAGAACGTCGAGGGGGCGCGCGAGCGCGCCGACCGCGGCGAGCTGATGGCAGGCACGATCGACACCTGGCTGCTGTGGAATATGACGGGCGGCGTCGACGGCGGCGTCCACGCGACCGACGTCACGAACGCCTCGCGCACGCTGCTGATGGACATCCGCACGCTGGAGTGGGACGAGTCGATCGCCGCGGAGATGGGCATCCCGATGTCGATGCTCCCCGAGATCCGCAGCTCGAGCGAGGTGTTCGGCCACGGCCGCGGCCACGGCCTGCTCACCGGGGTGCCGATCGGAGCGATGCTGGGAGACCAGCATGCGGCGACGTTCGGACAGGCGTGCTTCGAGCCCGGCCAGGCCAAGAACACCTACGGCACCGGCAACTTCATGCTGGTCAACACCGGCAACGAGGCCGTGGCCAGCTCCCACGGGTTGCTCACGACGGTCGCCTACCAGCTGAAGGGCCAGGACCCGGTCTACGCGCTCGAGGGATCGATCGCGGTGACGGGCTCCCTGGTGCAGTGGCTGCGCGACAACCTCGGGATGATCTCGTCGGCGGCCGAGGTCGAGACTCTCGCGCGCTCGGTCGACGACAACGGCGGCTGCTACGTCGTGCCCGCATTCTCGGGGCTGTTCGCGCCGTACTGGCGTCCCGACGCCCGTGGCGCGATCGTCGGCCTCACGAGGTACGTGACCAGGGCGCACATCGCCAGGGCGGTGCTCGAGGCCACCGCGTTCCAGACGGCGGAGGTGGTCGAGGCCATGGCTGCGGACTCCGGCGTCGAGCTGGAGGTGCTCAACGTGGACGGCGGCATGACGGTCAACGAGCTGCTCATGCAGACCCAGGCAGATCTGCTGGGCGTCGACGTCGTGCGGCCCGAGGTGGCGGAGACCACCGCGCTCGGAGCCGCCTACGCCGCCGGCATCGCCGTGGGGTTCTGGTCGGGCCCCGAGGAGGTCGCGGCCAACTGGCGCGAGGACTCGCGCTGGTCGCCGTCGATCGACGCCGAGGAGCGCGAGCGGCGCATGCGCCGCTGGAAGAAGGCCGTCACCAAGTCGATGGACTGGGTCGAGGACGAGGACTAGGGGCGGGACGATGGCGCACCGGCTGACGAACATCGTGATCTATGCCCAGGACCCCGGCGCGCTCTCGGCCTTCTGGGCCGCAGCGCTGGGCTACGAGCAGCGGGTCATCGACGGGGAGTTCAGGGAGCAGCTGCTCGCCGGCGGCCTCGACGAGGCCGGTCTCGCCAAGCGCGGCCTGGCCGAGGACCCGGACGGGCTCGGGCCCCGGCTGCTGTTCCAGCACGCCGACGGCCCCAAGGCCGCGCGCAATCGGATGCACATGGACGTCGCCGCGGTCGAGGGCCGCGAGCCCACGCCCGAGGAGCTCGCCTCCGAGCGCGACAGGCTCGTCGCTCTCGGCGCCACCGAGGTGAGGCTCGTCGAGCAGACCTGGGGGCCGTTCCCCGAGGTCTACTTCCAGATGCGCGACCCCGAGGGCAACGAGTTCTGCCTCCACTGACCGCCTAGGAGGCGGCGACCTCGTCGGCCGTCTCCGCAGCCTCGTCATCGGCGGACGCCTCGGCGTCCTCCGCCTCGATCGCGAGCGCCCCCTCCTCGCCCTTCGCGGACGAGAGGATGCCGATCGCGAGCGACAGGGCGCCGGTGACGAGCGCGGTGACGAGCAGCGAGGTGACCGTGAGCGGCCTGGTGGTGAGCAGCCCGATCACGACGAGCACCAGCAGCCCCAGCCAGATCCACTGCGACGCCTTGCGCACCCCGGCGAAGGCCGCGGCGGGCACGCCCAGCTTCGCGACCGCCTCGGCGAGACGGTCGACCCATCCCGACACCGTGGCGCGGAAGCGAGCGGCGGCAGGCGTGGGCTGCGCGATCGCGCCGGCGACCCACAGCCCGATCGCGACCAGCACGAACGCGACGGCAGTGCTCTGGAGCAGCTGCAGCAGCCCGCCGATCAGCACGTTCGAGGTGGCGGGCGGGATCCAGTCGGCGAGCACCTGCACCGCGACCGTCCTGCCGATGGGAAGTCCGAGCGCGAGCAGCCCGACGGTGATGAAGGTCCACACTCCCGCCGTCACCATCGCGTCGGGACGGCGCGGGTGGAGCAGGATGCCGCCCACCAGCAGCGCGAGGGTGAGCAGCGGGATCACCCAGCCGGCGAGCACGAGGCTCTGATAGGCGAGACGTGCGGTGGCGACGCCCGGCACCTCGGCGAGCGGGATCGACGCGTTGATCTCGGGGATGGCGTCCGCGAAGGCGAAGCCGGCGTCGACGAGCCTGGGGCGGATGAGCTCGACGATCGGGCCGATCTCGAGCGTCATGAGGCCGTCCCCGTCGATCGCGATGACGCCGTCGTCCCCTCCCTCGAGCACGATGACCGCCGACGAGTGCGCGGTGCGGAGCGACTCCTCCCACACCGTGGCGAACGCATCGGTCGCGACGATCTGGCCCACGGCGGCGTGGATACCGGTCTGCATCTGATCGGCGAGCAGGGGCACCAGGAGGTCGACGTTGTCGGCGATCGGGCCGGTCGCGCCGTCGTCGAGGATCGCGTCGAAGAGCGAGTCGACGAGGGCGTCGGGATCGACGGCGACGACGATCTGCTCGGTCACGGTGTCGGTGACGAAGGCCTGCACCTCGGGCTCGTCGATCAGCGGTCCCAGCGTGCCGACGAAGCGGTCGGTGCTGCTCACCTCGGCCGCGGTCCACGACGTCACGAGCGCCGTGGGGGCCAGCAGCGCGGCGACGACGATCATCGCGGTCGCGAGGGCGGCGCGTCCGCGGTGCCTGCTGGGCTTCTTCGGCGTGGGCGCCGCCCCTGCAGGGCCGTTCGCGACAGCGGCGCGCAGCGCCGCGTTCTCGGCCTCGAGCCTCGCGAGCCTGTCCTCGATGGTCTCGGCGGGCTCCTCGCCCGAAGTCTTCGCGCTCACGGCGGTCCTTCCCCTCGTATGTGCCTGCATGGTCCCACGCGGGAGGGCGCGAGACCAGAGGCGAAGGTCAGGAAACGGGGAGGCTACTCGGGATCGGTGACGTCGGCGACCTGCGCGCCGGTCACGGCGACGAGGTCCGACGGGTCGAGCGTGAGCCCGACCCCGTGGGTACCTCCTCCGATCGACACCGGGGACGGATCGGCGAGGATGCTCGCATCGGCGACCACCGGCAGCGGGGAGCCGTCGCCACCCGGCCGAGCCCCGAACGGCGTGATGGTGCCGCGCTCGTAGCCCGTCACCTCGCGGGCCGTGTCCGCATCCGGCATGGACAGCCTGCTGACACCCAGCAGCTCGCGCAGCTTGGGCCAGGCGATCTGCCGCCCGCCTGGCACGAGCACCAGGAGGAAGTCACCCTCGGCGCGGCGCACCACCAGTGTCTTGAGCAGGCGCTCCGGTGCGACGCCGCGCGCGGCGGCCGCCTCCTCGAGTGAGCCCACCCTGCCGTGGACGGTCACCTCATGGGAGATGCCGGTCGCGGCGATCGCTCGGATGGCCGGGGTGTCGGGGGTCGCGTCGGTCATGAATGTGAGAACGCTCTCTGGCAAAAAGTCCTTCCCGCAGGCTCCCGAGCACGCCTACCGTGGAGATGTGGACGACGTCTGGGTCAAGCGGACCACGACGGACGCGGCCCAGCGCGAGGCTGCCGGGCTGCGATGGCTCGCTGTGCGCAAGGGCGCCAGGATCGTCCACCTGCTGGGCCTCAATCGCGGCACTCTCCGGCTCGAGCGCGTGGTGTGCGCACCAGCGACGCCGCGCGCGGCGCGGGAGCTCGGACGCGGCCTCGCCCGCATGCACGCGGCCGGAGCCGCCGGCTGGGGCGCACCCCCCGAGGGCACCGAGGGCGACGGCACCATCGGCAGGACGACGATGCGCACGCCCGAGGAGAAGGTCGCGTCCTGGGGCGAGTTCTACGCGGGCTACCGCATCGAGCCGCACCTGCGCGCCGCGGCCGACTCCGGCGTGCTCACGCCGCGCGGTGTCGAGACGATCGAGCAGGCGATGTCCCGCATCGGCTCGGGAGAGCTGGACCACCCCCAGCCCTCGGCGATCGGCGCGGGCGCGGCCCGCCTGCACGGCGACCTGTGGAACGGCAACGTGATGTGGAGCAAGCGCGGCGCGATCCTCATCGACCCCGCGGCCCATGGCGGCCACGCCGAGACCGACCTCGCCATGCTCCACCTGTTCGGCGCCCCTTTCCTCGACGACATCATCGGCGGCTACCAGGAGGTCTCCCAGCTCGCGGACGGGTGGCGCGACCGCGTGGCCCTGCACCAGCTGTGGCCGCTGCTGGTGCACGCGGAGCTGTTCGGCCCCGACTACGGCGCGAGGGCCGAGGCGGTCGCCGCCCGCTACGCCTGAGCGATTGCGTCGAGCCTCGCGTACGAGGCCTCCATGCCGTCGACCATCCCGGTGCCGAGGATCAGGTCGCGCGTCGCGACGTCGGGGTACTCGACGAGGATCGTGATGAGCGTGGCGCCGTCCTCCTCGACGAGCGAGAGGTCGTTCACGTTCTCCGGCGCCGGCAGCCCGATCATCCGCTCGGTCTGCACGGCGCGCGCAGGCGCGTCGACGAGCAGCACGTCGCCCTCGAATCCGAACGGCTCGCCCTCGGTGCCCTCCTCTGGCGCCCACTGCATGCGGTGGGTGCCACCTGGCACCGGGTCGATCTCGCACTCGGTGACGGTCCAGCCGTCGGGGCCCTTGAGCCACTGGCGCATGAGCTCGGGCTCGGTGTGGGCGCGCCAGACCAGCTCGCGCGGGCCGTCGATGAGCCGGGTGATGCGCACGTGGGTGTCGCCGAGCACCTCGAGCTGCGTGCCCTTGCCCTGCGCGAACTCGCGCAGGCCGATGAGCACCCTGTCGAGCTGCCCCATGGCGAGGGTGGCGCCCTCGACCATGCCCATCTGGGCGAGCTGCTCCATCTGCTCCAGGTCGGGGAAGTAGGTCGTCGTGACGAGCCTGGACCCCTCGTCGGTCGCGATGAACCTGAACGTCATGCGCATCGACGGCATCTCGTCATTGGGCGAGCCTGCGTCGTCGGCGAAGCCGTCGATCACGTCGAATCCTGAGCCGTCCTCGATGCTGATGAACTCCCAGTACCCGGACGACCGCTCGCCGCGCGGCGAGGTCATCGTGTAGTGCGCGAGCCCGCCTGGCACGAAGTCAAAGTCGGTGAACATCGCGGGCCAGCCTGGCGGGCCCCAGAAGCGCTCGAGCTGGCGCGGATCGGTGAACGCGGACCACAGGCGCTCAACCGGGGCCGGGAACTCCCCGACCATCGTCATCGTCAGCTCCTCGGCTGACGTCGTCACGTCGGTGACTGGCATGGCACTCCCCTTCAGCTCTCCTCGGCCAGGAGCACGTCGAGCCTGTCGACCCGACCCCTCCACAGCCGAACGTAACCCTCCAGCACGCGCTGCGCGCGCTGGAGCCGTTCCGGGTCGGTCCGCACCATGCGCATCCTCCCCTCGGCCCGCTTGATCACGAGCCCGGCGGCCTCGAGGACCGCCACGTGCTTCTGGACCGCCGCGAAGGACATGTCGTACTCCTCCGCGAGGGCCGAGACGCTCGTCTCCTCGGTGAGCCCGCGCCGCAGGATGTCGCGCCGCGTGGAGTCCGCGAGGGCGCGGAACATCCGATCGACGTCCTGATCGGCGAGGTCGCCGTCGGAGCCGATGCCGGTGAGGGACTTTTCTACAACCATTTGGTTGTACATTACGACCGGCACCGGCGGAGGTCAAGCATTTCGCGCGCCGCCTGCGTCGACCCCCTCCCCTGGTACGCCGCCATGTGATTGAGTGGCCGCGGGAGGACACGATGAGCGTGAACGACGAGCAGGCAATCCCCGGACCGCTGCCGTGGAGGAGCACGCCCATGGGCGTGCACTCCGAGGTGGGAGTGCTGCGCGAGGTGATCGTGTGCAGGCCAGGCACCGCCCAGCGCCGCCTGACTCCCAGCAACGCGGAGGCGCTCCTCTTCGAGGAGCCCATGTGGATCCCGCGCGCCAGGGTGGAGCACGACGCGATGGTGGACGTGCTCATGGGCCACGACGTCATGACGCATGACGTGCGCGACCTGCTCGCCGACATCCTCGAGGTCGAGGAGGCGAGCGACTGGCTGCTGGAGCGGCTCGTCAGCCCCCACACCGTGGGCCTCGGGCCCATCATCGACATCCAGGCCTACCTCCGCGAGCAGGACGCCGACGAGCTCGCGTCGATCCTGCTGGGCGGCCTCGCCGTGGGCGACCTGCCGCGCGACAGGCTGCACCCGATGCTGCTCCTGGTGCGCGACAGCGCGGACTCCCGCGACTTCCTGCTGCCGCCGCTGCCCAACACGCTCTACCCGCGCGACAGCGCGTCGTGGATCTACGACCGCGTCACCCACAACCCGCTGAGCACCAGCGCACGCGCCCCAGAGTCGGTGATCATGCAGGCGATCTACCGCTTCCACCCGCGCTTCGGCGAGCAGGGCAGGTCCGTGTGGGGCGACCCCTCGGCCGGGCACGGCCCCGCGACCCTCGAGGGCGGCGACGTCCTCGTGCTCGGAGGCGGCGCAATCGCGGTCGGCATGTCCGAGCGCACCTCTCGCCAGGCGATCGCCCAGCTCGCCCACTCGCTCTTCTACGAGGACACCGTCGACGAGATCATCGTCGCCCAGCTGCCCCGCCAGCGCTCGGTGATGCACCTCGACACCGTGTTCTCGCTGGCCGACGCCGATGTGGCCGTCGCCTACACCCCCGTGGTCGACCACATCAGGACGGTCACGATCACGCCGGCGCCGGGCCTCGACTTCCTGAGCGTCACGGTCGAGGAGGAGCCCTTCGTCGACGTCGTCGCCAGGGCGATGGGGATCGAGCGGCTCACGGTGGTGCCGGTCACCGGCGACACCGCGAGCGCCGAGCGCCAGCAGTGGGACGCCGCGGCGAACGTGGTGGCCCTCGCGCCCGGCAAGGTGATGGGCTACGACCGCAACGGCAGGACGAACGACGCGCTGCGCGACGTGGGCGTCGAGGTGATCGAGATCCCAGGCGGGGAGCTCAGCCGCGGCCGGGGCGGCGCCAGGTGCATGACGCAGCCGGTGCGGCGCGATCCCGTCGGCGGCTTCGACGGGAGCTGAGACCGCGCCACGACGGCGCCCCAGAATGACCCTTCCCACGCATCGGCCCTGGGAGTAGCGTCAGTGCCATGATCCGATTCCTCGTCAACACCGCGATCTTCCTCGGCTCCGCTGCGCTCGGCCTGTGGGTCACCGCGCTCATCGTCGACGGCTTCTCCGCGAACTGGGAGGGCCTGCTCATCGCGGTCCTCATCTTCGCCGCGGCGCAGGCGCTGCTCAGCCCGTTCATCTTCAAGATGACCACCAAGTACGCCAACGCCTTCCTGGGCGGCGTGGGCCTCCTGTCGACCTACGTGGCCCTGCTGATCACCACGCTGGTCAGCGACGGCCTCTCGATCCAGACCATTCCAGCCTGGATCTTCGGCACCGTGCTGGTGTGGCTGATCACGGCACTAGCCACGTGGCTGCTGCCGATGATCTTCCTGAAGAACGCGGTCGAGGCGCGCCGGAAGTAGCCTCCGGACGCGCGCCGCGCGCGACCGCTGTGCACACGCGCAAAAAGGAGGACCTTCGCCACGCGCGCCGTATACCCCTCTGGGTATAGGGTGATCTCGCTGTCGGCATCAGCGCCGGCGGCCTGCACAGCGAAGAAGGTGATGTCATGGCACGCGTCGTCGTCATGGGCGCAGGTGTCTCGGGCCACACGGCCGCCCTGTACCTGAGGAAGCGGCTCTCCCGTGATCACGAGGTCCTCGTGGTCGCCCCGAACGCCAACTACAACTGGATCCCGTCCAACATCTGGGTCGGGGTCGGCACGATGGAGACCAAGGACGTCGTGTTCCCGCTCGCCCCGATCTACAAGAAGAAGGGCATCACCTTCGTCCAGGCCAAGGCCACGACGATCTGGCCCGAGGGAGACGCGGAGGCGCCGGCCACCGCCGGCATCACCGGCGAGACCGGGCTGGCCCAGGGCGCGATCGACGTCGAGCACACGTCCGAGGGACGCGCCGGCGAGGTCGAGCGCATCCGCTACGACTACCTGATCAACGCGACAGGCCCCAAGCTCAACTTCGGCGCGACCGAGGGACTGGGCCCCGACAACGGCTACACCCAGTCGGTCTGCACCCCGAGCCACGCCACGAAGGCATCGGCCGAGCTCGACACCCTGATCGCCGCGCTCAAGTCGCGACCCGCGACCGAGGAGAAGGCCAAGGTCATCGTCGGCGTGGGCCACGGCACGTGCACCTGCGAGGGCGCAGCCTTCGAGTACACGTTCAACGTGGAGCAGAAGCTCCGCAACTCGGGCGTGCGCGACAAGGCCGAGATGATCTACCTCACCAACGAGGCGGAGCTCGGCGACTTCGGCGTGGGCGGCATGAAGTTCGAGCAGAACGGCTTCATCACCTCGTCCCAGCTGTGGACCGAGTCGCTCTTCCGTGAGCGCGAGGTGCACGCGATCACCGGCGCCGCCGTCACCAGGATCGAGCCCGGGAAGGTCTTCTACGACCAGCTCGACGGCTCGCACAACGAGATCGGCTACGACTTCGCGATGCTCCTGCCGCCGTTCACCGGCTCGGGCTTCACCGCCTACGACGCCACGGGCGCGGACATCACCGACACGCTGTTCGCCCCGAACGGGTTCCTCAAGGTCGACGCGGACTACACGAAGAAGCCCTACGAGGAGTGGTCGGCCAAGGACTGGCCCAGGACGTACCAGAACCCGACCTACGGCAACGTCTTCGCCGTGGGCATCGCGTTCGCGCCGCCGCACCAGATCTCCAAGCCGCGCCAGACGCCCGACGGAGTCATGGTCGCCCCCGCTCCCCCGCGCACGGGCATGCCCTCGGGCACGATGGGCAAGGTCGTCGCGCACACGATCGCGGACATGATCATGACCGGCGACACCACCCCGGCGCACGGCGTTTCCATGTCGGAGATGGCGGCGGCCTGCGTCGCCTCCGCCGGCACCGGCATGCGCAGCGGCACGGCCGCCGCGATGACGATGTCGCCGGTGGTGCCCGACTGGGAGAAGTACCCGGAGACCGGTCGCAACCTCAAGGAGACGAAGGGGCAGATCGGCCTCAGCGGCCACTGGGTGAAGCGCCTGCTCCACACTCTGTTCATCTACAAGGCGAAGGCCCGTCCGGGCTGGACGATCATCCCGGAATAGGAGGGACGCGATGACCCACTACGACCCGCGCATCGGCGAGGCACCGCTGCCCACCTCGGGAGAGCTCCGCCGGCGCCGGAACATCTTCACCCAGTTCTGGATCTTCGTCTCGACGAGCTGGACCATGTTCTGGCTCGCCAAGCGCAAGCACTAGCGGACCGTCGGGCACCCGCTCGACGACCACCAGCGGGATTCCCCCGCGTGTGTCTGCGGCCCGCCTCCCCGCTCACCTCGGGGCAGGCGGACCGTGTCGTCTCCGCGCCCACCTCTCCACCCCAGCAGCGCGGAGGGCGTCCCCGGCTAGCGCTCCGCCGCGCGGATCGCCGCGACCATGCCGTCGGCGACCTCGTGCACGCCGACGAGCACAGCATCGGCGCCCTGACCGCGCAGGTACTCGGCGTCGTCGTCGCCACCGCCCCTCGCCACGATGAGCGCCTCGGCCGACAGCTCGCGCGCCCGCGACACGACGGCGCCGGCCCGGAGCGGGTCGGGGATCGCGACGAGCACCGTCGAGCAGTCCGGCACGCCGGCCGCCTCGAGCACCGACGCGCGAGCGGCGTTGCCAAGGATGGCGTTGCCGCCGTCGGCGCGGAGCGCCTTGACGCGATCCTCGTCGTCGTCGATCACCACCACGGCGTCGCCGTCGACCGCGAGCGTCTGTGCGGCGCGGACCCCGACCCTGCCGTGCCCGACGATGACGATGTGACCCGAGCCCTCGTACGACATCGGCGCGATCGACGACGCCCGGCGCTTCGCGAGGTAGTCCCGTGACGCCCAGGCGAACAGGAACGGGTTCACGACGATCGACACGATCGCGGCGGCGAGCACCAGGTCGCCGGTCTCTCCCGACATCACGCCGAGGTCGGTGCTGAGGGTGACGAGGATGAACGAGAACTCGCCGATCTGCGCGAGCGAGGCGGCGACGACCAGAGAGATCGCGTGCGAGTACTTGAGCGCGCGCACGAGCGCATAGGCGACGACCCCCTTGCCCACGACGATGATGAGCACGATCACGAGCAGCTCGAGCGGTCGCTCGACGACGATCGCCGGGTCCACGAGCATGCCGACGGCGACGAAGAACAGCACGGCGAAGGCGTCGCGCAGCGGGAGCGAGTCCCCCGCGGCGCGCGAGGCCAGCCGCGACTCCTTCAGCACCATGCCGGCGAAGAAGGCGCCGAGCGCGACCGAGACGTCGAACAGCCAGGCGGCTCCGACGGCCACACCCATGCCGAGCGCGAGCACGGCGAGCGTGAAGAGCTCCCTGTCCCCGGCATCGGCCACTTTGCCCAGCGCCCACGGGACGGCGCGGCGCCCGACCAGGAGCATCAGTGCGACGAACGCGCCCACGCGCACGAGCGTCCACAGCAGCTCGAGCCCGATCTCGCCTGGCGATTCGGCGCCCGAGGCGATGACCGGCACGATCACGAGCGCCGCGACCATCGCGAGGTCCTCGACGATCAGCCAGCCGATCGAGATATGGCCGGCCCTGGTATCCACCAGACTGCGGCTCTCGAGAGCGCGAAGCATGACCACCGTCGACGCGACGGACAGCGCGAGCCCCATGAGGAGGGACCCGCCGAGCGGCAGCCCGAACAGCAGGCCTGCACCGGTGCCTAGCGCGGCCGCGACCGCCATCTGGACGATCGCGCCGGGCACGGCGACGCGCTTCACCGCGAGCAGGTCGCCCAGGGAGAAGTGCAGGCCCACGCCGAACATCAGCAGGATGACGCCGATCTCGGACAGCTGGGCGGCGAGCTCGACGTCCCCGACGAAGCCAGGCGTGAACGGGCCGATGGCGATGCCGGCGGCGAGGTAGCCGACGATGGGCGACATCCGCAGCCGCTGGGCGAGGTAGCCCAGCGCGAAGGCCGCCACGAGGCCTACACCCATGGTCATGAGGAGAGGCGCGTGATGGATCATTGATGGAGTCTATGCAATTCGGACAATCGGTACATCGGATTTCGCGTCGCGCGGAACCGCGTGCGGAGC
>JAUIBG010000197.1 GCA_030428165.1 Actinomycetes bacterium
CCGCCAGGGCAGCGTCCACTGCTGCGGCAACGGCTTCTGGTGTGATCGGGGGGTTCTCGGGCGCGTCGGACACGAGAGACGAGTCTACCGACGCGTCAGCCCTCACCGACCCGGGACATCACCGACCGCCGCGACCCCGCGATTCGTCGGCGTCGGCGTCGGCGTCGGCGAGACGGATCGACGATGTCGGGTCTGCGGTGCCGGGGTCGGCCTCGCCGGTCTTGACCTTGCGCCCGCCGCTGGCGGTGCGGCGCGACAGCCAGCGCGCGAACCACGACAGGCAGAGGTTGATCGCCAGGTAGATCACCAGCGTCACGGCGAACAGCGAGAACAGGTACCGGTTGCCGTAGAACGCGGCCATCTGGTTCATCGTGGTGCGGATGAGCTCCTCGTAGCCGACGATGTAGCCGAGCGACGTGTCCTTCAGCAGGACGACGAGCTGCGCGACGATGATCGGCAGCATTTGGCGGAACGCCTGGGGGAACTCGACGAGCATCTTCGACTGGAACTCGCGCATGCCCACGCTCAGCGCCGCCTCGCGCTGACCGCGCGGCAACGACGCGAGCCCGGCGCGCAGCGCCTCGCCGATCAGGGTGCCGTTGTACAGGATGAGCGCGATGACCACGGCCCAGAACGCGCCGGTCGAGGCGACGAGCAGGATGAACAGCATCATCAGCAGGACGGGCATGCCGCGGAAGAACTCGAGCACCCACGCCGTCGGGATGCGCAGCCAGGCGATGCGGGAGCTGCGCAGGAGGGAGAAGACGATCCCGAGGGCGATCGCGCCGACGGCGGCGACGGCTGCAGCCTGCAGCGTGGCCACCACGCCGCGGCCGATGACGCGCCAGACCGCCGGGTCGACGAAGATGTTCCAGCGGCTCGGGTCGAACATGCCCGGCAGCGTGATGCCGCCGGACTCGCGGGGGGCGGCGAGCGTGACGACCACCCAGACGACGCCGGCCGCGATCAGCACCAGGGCGATGATGGAGATGATGTTCTGCAGGCGACGCGCCCGGGGGCCGGGGGCATCGAACAGGACGCTGGAGCCGCTGCTCATCGCTGGACCACCAGCCTCTTCTCGAGCTGCCCTGCCGCGAAGCCCAGGGGAACGGTGATCACCAGGTAGAGGGCCGCGGCGGTCAGCAGGATCAGGATGACCATGTTGCCGTTGTCGTTCGCGAGCTGACGGGTGGTGGCGAACAGCTCGACGACGAAGAAGCCTCCGGCGACGGACGTGTTCTTGGTCAGCGCGATGAAGACGTTGATCAGCGGAGGGATCGTCATCCGGAACGCCTGCGGGAGCACCACGAGCGAGACCGTCTGACGGAATCCGAGCCCGATGGACCGCGCGGCCTCGGCCTGGCCGACGGGAACGCCGTTCACCCCGGAGCGCAGGGCCTCGGCGACGAAAGGCGAGGTGTAGTACGCGAGGGCGAGGAAAGCGAGGTAGATGTAGTCGACTCGGACGCCGAGCAGCGGCAGGACGAACGCGGTGAAGAAGAAGACCAGCGTCAGGGGCGTGTTGCGCGCGATCTCGGTCCAGAACGCGGCGAAGATCCGCAGCGACGGGATCGGCGAGATGCGCATGGCCGCGATGATCGTGCCGAGGACGAGGGCGGCGACGCCGGAGACCACGAGGAGCAGCAGCGTGACGCTCAGTCCCTGCAGGAACGCCGGCCACAGCGACAGATACTGCTCCATCCCGGTCTCCCTTCTGCGCGGTGGGGTGGGCGCACCCCCGGGCCGCGCAGACCCGGGGGTGCGTTGTGCTCAGTAGCGGTCGGGTGTCGGCGGCTCGACGTACGGCAGCACGGTGCCGGCCGTCGAGTTCCACGCCTCCTCGTACGATCCGTCGGCGTACGCCTCCTCCAGCACGTCGTTGATCCACATGCGGAAGTCGGTGTCCTCGAGCGCAAGCCCGATGCCGTAGGGCTCCTCGGTGAACGGCTCGCCAACGACCTTGAACTCGCCCTCGTTCTGCGCCGCGAGGCCCGCGAGGATCACGTTGTCGGTCGAGACGGCCACGACCTGCCCGTTGCGCAGCGGCTCGAGGCAGTTCGAGTACGTGTCGGTGAGCACCGGCTCGGCGCCGATCTCTTCGAGCATGGCGGCGGGGGTGGACCCGGTCACCGAGCAGACCGGCTGCCCGACGAGGTCGTCCTCGCTCATGATGTCCTCGTTGTCGGCGAGCACGAGGATCGACTGACCGGCCATGTAGTACGGCCCGGCGAACGACACGACCTGCTTGCGGTCGTCGTTGATCGTGTACGTCGCCACGACGATGTCGACCTGGCCGTTCTCGATGAACGGCTCACGGTTCGCCGACACGGTCTCGACCCACTCGATGCTGCCCTCGTCGATGCCGAGCTTGCCGGCGATGATCTTGCCGATCTCGACGTCGAAGCCGACGGGGGCGTCGGCGGCGGGGTCGAACAGGCCGAACAGCGGCTGGTCGAACTTGGTGCCGATGGTGATGGTGCCGGCCTCGCTGAGCTCGGCCATCGTGGTGCCCTCGTCGAAGGTCATCTCCTCCGCGTCGGGAGCCGTGGTCTCGTCGGGGGCGTCGCCGCCGTCGCCTGCGCACGCGGTCAGGGCGAGCACCCCGGCTGCAGCCAGGGCGATGAGGGGAAGTCTCACTCGTTTCATGTCTTCGTTCCTTTGCTGTGGGCCGCTCGTGGCGGCCGTTCCTTCGGCGATCGGCCGCCGAGGCGGCCGATTCTCATCAGTGCTCGAGGATCTTGGACAGGAAGTCCTTGGCCCTCTCGCTCTGAGGATTGGTGAAGAACTCGTCGGGTGCGGCTTCTTCGACGATGGCGCCGTCCGACATGAACAGCACACGGTCTGCTGCCTTGCGGGCGAACCCCATCTCGTGGGTGACGACGATCATGGTCATGCCTTCGCCGGCGAGGCCGATCATGACGTCGAGGACTTCGTTGATCATCTCTGGATCGAGTGCGCTGGTGGGCTCGTCCATCAGGATGAGCTTGGGATCCATCGCGAGCGAGCGTGCGATCGCGACGCGCTGCTGCTGGCCGCCCGAGAGCTGGGCGGGCATCTTCTTGGCCTGATTGGCGACACCCACGCGGTCCAGCAGCGCCATCGCCTTCTCGTCCGCGGCCTTCTTCTTCATGCCGCGCACGCGGATCGGTCCGAGCGTCACGTTCTCGAGCACCGTCTTGTGGGCGAACAGGTTGAACGACTGGAACACCATGCCGACGTCGGCACGCAGGGTCGCCAGTGCCCGCCCCTCCTCGGGAAGGGGCACGCCGTCGATCTGGATGAGGCCCGAGTCGATCGTCTCGAGGCGGTTGATCGCACGGCACAGCGTCGACTTGCCCGATCCCGATGGGCCGATGACGACGACGACCTCGCCGCGGTTGACCACGGTGTTGATGTCCTGCAGCACGTGCAGGTCGCCGAAGTGCTTGTCGACATGCTCGATCACGACGAGCGGCTCGCCGCGCCGCACGTTGATGTTCGACGTCCGCGGCGCGGGAGCAGGGGCATCCGGTGTCGCCATTCCGCCAGCCTGGCATGCCCGTCGCGCCGATACACGGGGATTGACGCGACCTTTACCGAGTCGTAACAGGCGCGGAACGGATCACGCGCCCTGCGCCGCGCGCTGGGCGAAGGCCGTCTCGTACAGGCAGACGCTGGCCGCGGTCGCGAGGTTGAGCGACTCGGCCCGGCCGTAGATCGGCAGGCGCACCGACAGGTCGGCGAGCGCCAGCG
>JAUIBG010000027.1 GCA_030428165.1 Actinomycetes bacterium
CCGATCGGTACAGTCGGACCGATCCCGAGTCCCAACATCCGGACGTCGGCGGGGAACGGGGGGAGCACACCAGGGGGAAGCGGCGGGGTGCACCGGCGACCTCGGCCGGATGGCACATACCTCGCCGCGCCCGATACTGTGCGTCGCTAGGTATCGGGTGCCGACCTGGCCAGAAACGTCCCCCGATTCCGGCCAGCCGGGCCCAGCGGTGGCGCGGGTTCCGGCTCCCCTCGCCGGATGCGGCAAATACGGACGTTTTTGCCGAACCCCAGCCGACCGCCGCGGTTCGTGTCCCTGGGAGGACCTACCATGCCCGCCGATGTCGCCCTGCTCCGCTGCTCCACCGATGCCCAGGACCTCGCTCACCAGCGAGCGGCCGCCCTCCGCTGGGCCCAGGCCAACGGCGTGGAGCTCGAGATCCGCGAGGAGCCGGCGACCTCGGGGTGCGCGGCGCGGCGCCCGGTGCTCGAGCAGCTCCTGGCCGACGCCCGTGCAGGCCGCGTCCGGCTGATCTGGGTGCGGGAGCTCTCCCGCCTGGGCCGTTCGACGCTCGCCGTCGTGCAGGTCCTGGACGAGCTCCACCGCCTCGGCGTCAGGCTCGTGTCGGCCAAGGAGGGCGTGGATTACTCGACGCCGCACGGCCGCTTCCTGGCCCAGGTGGTGGCCAGCTTCGCCGAGCTGGAGCGCGAGTCGATCCGGGAGCGCACGCGCTCGGGCCTGGCTGCCGCTCGGGCCCGTGGGGTCCGGCTCGGCCGGCCACGGCTGCAGTGGCGTGACGAGGAGCTGGAGGAGCTGCGCGCGCTGCGGGCCCAGGGCGTGCCGTGGCGGCGCATCCACGACGAGGGCCTGGTCAAGGTCTTCCAGCTCGTCGACGGCGAGGAGCGGGCCGTGGTGCCGTCCCAGCGGGCGATGCGGCGGGCCTTGGCCGAGGCGGGGGCGGCCTGAGGGGGGAGGGGGGTCGGGAAACCGGAGGGGCACCCCCTCCGGGGCTCGGGCACCCATCTCCGCGTGAGGAATCAAAATCCGAAATCCACTGGAGCATCGAATGCCGAATCAACCATCCATTCCCCGTCCGTCGATATTCCGCTTCTGCCACGGAATAGAAATTCTCTGCGGTTGCGAGGTTCATGCGATCGAGTCGCGCGAGTCGTCGTATGAATGCCCGGCGTGGTCTCTCGTTGCTGAGCAGGTCGGTGCGGCGACGGGCCGTCACCCCAGGGATGTCCAGGTGGACCTGGAGGCGCTGGTGTGGCGGAGCGCTGAGGCTTCCCGCGCCCCTCCTCCCGGCACCGCGGAATTGAACGCTCCCGCGTAGCTGCGCGCCTTCGCTGCCGCGGGAGCATCTTCGCCATCCGGTCCTGAGGGGTGTGGCCGGCTCGTTGCTGGCCGCGCCCGGTGGGCCGGGGAGGTGCAGCGTGCTGAACCCGTGGCCGGGGATGGGCGTGTCGTCGTGCGGCTGCGTGACGTCGGGCGCGGTGCCGGTGGTGCTGTGCGACGGTCACGACGATCCGCGTGCGGCGGCGGCTCGGGCGTTCGCCGGCTACCGTCGCGCCCTCCAGGTGGCGGGCCGTCGACGCCGGCGGGAGCGTGCCCGGGTGCTGGGCGTGGATGTCGACGAGGTGCGGGTGCGTCGGCCTGGCTGGCGTGCGCCGGAGCTCGAGGACCCGGAGGTGGGGCGGTGACGGCCAAGACTGCCTGCTGGGACCCGATGTCACCCGCTGCTGTGGCGGAGCGCGGACGCCGGATGGACCTGGAGCCGTCGATCACGCGGCCGCGGTGCAGGATGTGCCGCTGGGGCGCGTACTACCGGAGCTCGCGGGGCCCGGTGTGTCAGCGATGCGACGAGAAGCTGGCGCGAACGGACAGCGTGATCACGTTCGGCCAGCGCGGGATGCTCGTCGAGTCGCGTGCTGTCGTGATCGCGCGGGGTGGGCGGCGGTGATCCGCCCGGACCTTCCCTGCCCCGGCTGCGGCGCCCCGATTCGGACGACCGTCGAGGACGTGCGCGAGCTCGTCGAGAACCTCCGGGTCCACGCGGCGCGCTTCGGCGGCCCTCGCTTCTGGCCGGAGTGTAGGCAGTGTCGGGAGCCGCTGGCTGTCGAGGACGGGCGCCTGGTGTCGGCGACCTGGAACACGGAGCGTGATCTGCCGCAGGCCGTGGTGTTCTTCGAGAGCACCCGGCGCTTTGATGGCCCGAGCCTCTGGGACCAGTGGCGCAAGAAGGCCGGTCCGCCTCTGCGGATGAAGTTCCGCCCGGTATTCGCGTGGCCGACGCGCAACCTGGCCGAGGTCCTCAAGCCGAAGGGCCTGGGCGACTGCCGTCCGGCTCTCGCGGGGCCGGGCTGGTGACGGCCTGCGACTACTGCGGATCGACCTGGCGGGACGACGGGACGTCCCGGTGCACGGGCTGCGGGGCGCCGTCGGCTCCCGTCGTGAAGGGCGGACCGCTCGTGCTCCCGCCGCCAGTCTGGCTGCTGCGCAGGAGCGCGTCGTGAGCGGGGCGGACTGGCTGGCAGTGGCGGCGATCATCGCCTGGGCGTGCGCCTTGTCGTTCGTTCCGGTCCGGTTGCTCCTCCGCCTGTGTCGTCGCCGGAAGGAGTCCCCACCTCCCGCGGCGAATCCCGTCCCCGCCACGGACTCGTCGACCTGCACCCACTGCGGCCTGTTCCCGCGCATGCCCGCGCTCGTCGTCTGTGGCTCGTGCTTCGAGGTGGTGACGCAGGCGATGTGGGACAGCCTGCGCGACGAGGGCGCACCGCTGCCGAAGTGCGGGACGTGCGGCCGCACGGAGACACCTGACGCGGAAGCGGCGATCGCGCGGGGCGAGGCGCCCGTCAGCCTGGCCCTCGTCGCCGGCGATCAGCGCTGGACGTGCCAGGACTGTCTGGACGGCGACACGCCGGAGACCTGGGGGCGGTCGTGAACCCCGAGGAGCTGGTCCGGACCCACCTCCCGCTGCTCTCCCGCGTGGCCGCGCACCTGTGGCGGCCGGCCATGCTGCCGATGTACGAGCTCGAGGACCTGGCGCAGATGGGATTCCGCGGCCTGGTCCAGGCGGCCGAGCGGTTCGATCCGGCCCGCGGGGTGAAGTTCAGCTCGTTCGCGTACCGCCGGATCCGGGGCGCGATCATCGACGAGATCCGGAAGCGCGATTGGGTGCCGCGCCAGGTGCGCATCCGGTGCGAGGAGACGCCCATCATCGGCTCGCTCTCCTGGCCGGCGCCGACACCGGACGGCATGGACGGCAACGAGGTCGGGGACCTGATCGAGGGGCCGTCGGCTCCCCTCGACGAGGGCCTGGAGCGGCAGGACCTGCACATGGCCCTGCGCCGGCTGCTCGACGAGCAGGAACTCACGGTGATCGTCGGCTCGTACTTCCGGGGGCTCCGTCTCGCGGTGGTCGCCGACGAGATGGGGCTGACGGAGTCGCGGGTGTGCCAGATCCGCCAGAAGGCGCTCGCGAAGCTGCGCCTGGGCCTCCCACGGCTGGGGATCGCGGCGTGAGCGCGCGCGAGCTGATCGCCCGTGGGCACGTCGCGCAGTGCCGGGTGCCGGGCTGCGGGTGGGAGCATCGCGGCGGCGGGCTGTTCCACGAGGTGGACGAGCTGCTCGAGCGCCACCTGCTCGAGGCCCACACGGCTCGGGAGCTCGCGGGGCTGCTCGCGAGCTTCTGGCGGGTCCAGGGCGAGAAGCGGCCGGAGCTGCGTCCGATCCGGCTCGTGACCGACACGCGGAGCGAGAAGCGCGCGTCGTCGCGGAACAAGCCGGTCCCGCGGGAGCGCAAGCACACGCGGGAGGGCTCGGCGTCGGACATCATCCTGAAGGCCCTGCGGAACGCGCCGGGCCGGACGCTCAGGACGAGCGATCTGTTGGACCTGGTCGAGCAGTCCGGACGGGTCCGCGGCGCCGGCAGCTTCGCGCTGAACTGGCTGAAGAAGAAGGGTCTGGTGGAGCGTGTCTCCAACGGGGTCTGGAGGCTGGTCGAGTGATCGCGGTTCCGTTCGTCTGCTCCGCCGGCCGTGCCTACGTGCGCCACCTGGACGGCGACGGGGTGACGCGCGGGATCACCGGCCCGTTCGCGACGCCGGAGCACCTGCGGAGCGGCTGGCTCGAGCAGTGCGAGGTCGAGGAGCCGCCGGAGCGCCCGGTGCTCGTCCCGAAGGTGAGCCCGCTCCCCTCACGAGACGTGACGCAGTTCGGGTTCACGGGCTCGCTGTGCAGCAAGTGCGGGTCGGCCAGCATGGTGCGGTCGGGGACCTGCGAGCTGTGCCGGAGCTGCGGCGAGACGTCGGGCTGCTCGTGAGCGTGCGCGGATTGAGCACGGCACACCACCCTTCCACCGCCACCGATCCGCCCTGACCCTGTCCGCATGACCGAAGCCGCCGCCCTGATCTGGACCGACGAACCCGAAGACCGCGAGGACGTGCTCGCCTGGGCCGAGGGGCGCCACAAGGTGCGCTTCTACGAGGAGACGCGGAAGCAGGCTGACGTCGCGGACAACGTCGGGCGCCCGGTGCTCAAGGCCCTCGTCGACGACGTGAAGGCCGGCGACTACCGGCTTGTGCTCGTCCCGGACCTGATCCGCTTCGGGCCGTCGGTCTCGCGCCTCATCCGCACGATGTCGGACCTGATCCAGGCCGGAGCCGAGATCGTGGCGGTCCGGGACCGGTACGGCCTGCGCGGCGACTACAGCCGCCACGCGCGCAAACTCATCCTGCTGCTCGCGCGCTCACACCGCGCGGAGACCGGCCGGGCGATTCGCGAGGGCCAGGAGAAGTCCGGGAACCAGGGCGGCCCGGACCGGCTGCTCTGGTCCACCGAACTGATCGCGCAGGTGCACGCGCTCCTACGGGCCGGTGAGACGGCCAGCTCGATCGCGCGCAAAGAGCTGATTCAGGTACCGACCTCGGGCGGTGTGGTCCGTACCCCGTCCGTCAAGGCCGTCTACCGGCTGCTCGAGCAGCGGCCACTTGAGCCGCTCGGCGACTGACGCGAGACCCGGGTCGCCGGAGTCGCGCGCGCACGTCGTGCAGAGCCACCGGTCGTCGCCCGTCTCCAGGTGCACGACGTGGATGTGCTGGCGGTTCGTGAGCAGTCGGGACGCGCACGCGTCGCAGCGCAGCCACTTGTTGCGGCTGTTCCACTTCTGCTCGATCGCGTAGTCGAGCGAGTCGCGCGCGGGGTCGCGCTTCTTCTCCGCGCGAGGGGAGCCGAACCACGAGAGGGGATCACCCTTGGCGCGGTGGGCGCGGCCTGCGTTCTCGATCGCGAGACCGCGGGGACGATGGACCTGGGGCATGGCAAACCTCCGGCCGGCGCGGTCCAGACGCCGGAACTCGTCCCACACCGACTCTATCGCGCAACCGCGCGCGCGGCTTGAAACGTCCGCTCCGCCTTCCCCGTGAGGGGAGCCCGACTTCACGCTCTAGAGCATGGCAAGCCACAAGCGCAAGAGGCCCGATCCGGACGCCGAGTACATCCCGGTCTCGATGGCCGAACAGCGGGCGTACATCCGCCTGGCGGAGATCTACCGCAAGTGGAACCGGATGCCGTTTGCGCACGACTCCTGGCCGATCGTGCGCAACCTGCCACGGTTCGCCCGCTACGAGGGCATGACCCCCGCCGGCAAGCCGAAGACCGCGACCCACGCCTCTCGGCGGCAGGTCGAGTGCTACGTGCGCAGTCTCTTCAAGCGCGTCATGGAGGCGGCTGAGTTCTATCCGTACGTCCAGGCCGTGACGCGCGAGCTGGCCCGCGGCGCTCAGGAGACCATTCGCGAGTGCCTGAAGAAGGGCGGAGAGTACGACGCGAAGCCCGCGCTGCTGAACGCCAAGAGCAAGGTCGCGCTGAAGATCCTCGAGCTCGGCGGCCTGTCCCAGGAGACCGCGGCCAAGCCGGCCGAGGTGACGGTGAACATCGGCGGCGCGATCCCGGAGGACGAGCACGAGACCACGCGTGAGAACCGGCTCGCCAAGTACCAGGAGACGACCGGGATCGATCCGCGCGATCTGAGCTTCACCGAATCGGAGAACTGATGCCGGCCGTCAAGGTGCCGCACACGCGCGGCAACCTGTCGATCACGGGCTGGCAGGAGCTGCACCTGGAGCTCGTCACCGATCTCGCGCAGCGCGTTCCCTTCTTCGACACGCCGTCCCAGCAGTTCCTCGAGCAGGAGATCCAGCGCGTCTTCGCCGAGTGCCGCGCGAAGCACGCCCCGCCCCGGGGGATCGCGGTCAAGCCCCGCCGCTCGGGCTGGACGAGCAAGTTCCTCGGGCGCTTCTACACCCGGTGCCGGACCGAGTCCTTCACGAAGTTCAACTACATCGCGAAGACCGAGAAGGACCAGAAGAAGCAGATGACGACGGTCCACAACTTCCACAAGTTCCTGGACCCGCGCCTGCAACTGAAGCTCGAGAACCCCAACGCGCTGACCGAGCTCGCGTACCCGTCGATCGGGAGCAAGATCGAGTCGACGACCGCGAGCGCGAGCGGCTCGGGCCGCGGCATGGGCTTCGCCGAGCAGCTCTGGGACGAGGTGCCGTTCTGCTCGCTGAACCCCTTCGAGCAGGAGGTGCTCCTGTCCGGCCTGCTCGAGGCGTCGCGCTTGACGCCGCTCTGGATGCTGTCGACGCCGAACGGCCGCAACGACATCTTCTGGAACACGTGGGACGAGTCCGCGAAGGGCAAGAACGACTGGGTCCGGATCTTCATGCCGCACTGGCTCGACCACCAGTGCCGGACCGGCTGGGAGCCGGGCAGCCTGAAGCTCTCCGTCGAGGAGGTGGCGGCCGTTCTCGAGGAGATGAACGACGAGGAGAAGGGGGCGGTTGACCGCTTCCACCGCCTCTACGGGGAGCGGATCGGGAAGATCCTCGAGGGGCGCGAGTTGGCGGAGCGCATCCACTGGCGCCGGCTGAAGAAGCGCTCGCTCAAGGCACTGTTCTCCCAGGAGTACCCGGAGGACGAGGACTCCTGCTGGGTCGTCCAGGGCACGCACTTCTTCGACCTGGACGCGATCAGCCGCCAGCGCGCGAACGTGCTCGAGCCCAAGCGCACGGGGCTCGGCGGCGGCCTGGTGGTGTTCAAGGAGCCCGAGAAGGGCCATCGGTACGTGGTGGCGAGCGACTGCGCGGCCGGCGTCGGCCGGGACTCCTCGGTGTCGGTCGCGCTCGACTGCGAGACCCGCGAGGTGGTGGCCGAGCTCTGGGGCAACCGGTGGGACGCGCACACGTTCGCGGAGCTGACGGTGCTCCACCTGTGCAAGCCGTACAACCGCGCGCTGTGGGCCGTCGAGCGCAATCACGTCGGCGACGGCGTGATCAACCACGGGCGCCGCAACCAGGGCTACTACCCGATGTACCGGCACCGGCCGCGCAACCGCATCGCGGCGAAGCTCGAGCGCCGGTACGGGTTCCCGACCACGGGGGGCTCGCGGGCTCTGATCCTTGAAGATCTCCGCGAGGCGCTGCGCGACGACGACGTGGTGGTCAACTCGGGCCGCATCCTCTCGGAGCTGCTCTCCTTCAAGCTCTCGAACAAGGGCAAGGAGGACCGGTACGAGGCGGAGCAGGGCGCCAACGACGACGGGGTGATGGCGCTCGCGATGGCGCTGTTCGTTCAGAAGACCGGCCACTGGAGCCATAAGCCCGTGTGGAGCAAGCGATGAAGTTCCGAATCGCAGAGCGTCCGGCCCGCCTGGCCGGCGGCCGCCGTGACGCGCTGACCGTCACGGGCCTGTCCGACCAGGGGCTCCTCGACGAGCTCAAGAAGTACATGGAGGCGAACGGGGAGCTCGAGGACCCGTACCTCGAGCCGACGGTCAACGCCGCGATGGACGCGATGGAGACGAACGTCTGCGCGGTCGAGCTCGGCGGCTGGACGGGCCCCCCGACGGACAAGAAGCGCCGGCGCGCCTCCGGCCCGTTGGCGGATCATCTCTCCCGGCTGCTGAAGGACCCGCACGTGACGACGCAGGGCCGCGACTTCCGCCGACTGCTGGTGCGCGGCCAGAAGCTCGATGGCGAGGTCTACCTGCTGAAGCGGGGCATCGACAACCGCCCGGAGCCGGACCCGAAGCGGCCGCCGTTCTCGATGACCGTGCACCAGCGCAAGGAGGTCGAGCCGGTAGTGCGCGGCGGCCGCTGGCAGGGCTGGTCGGTCTGCGGGGTCAAGGTCCCGGACGACGCGCTGATCCAGTTCAAGATCCCGGACCGGAACTCGCGCATCCGCGGCATGGACCGCGCCGAGGTCCTGCGCCTGACCGCGAACATCGCGTGGCGCGCGCGGACCTACCTGGACGCCTACTTCGCGAACGGAGCGCAGACGGGCGGGTTCTTCTCGACCGACGTCGACATGATCCCCGAGCAGGTGTCGGACTTCCTGGAGATGTTCGAGCAGCGCCACCAGGGGGCGGAGAACTACAACCGCGTGGCCGTGCTTCCGTCGGGCATGAAGTACAGCTCGGCCGTGCAGAACCACGTCCACATGGAGCTGCTCAAGATCCTCGAGTGGGCGCGGGACGAGGAACTGACGATCCTGCGCACCCCGAAGGAGGTGCTGGGCCTGCTGGACACGGCGACGTACAGCAACGGCCTGACCGCGCACTCGGGCTTCTGGTTCGAGAACCTCTTCCCCCTGATGAACGAGCTCGAGGAGGGCCTGAACCACCCGCGCAAGGGCCTCGGCGTCGCGTTCGGCGGCATCTACGTGGGGTTCGACTTCAAGCACGTGGAGGACGTGCTGAAGCGGTGGGGCGAGAAGTTCGACCAGCTCGGCAAGGCGATCATGTCGGGCGTGTCGCGCAACGACGCGGTGCGCATCCTGGAGATCCCCGTCGAGGAGGAGGAGGGCGGCAACGTCGTGCTCGTCCCTGGCAACCTGGTCCCGATCGGCCAGGCGGGCGTCCAGGTCGCCGCTCCGTCCGCGCCGGCCAGCGACGACGACGATGAGGACGACGACGAGGGGAGCGACGACGGCCGCGCGATCGATCTGGACCTGCTGGCCGAGAAGGTGGCGCGGCACCTGAAGCCCGAGCGCGCGAACCGCCGGGGCAAGCGGGCGCTGCGCAACCACGTCCTGATCCTGCGCGACCGGTACGAGCGCGTCATCGCCCGCGAGATCGAGACGACCATGCGGGCCATCCGCGCCGCGCAGCTCGAGGCCCTGGACCCGCTGGATGTGGACGACGGCCGCGGAGTGCGGACCGATCCCGACGAGGCGGACGCGTACCTGCTCAAGACCGCGGCGATCAAGGCGGACATGGTGGAGCGACTCACGCCGATCTACGAGGCCGCGCTCGAAGAGGCGATCGACTCGGTCGCGGACGAGCTCGGCCACGAGCTCCTCGTCTTCGAGATGCAGCACCCGCGCGCCATCGCGCTGCTCGAGACGAAGGCGATCCAGGTGCAGGGCGTCGTCGACACCGTGCAGGAGAAGCTCCGCGACGCGCTCCGCGAGGGGTTCGCGGCCAACGAGCACCCGCGCGAGCTGAAGGACCGGATCCGCGAGGTGATGAACGGCGAGACGAAGCGCTCGACCGCGATCGCCCGCCAGGAGTCCGGCGAGGTGATCAACGGCGGGCGCTACGAGGCGATGGACGCCGAGGGCGTGACCGAACACGAGTGGAGCACCGCGCGCGACGGGAAGGTGCGCGAGAGCCACCAGATCGACGGCCAGGTGGTGAAGATCGGGGAGCGGTTCAGCAACGGGCTCAGGTACCCGAACGATCCGCAGGCGCCGGCCGAGGAAGTCGTCGGGTGCCGGTGCGTCGCGCTCGCGGTCGACTGACGCGAGCCCGCGCACGAATTGAACGCGAGGGGAGCGGATAGCGGACTTGGCGCCCGTGCCTCACGCTCGGCGTCCATGACCGCGACGGTTCCTCCCGGATTCGAGCAGCGGACGGTGGACGGCCTGGGGGAGCTCCTGCTCCCCCAGCGACCGGACATCGAGACGCTCGCGCGCATGGCCGTGCCCGTCAGGGTGCGGGCCCAGCAGCCCGAGGACGCGGACCCGGACGAGCCGGTGGTCGATCTGATCGGCTCGGTCCAGACGGTCGACGAGTACGAGACGATCTTCGTGCAGTCCGGGATGGACGCGCGGGACTTCGATCGCAACCCGGTCTTCCTGCGCCAGCACGACGGCGGCAGCCCGCCGCTCGGCCTGATCGAGAAGCACTGGCGCACCAGCGTGCGCGTGCGCGTGCGCCGCGACGATCGCTGGGTCCAGGAGGACGTCCCCGCGACGGCGTTCCGGGCTCGGTTCGACGTGGCCGAGGATCCGGCCGAGGACGACATGTTCCAGCAGGTGGCGCGCTGCTACCTGCGGATGTACCGGCAGAAGATCATGCGCGCGGCGTCGATCCGTTTCGCCCCGATCGCGGGCGAGTACGAGTTCGGCTCCGAGATGAGCGAGTCGAAGCGCAAGAAGTGGGGGCTGTCCGAGTACGGCATCCTCTTCAAGAAGTGGCGCCTGGTCGAGCTGTCCGCCGTGACGCTCCCGGGCAACAAGGACGCGCTGCGCCGCGGCCTGCCGCGCCTGCCCGAGCAAGACGAACTGGACCGTGCGTTCGAGCGGATCTCCGCACTCGAGCGCCAGGTCCGAGCCCTGACAGAGTCCGGCTCCACCCGGAGTGAAGACCCCACGAGCGCCGGCGGGCGGCCCGAGACGATCTCGGCCGACCACGACCACGCCGCCGCCCAGGGGACTCCCGAAGGTGAGCCCGCCGAAGCGCATGCACAGTCCCGCGGCGCGGATGGCCTGTCCCCGGAAGACCTGGAACGAACCCTCACGTCGCTGCGCGCCCTGCGCGCCGGCTGACCGCGGTCCAGGCCCCACGAGAGGACACACCATGTCCGGCACCACGACCGACGCTCCCCGTACGGGCAGCGTCACCCTCGACTCCATCGCCGAGGAGATCCGCGGCATCGACAAGTCGATCCGCGAGACCATCGACGAGCACCGCGCCGCGGGCGACGAGGCGATCAACAAGCTGATCCAGGAGCGCAAGGCCGACCGCGAGGAGCTCACCAAGATGGGCGAGCGCATCGCCCAGATGGACGTCGACCTGAAGCTCACCGAGAAGGAGAAGCGGTCGATCAACATCGGCGAGATCGCGCGCGCCTGCTTCATCGAGCACGCGTCCAAGGGGACCACGCGCAAGAAGGACGTGATCCCCGAGCAGTACGACATCCTGGTCGAGGCCGAGCGCCACGCGAGTGCGCAGCTCGACCTCTTCCGCAAGATCTCCGGCGTGCCCGGCGGGGCGGCCCGCGACATGGGCACGATCGACGACGAGCTCGGCGGCGCCCTGATCCCCGTCGGCCCGGCGCGCGAGTTCCTGGACCTGCTGCGGGCGAAGCTCGTGCTGGCCGAACTCGGCGCGCGGTTCATCACGAACCTGCAGGGCCACCTGATCCCGGTGACCGTGGGCCTCTCGCAGGGCTCGACGGCCTACTGGGTCGGCGAGGACGAGGAGACCACGAGCTCCGAGCTGAAGTTCGAGACGAAGTACATGCGCCCCAAGCGCCTGTCGGCCTTCGTGCCCGTCGCGAACAACCTGCTGCGCTGGTCGCCGATGGCGGTCCAGCAGCTCGTCCAGGACGACATGCTCGCGGGCATGGCGCGCAAGATCCAGACGGCCGCGATCTACGGCACCGGGTCCGAGCACCAGCCGTCGGGCCTGACGACCGACACGAGCATCGGCACGTCGATCGACCTGGGCACGGACGGTGGCCGCTTCAAGCGCCGCCACGTGATCAAGATGCGCAAGAACATCATGGCGCGCGACGTCATGGTGAACGACGCGACGACCGGTCTGCTGCTCTCCCCGAGCGTGTGGGAGCTGCTGCTGACCGAGGGCGTCGAGCAGTACAGCGGCCAGGGCTCCGACGACGGCATGCCGGTCCACGGCGTGAACCTGTCGGAGGCGAACCTGCGCGCGCTGCTCGGCCGCTTCCAGGTCACCAGCGCGGTCCTCGAGACCAACACGAAGGGCTCGGGTACGGACCTGGCCGACGTGATCTACGGCGACTGGTCGCAGCTCCTGATCGGCCAGTGGGGCGGGTTCCGCGTCCGCGCGTCGGACGTGACCGGCAACGCGAGCGGCTCCGCGCTGCTCAAGGACCAGACGTGGATCGTGGCCGACGTCGAGGTGGACAGCCGCACGCGGCGCCCCGAGGCGTTCGAGCACATCGACCACTGCACGACCAGCTAACGCCGCTCCCCGGGCTGATGGGGGCGCGGTGCACCACGTGCCGCGCCCCTCGGACGCCCTGAGCCCAACCCCACAGCGAGACAAGAACCATGCCCGACACGATGCAGAACATCCGAGACGGCTACAAGGGCACGCGCACGTACGGCGTGTCTCCCGTCATCACCACCACGACGGACGTGGAGATCCTCGCCGCACCGGCGGCTGGCTACCACCTCGAGATTCGTCGGCTGCGGGCGGTGAACATCACGGCCGCCGAGACAGCTGTCATCGAAATCCACGACGACGATGACACCGTCCACGGCTACATGGTCGCTCACGACCCCGCGACCGCTGTCCCGGTGGACGACACGGGATGGCTCGATCAGCCCATCGTGCTTCCCAGCGCGAAGGCCCTGGAGGCCAACGCGCTGACCACGACCGGTGACACCTACATCATGGTGTGGGCCGACACGGTCGCTGACTGAGCCAGGCCCGGCCACCGCTCGCACCCCTGACCGACACCCAGAACCCTGAACCAGGAGCACCCATGCTCAACAACACCCAGCAGGTCGTGAAGGCGCACGTCGGGATCAAGCCCGACAACCACAGCGCCGGAACGATCACCGGCACGGGCATCGACACGCTGAACTTCCAGCACGCGATGATCGTGGTCCACGCCGGCACCAACGGCTCGTCCGGCACGGTGAACGTGCACGTCGAGGAGTCCGACTCCCTCGCGACCGGCTACACCGACGTCACCGGCGCGGCGTTCACCGAGATCACCGAGGCGAACGACAACACCGTGTACGTGGGCGCGCTGCTGCTGAACCCGCGCAAGCGCTACATCCGCGTGATCATGGTCGTCGGCACGGCGGCCTGCGACGCGAGCGCCCTCGTGCTGCTCGGCGGCGCGGACGACTGCCCGGTCTCCCAGGTCAACACCCTGGCCTTCAACGTCAAGTCCTGACGCAGACGCGTCTCCCTCGCGGGGGCTGAGCCCAACCTCCCGGGCCGCCCCCGCACACCTCGACCATGACGATCAACCTGACCACCCCCGGCCGCGTCGCGAAGATGCTGAACGTCGCGCAGCTCGACAGCGCGATGTCGGCGCTGGTCGCGCAGATGATCCCCGAGGTCTCCGCGGACCTCGAGGCCGCGATGTTCCGCCTCACCGAGGCGACGCAGCGCACCGTGGTCCTGTCGGTGAAGCCGCGCCAGACGAAGTTCTCGCTGCCGGCCTTCCCGATCACGGCCGTCTCGTCGATCAAGAACGACCCCGAGCGGGTCTTCGGCGCGTCGATCACGAACCTCGCGAGCACGGCGACGAACTTCACGTTCTCGTCCGGCGAGGAGTCGAGCGTTCTCGAGATCTACTCGGGCCTCTCGCCCGGCCGCAACGTGCTGCAGATCACGTACACGGGCGGGATGGGCGCCGACACCGACGCGATCATCGCGGCCTACCCGGACGTGGTGAACGCCGCCACGGCCGAGGTGGTGAACCGCATCCAGCGCAGCAAGTCGCTCTCGGTCGCCTCGGTGGACAGCGGGGCGGACACGACGAGCTACAGCCCGTACGACTGGCTGCCGCTGACGAAGCGCCTCATCGGCCGCCGCAAGCGGTGGTCGGTATGCGCCTAGACGTCAAGTCGAACTTCCGCGGGTTCCTGGCCGACCAGGCGCGCCGCGACGCGCACCGCGCGAGCATCATCCGCAAGGGCCTGCAGCGCCACGGCAGCCGGTACAACCGCCTGGTCGTCACGCGGATGCTGTCGAACCGCCCCGGCCTGCGCCGGCGCACCGGCTACGCGGCGCGGAGCTGGAACCGGTCGGTGCGCGCGCGCGGCGAGACCACGACGCTCTCGGTCTACACGTTCGCGCCCTACCTGCGATTCCACGCGGACGACTACGTGCCGAAGGGCCAGCCGCGCCACAACCCGATCCGCCTGCGGACGTCGGCGCTGTGGAACTGGTTCAACCGCGACGACGAGCTCAAGCGCTCGTTCGGGATCGACCCGGTGATCGATGCCTGATCTCGACGACATCGCGTGGGAGCTCGACTCCGGTCCGCGCCACGAGTACGACACGATGCGGCCGCCTGGTCTGGCGGACCACGCGGGCCTGCGGCGTGAGCGCAAGGAGAGGGTGTTCCGCCTGGTGGCGAAGCAGATGACGCTCGCCGAGTGGGCGGATCTGCAGACGGTCTTCGACTCCTGCCGGGGACCCGTGGGGACGACGACGTTCACGCCGCCCGGGGAGTCGTCGATCAGCGTGGCGTTCCTGACCGAGGCGCTCAACCCGGACCGGTACGCGGCGGACTCGCTGGCTATCGAAATTGAAGTGCTTGAGGTGCCGTGACGGCGTGCACCGCGGCCCGGATGGTCTCCACCAGGAACGGAGATCAGCCGACATGTCCGACGAGTTCCCCCAGGCCGACCGCGACAAGCTGAACGCCTACCGCACGAAGGTGCTGGCGAAGCGCGAACGCCTCATCGAGGACGAGGTCCAGAAGCTGTTCGGTGGCGACCGGGAGCAGATCCTGCGAGTGCGCCGGCTGGCGGCCGGGCTACAGGGCGAGTGGATCGGGCGCGGCGACGCGCTGCTCCGCGCCCTCGAGCAGATCGACCCGAAGGCGGACAACTCCGCGCTGCGCGACGAGCTGGCCGCGCTGGTCCGAGAGGACCTGATGGTGCTCGACCGCGCGAAGTGCCAGGACTACGTCGCGAAGACGCCGGTCCCGTCCCGACAGGACACCGCCGCCAAGCTGCTCTACCAGCGCGGCCACACCGACACCCCGCCCTGGGGTGACGAGCCCGTCCAGGACGGCGAGGAGTAACCGATGGCCTCCGGAACCACCGCGAACCTCGCCGAGGACATGCTGAAGGCGTTCGCCACGGGCGCGTCGCTCCCGTCGGGCAGCGGCTTCAAGCTGCACATGATCACCAACGCCGTCGTGCCCGATTGGGACGCGGACACGCTCGGCGACTTCACCGAGATCGCGACGGGCAACGGGTACGACGGAACGGGCATCGACGTCGAGCAGTCCGGCACGGGCTTCCCGACCGTGGACGAGTCGGGCGCCAACGACGACTGGCGGGCCAAGATCAAGGACATCTCGATCACTGCCTCCGGTGGCGCCGTCCCCCCGTCGGGCTCCGGCGCGAGCTACGCACTGCTGACCGACGCGAACGGCACGGCAGCGAGCCGTCGCGTGTACCTGTTCCTCGATCTGTCGAGCGCCCGAACGATCGCGGACGGCGACACGCTGACGATCAAGCAGAACAGCCGCGGCGAGTTCGACATCGGCCTGGCCAAGCCGTAGTCCGCTCAGGTGTCAGATCCGACCCAGGAGGCGTAAGTTGGCCTTCCTGTTCTTCCGCACCGACGACCGCCAGAACAAGGCAACCGGCAACCACGAAGAGGTGGGCGAACTCGTCGGGTTCTTGCCCGACGACCACCTGGCGAAGGGTGGCGACTTCGGGCGCAAGGGTCGGCGGGAGTTCGTCTGGATTCGGGTGACCGACTGCCCGGACGAGGACATGCTCCGCGGGCTCATGGCGGACGACCCGGGCCGGGCGGGCAAGCTGCGCCGGTTCCACCTGCACGCGGCGACTCTACGGGCGCAGCCGGGTGTGTCGGTGGCGTGGCACACGAAGGCGTTCGTGCGCGGTGTCGATGTCACCGAGGCAGAGTGCCCGACGATTCCGTGGGCGGCGCTCGTGGTGTCGATGCGCGACCGGGAGACGGGCAAGCCGCCGCACGAGAAGCGGCTCGTCGAGCACTACGGGCAGCGCCAGGTCGACGAGGTCGACAAGCTGATCGCGGACGAGCAGGCGGCTGGTCGATCTGCGACGATGGACCTGCTCGCGGCGCGTACGGCTGCGAGGCAGAAGCGCGACGCGGCGAAGTCCGACGCTGATCGCGGCGCGGTGTCGGTGCCTGGCAGGGCGGTGCGACCGTGACAACGTCGAGCGTGGCCACGTCCGGAGCCGACTATTCGACGTGGTCCGCGTGGGAGTCCGCTATCTCGGCGGACCCGACCGTCGAGCAGGTGGGCGAGCAGCGCGACAGCAACGACCTGGGCTCGGTCACCATCAACGTCTCGAACGCAAACAACGTCGACATCAAGATGACGGTGCAGGGCGGCAACGGCTACCGCTTCAATGAGCAGAGCGACTGGCCGAACTGCGCGGCGATCGAGGGCGTCGCAGCACGGATCGAGGGCACCGGCCACGCGGTGTCGATCGCCACGAACAACGTCATCGTCGAGTGGCTGGTGATCTCCGCGACTACCAGCTCGACGAACCTCGCGGTGCGGTACACGACGGCGGCGGCGGACTGCACGCTGCGCTACTGCTGCATCTGGTCGTCGCGCACCGACACCGGCACGCGCTGGGGCGTCCGCGGCGGCTACACCGGCGGAGGCGGGACGACGAACACGGTCACGATCCACTCGTGCTTCTTCTGGGGCGTCACGCGCGCGATCTGGGCGATCGACAACTCGTTCGACATCTCGAACGTGACGATCCACCTGGCCGGTCCAGCGGGCACCTCGGCAGTCGGAATCGAGAAGCAGACGGGCTCGGGCTCGAACACGGTGACGTGCAACAACTGCGTCGTGGTGGGCGACGACTGGGTCGAGTGCTATCGGGAGACCACGGGCACGTTCTCGTCGTCCGACAACAACATGGGCAGCGACACGAGCGCGCCCGGCACGACGACGTACGACAGCGTCGCGCCGGCCGAGGTCCTGCGCAACCCGAACCGCTACGAAGAGGACCTGCACGGCATCGAGACGGCCGCGGTGCGCGAGTGGCCGGACGACCTCGTGGCTGGGTGGTCGGGCGAGGGCAACAACCTCGACGGTTGGGCGAGCGTGTCGAACGTCGCGGTCGCGTCTGCCGCAGCTTGGCGCGGTGGCTACGGAGGCGCGATCACTGTCACGGGCTCAGGATCGTTCGCCGCTCGATGGGAGCCCACCGTCACCGATACGACGATCTGGTTCGTCATGGCCTTCCGGCTGCGCAGCGGCTTCGCGATGGGCTCGGGCGAGCAGTTCGACACGGACGGCCTCCGGCACTCGTCGGGATCGCAGGTCTTCAAGCTGCGCTGGAACGAGAGCGGCGGCAACTACAGGGTGCAGCCCATCATCCTGAACCCGTCCACGCAGTTCGGGTCGCAAACGACACTCACCGTCGGGACGTGGTACATCCTCAAGGCCAAGATCGACTTCCAGGCGTCCGGCGAATGCACGGTGTGGATCGGCCCGGCGGGCGGGACGCTGACCCAGGTCGTGACCAAGTCCGGTTCGCTGGCGGGAGTGACGTTCGGGCGGTGGGACTGGCTGTCGAGCGGCGTGGACTCGTCCACCAGCGGGACGATCGACTTCGATCACATCCACATCACGACGAGCGACACGGACGAGGCGGACGACGCGACGAGCCCGTTTGGCGACGACAACGACGGCGTCTACATCGGCTCGAGCAACTCGTTCGGGTTCGACATCGACGGCAACTCGCCCGCCGCCGACGACATCGGCGCGCACGACTACTCAGTCGTCTCGAGCACGGTGACCGTCAACCCTGCTGGTGGCGAGCTGAACCTGGAGGCGGGTGCGCCGACCACGACGGTCGACACGAGCCCGACGGGCGCAGACCTGAACGTCGAGACGGGGTCGCCGACGGTCAGCACGACGGTCCTTCCGACGGGCGCAGCGCTGGACCTCGCGACAGGATCGCCGGCGGTAGAGATCGCCGTCGCGCCGACCGGCGGTGAGGTTCTCGTTGAGACCGGGACGCCCGGCATCTCGGAAGACGTGGCGCCGACCGGCGGAGAGTTGCTCGTCGAGGCGGGCGCGCCTGCCGTCGAGATCGCGGTCGTCCTGAACCCAACGGGCGCGGACTTGCTGGTCGAGACCGGAGGGCCCGCTATCACCGAGGAGGCGACGCCCGCCGGCGCGACGCTGGAGCTTCAGGCCGGCGGGCCGGCCGTCACCGAGGAGTTCTCCCCGACGGGCGCGGACCTGCTCGTCGAGACGGGGGACCCGTCCGTCGCCGCGGGAGTCTTCATCTTCCCGACCGGCGGCGCGCTCGACCTCGAGACGGGCGCGCCGTCGTTCGCCGAGGAGATCACCCCGCCAGGCGCGGCCCTGAACCTCGAGGCCGGCACCCCATCGCTGGAGCTCGTCGCGTACCCGACCGGTGCGGCGCTGCTGGTCGAGGCGGGCACCCCGGTCACAACGACCCTGACGGCGCCGGCCGGCGCGCACCTCGAAGTCTCCGTTGGGGCGCCGGCGGTCACCGAGGAGGCGAGCCCGGCGGGCGCGGCGCTTGAGATCCAGACCGGCAGTCCGACGGTCACGACGTCGGTGGCACTGTTGACGCCCGAGCAGCTCGGCCTGGCGGCGATGGAGCCGCTGGATCTGATCGGAGGCTTCTGATGTCGAATCGCCTGCAGGGCGGCGCCAGCGCGGGCGTCACGGACTTCTCGCTCTTCGTGCTGCTGCGCAACGCCACGACCAACCAGTCGATGACCGGGGTCGCTCACGGTGACATCACCGCGACGTACACACGGCTCGGCAGCACGCCGACGCCGATCACGCCCGTCGCGCTCTCGGCGGTCGACGACGCCCACACGGACGGCGGGTGGTTCGAGGTCAGCAACTCCTCGCACCCTGGCCTCTATCGGTTGGATCTGCCCGACGCGGCGATCGCCGAGGGTGCGGACTTCGTGGCTGTGACGATCCAGGCGTCGGGCGCGTACGCGTTCCACCAGGTCTACCCGGTCAGCGACGCGAGCGCGCATCACCTGGCGAAGGGCGACAAGCGCGTCGTGAACGTCGCGGGCCAGTGGAAGCTGCGGATCTACCGGGCCGACGATCCCGCGACGATCTGGCACGAGTCGAACATCGACCACCCGGGCACGCCGTCCAGCGTGGTGGCCGTATGAGCATCGCGCTGTTCGGTCTGAGCGGCGACGTGCGCGCGAGCCAGACGCCCGACACGTCGCTGTCGATCCGAGAGCAGGCGCTGCGCAACCTCGAGCAGTGGCTGATCTCGATCAAGGGCAACTCGCCGGACGTGGCGGAGGCCGACATCGACAACAC
>JAUIBG010000028.1 GCA_030428165.1 Actinomycetes bacterium
GCGCCGAGTCCGCGGGTGAGCTCACGGCCGATGTCGAGCTTGACGTCGGCGTCCGACATCAGCAGCGCCTGAGCGTCGGTGTTGATGGCGATGAACTCCGCGCCCTTGAGACCGACGTCGATCATGCGGTTCACCGCGTTCACGCCGCCGCCGCCCACGCCCACGACCTTGATCGCGGTGATGTAGTTCTGCGTGCCTGCCATGGGGATCCCAACCTTAAACCTCGACGTGAAGGTCAACCTTCTGCTGACCTCGGCCGCCATGAAGGTACGCGCCGGTCGGGCGGAGCCGATGAGGCCCTGCGGCGTGTCGCGGCAATTGGAGGCGACGCGCCCTGAGGGTCAGTTCGAGCGGGTGATCGGCAAGGTCGGGGCGGAGACGTCGATGACGTCCGCGTTCTTCCCTGCGGGCTGCGACAGCAGCAGGGTGAGCACCTCCGCCTTGAGGTCGGACTCCTCGGCGGAGCCCCACTCGACGTCGGGGCCGTCAGCCAGCGTGAGGTGCACCGAGTCCTCGGTCGAGGCCTGCATCGAGGTCATGGTCGCCCTGATCTCCTCGGGCACGGCGTCCAGCACCGTCAGGACCGCGTCGAGGATGCGCGCCGAGCCCTCCCCCGTCGGGATCTGGATGACGGGCACGTCAGGGGCGGCCTCGGCGACCGTGATGACGGCGCCGGAATCGTCGAGCAGCTGGAATCCCTCGTCGACGCGCACGGCGGCCACGGGGATGGCCTCGTCCACCTCGACCGCGAGCCCGTCGGGCCATACCCGAGTGACGGTCGCGTCGTGCACCGACGGCATGGCCTCCAGCTGCGACGTGATCGACCTGATGCCGACCGCGGCCAGCGGGGTGCCGATGTACTCGGCGACGATCGCGTCGACCTCCTCGGCATCCGTGAGCTGGGACACGCCCGTGATCTCAATGTGCTCCTCGTCGAGGGCGAACCAGGGCGAGGCAAGCCCGAGCCACGCGAGCCCGGCGACGGCCCCGACGACCAGCAGTCTGAGGCCCCATCGCCGCGTCGCGACCAGCAGAGCCGCCCTGCGGCGCTCGTCGTCGCGCTGCTTGACGCGGTCCGAGACGTCGGTGACGGTCGCGGCCTGCCACGGCGACGGCACGTCAGGATCGGGGATGGCCCTGCGGGTGGGCGCCCCCGGGCTCAGCGCGGCCGCCTCGGTCGAGTCCACGGTGGCGGGCGCGGCGCCCCTGGCAGGCGTCTGCGCGTGCGGCTTCCGATCAGCGGCCTGCTGCTTCGCAGCGGCAGGCTTCTTCGGCGGGGCCGCCTTCGTCGCAGGGGCGGGCTTCTTCGCAGGTGCCGGCTGCTTCGCGTCGGCCTCACGCTCGGGCTTCCGGCCGCCTCGCGCCTGCTTCCCGGCGAGGGCGGGCGACGCCTCGTCGGCCCTGTCGGCCCGCTCAGCCCGTGGAGACGACGACGGCGGTCGCGGCACTGCGGGACGCGAGGTCGACGGGCGCGAGCCGGACGAGCGGGGCGCGATCGACGGAGGGCGGCGGCGGTCCAGGTCTGTCATGAAACGCCGTCCTGACCGCCGGCGAGGTCGGCGAGGATCCAATCCGGCGCCTTCGTGACGGTGCCGGACCCGACGGTCAGCAGCGTGTCGCCGGGGCGCGCGAGCCTCGCGGCCTCGTGGGCTGCCTCCTCGAGATCCTCGACGGCGCGCGCCGTCGAGGACTCCGGCAGCCGCATGAGGTCGACCACCGACTGCGAGGTGACGCCGGGGATCGGGTCCTCGCGGTCGCCGTACACCCCGGCCATCACGATGTCGGCGTCGGGGATCGACAGCGCGTCGGCGAAGGCCTGGCGGTGCTCGAGGGTGCGCGTGAACAGTGCAGGCTGGAACAGCACGACGAGGCGGCCGGCACCGGCGTCGCGCGCCGCGGAGATCACCGCGGCGACCTCGGTCGGGTGGTGGGCGTAGTCGTCGATCACCCTCACACCCGCGGCCTCGCCGCGCAGCTGGAACCGCCGCCCCGTGCCGGAGAAGCCCGCGAGCGCCGCGACGGCGAGGTCGCGGTCGGCGCCCATCAGCACGGCCGCCTCGATCGCAGCCGCGGCGTTGAGCCGGTTGTGCGCGCCCGGGATCGGCACGTCCAGGTCCCACGTGCGGCCGGCGGCGGACAGCGAGCGGGGCCCGACCCTCACATCGGCCGCGGAGGACTCGGCTCCGTACGTCACCACGGTCGTGCCGGCATGGGCCGCCGTCGTCATGACCGTCGCGTCCTCGGCGCAGGCCACCACGGTGCCGCAGGTGCCCATGAACTCGCGGAACGCGCCGTAGAGCGCCTCCACGCTGCCGTGGAAGTCCAGGTGATCGGGCTCCATGTTGAGCACGATGCCCACCTCGGGGTGGTAGCGCAGGAATGAGCCGTTCGACTCGTCTGCCTCGACCACCGCCACGTCCGACGCGCCGACGTACCCGCCAGCGACCGCGCCATCGACGCCGAAGACCTTGGCGCCGATCATGAACGACGCGTCGATACCGGCACCGTGCAGCGCGCGCACCACCATCGCGGAGGTGGTGGTCTTGCCGTGCGTGCCGGCGACGGCGACGATCCGCTTGCCGGCGAAGGCCTCGACCAGCGCCTCGGACATGTGCTTGACCGGGATGCCGAGCTCGCGCGCCCTGGCCAGCTCCGGGTTGGTGTCGCGGATGGCCGTCGAGACGACCACCGCGTCGGCGCCGTCGACCAGCGACGGGTCATGGCCCACGACCACGTTCGCGCCCGACTCCTGCAGCGCCAGGAAGTACTTGGAGGCGGCGCGGTCGGACCCGGAGATCTCGATCCCGCGCGCCGCGGTGAGGTGGGCGACGGGGGCCATGCCGGAGCCGCCCACGCCGATGAAGTGCCAGCGGGTCACGCGCAAGCCTCCTCGATCATGTCGGCGAGCCTCGCGGCCCCGTCGACGATGCCGAGCTCCGCCGCAGCGTCGACCATCGCGTCGTGCGCCGATCCGGTCAGCATGGCCAGGGCCTCGGACTCGAGCCGCTCCGCAGTGAGGCCGGCGTCGGGCACGAGCCTGGCGGCGCCCGCGGCCACCGGGTCGGCGGCGTTGAGCGCCTGCTCGCCGTTGCCGTGCGGCAGCGGGACGTAGACCGCAGGCAGGCGCAGCGCGGTCAGCTCGCTCACCGTCGCGGCGCCGGCCCTGCAGACGACGGCATCGGCCGCGGCGAGCGTGCCTGCCATGTCGTGGCTGTACTCGTCGACGCGGTAGGCGTCGCGCAGGTCCTCAGGGAGCGCCTCGCGCGCGGCGACGGCCTCCTCGGACTTGTCGCGGCCGGTGAGGTGCCACACCCGCACGCCCTGCTCGACGAGGCTGCGCACGGCGCCCACGGTCGCGGCGTTGAGGCTGGCGGCGCCCAGCGACCCGCCCGTGACGACGAGCACGGGGCGCTCGTCGTCCCAGCCCACCGCCGCCCTGGCGCTGTGACGAGCGGGGCCCGCGAGCGCGGGATCGGCGAGCACACCGGCGAGCGCGGCCACGTCGGGCCGCAGCGGCAGGCCCGTGAGGGACGCGTGGCGCAGCGGCGTGCCCGCGAAGGTCACGGCCACGTGGTCCGTCATCCTGGCGCCCACCTTGTTCGCGAGGCCGGGCCTCGCGTTCGCCTCGTGCACCACGATCGGCACGCCGGCGCGACGCGCGCCCAGGTAGGCGGGCGTGGACACGAAGCCTCCGAAGCCCACCACGGCATCGGCCCCGGCGGCGAGGATCGCGTCCTCGGCGGCCGAGACCGCCTTCATGAACGTCGACGGGAAGCGCAGCGCGGCCATGGTCGGGCGGCGCGGGAACGGGACCCTCGGGATCGTCACCAGCTGGACCCCGGCGCGCGGCACGAGATCGGTCTCGAGGCCCTCCTCGGTCCCGAGCGCGACGACGCGGTGCCCCCTGGAGGTCAGCTCGGCGGCGGTCGCGAGCAGCGGGTTGACGTGCCCTGCGGTGCCTCCGCCTGCGAGCACCACGGTGAGGGCTCGGGGCGTCACCTCCTGGGCGGGCGAGGAAGGCTCAGCCACGCGTGCTCCTGGACAAGACGGCGAACGTGCGGCTCATCACGGACGGGCGCGCGGACAGCGCCTCCTGCGCGCCTGGCTCGTGCCTGGCGAACGCCATCAGCACGCCCACGGCGGCGAGCGAGGCGATCAGCGAGGATCCGCCTGCGGACATCAGCGGCAGCGGCACGCCCGTGATGGGCAGCAGTCCCACCACGACGGCGATGTTGAAGACGGCCTGACCGATGATCCACGCCCCGAGCGCGGCGGCGGAGATCTGCACCCACGGGTCCTGGTGGCGGTGGACGATGCGGTGGACGGCGATGAGCATCATGCCGAAGGCGAAGAGCACGAGGACGGCACCCACGAGGCCGAACTCCTCGCCCACGATCGCGAAGACGAAGTCCGAGTCGGCGACGGGCAGGTAGCCCCACTTCTCGCGGCTCTCGCCCGGTCCCAGTCCCCAGAGCCCGCCGGAGGCGAGCGCCCACAGCGCGTGGATGCGCTGGTAGCCGTCCGAGGCGGGATCGGCGAGGTCGGGGTTGAGCCACGTCTCGATGCGCGCCATGCGGCTGGGCCTCGACAGAATGGCGATCGCGGCGGCGATCGCTCCGCCGACACCCGTCATCACGAAGAAGCGCAGCGGGAGCCCGGCGACCCAGTACGCGGCCGCGGTGATCATCACCAGCACGAGCGCGGTGCCCATGTCGCTGCCGAGCATGACGAGGCCGATCACCACGAGCGCCATCGCGCCGGCGGGCACGATGATGCGTTTCCAGGTGGTGAGCTCGTGACGGAAGCGTGCGAGCACGACGCCCAGATAGAGCGCCAGCCCGAGCTTCGCGAGCTCCGAGGGCTGGAAGGTCACCGAGGTCGAGCCCAGCGGGATCCTGATCCAGTTCTGGTTGCCGCCGATCGAGACGCCGTAGATCGCCACGACGATCAGCAGGCCGATCGCGGAGTACAGCACCAGCGGGGCGAGGCGCTTCCACGCGGTCGGGCTGAGACGCGAGCCCACGATGAGGGCCGCGAGGCCGACGATGAGGGCGGCGACCTGCACGAGGAACGAGGCGTACGGAGTGCCGCCCGCCTGCACCGAGGTGCTCGAGGTGCTGGAGAGCACCACGGCGAGTCCCAGCGTGAGCAGGATGCCGGTCGAGGCGATCAGCAGGTGGTAGCTGAGGACGGGCGATCCGGAGATCTCAGGGGTGGTGCGCTGACGCGCCTGCGTCGCTGTCATCGCTCCCCCTTCAGCGTCTGCCGTGCCTCACCGCTCGGGCGAAAGCGTCTCCTCTGTCCGCATAGCTGCGGAACTGGTCGAACGAGGCGCACGCGGGAGACAGCAGCACGGCCATGCCGTCGCCGGCCCGGCCACGAGCGGCCTCCACCGCACGCTCCATCACAGTGTCGCCCGGCTCGATTCGAGTCACGGGGACGCTGGCGGCGTGTCGGGCAAGGGATCCTGCCAGGCCCGATGCGTCCTCGCCGATCAGCACGACGGCGGCGAGGCGGTCGCGCACCGCGACCACCAGGTCATCGAACTCCTGGCCCTTGGGCTGGCCGCCGGCGATCCACACGACCGAGCCGGGGCCGAACGCGCCGAAGGCGGCGATCGCGGCGTGCGCGTTGGTCGCCTTGGAGTCGTCGACGTACGCCACTCCGTCGACCGTCTCCACCAGGGCCGTGCGGTGCGCGTCGAGCGAGAAGCCCCGCAGGCCCCTGGACACGGCCTCCGGCTCCACGCCCACGGCGCGGCACAGCGCGGCGGCCGCCAGCGCGTTGGTCGCGAGGTACGGCGGGACGGCGCCTACGGTGAGGTGGGCGAGGTCCTCGACGTGCCCCAGCTCGACGGCCTCGCGGCGGCTGGCCGCGAAGGCGCGGTCGGCGATGAGCCCGTCAACGATGCCGATGTCGCCTGGACCAGGAGCGCCGAGAGTGACGCCCACGGCGCGGCAGCCCTCCTGGACGTCGGCGTCCTCGACCATCGCGCGGACGTGGGTCTCGGCCTCGGGGTAGACGCACGCGACCTTGACGTGGCGGTACACCCGCGCCTTGTCAGCGTGATACGCCTCGCGGGAGCCGTGCCAGTCCAGGTGGTCGTCGTCGGCGTTCATGCACACCGAGGCGTGCGGCGCGAGCGTCGTGGTGAAGTGCAGCTGCAGCGAGGCGATCTCCACGGCGATCAGGTCGTGGCTCTCGCGCGCGGCGGCGATCACGGGGTCGCCCATGTTGCCGCTGACGGCGACGTCCAGTCCGCCGGCCGAGGCGATCGCGCCCACCATCCTGGTGGTGGTGGTCTTGCCGTTGGTGCCGGTGACGAGTACCCACGGGATGCCGGGGATCCGCACGCGCCAGGCGAACTCCATCTCGCTGACGATCTCGACTCCCGCCTCGGCGATCGCGGTCACCTCGGGCGAGTGCGGGGCGAAGCCAGGCGACGACATCGCCACGGCGAACCGGCTGAGGTCGAGGCCCTCCAGGCCCGCGTGGTCCGCATCCGCCTGGCCCGGATCGACCGTGACGGCCTCGACGCCCAGCTCGCGGCAGGCCTCGAGGGCCGAGCGACCGGCGACACCGAGTCCCAGGATGAGAACGGGTCCGGCGAGCACGGGCACGACTGCGTCGGTCATGGCGCCGCCCACGTCAGGCGCCGGCGGGCAGCGCGGCCACCCACTCGGCGTAGAAGATGCCGATGCCCAGGCCCGCGGCGACGCCGGCGATGATCCAGAAGCGGATCACAATGTTCACCTCGGGCCACCCGAGCAGCTCGAAATGGTGATGCAGCGGCGCCATCTTGAAGATGCGCTTGCCTCCGGAGATCTTGAAAAAGCCGATCTGGAGAACTGACGAGGCGACGATGATGACGAAGAGTCCGCCGATGATCGCGCCGAGCAGCTCGGTCCTGGTCATGATCGTCACGCCAGCGATCGCGCCGCCCAGCGCGAGCGAGCCGGTGTCGCCCATGAAGATCTTCGCGGGGGCGGCGTTCCACCACAGGAAGCCCACGCAGGCGCCGGCGATCGCGACCGCGAGGATCGCGATGTCGCGCGGGTCGCGCACCTCGTAGCAGTTCGCCACCGCGTCGTCGAAGCCGCACCACTGGTAGTACTGCCAGATCGCGATGATCGTGTACGCGCCGAAGAAGATGATGGACGCGCCGGTCGCCAGCCCGTCGAGGCCGTCCGTGAGGTTGGTCGCGTTGGACCATGCGGTGATGAGGAAGTTCGCCCAGATCACGAACAGCACCAGGCCCACTCCGGGTCCCCAGATCGCGAGGTCGAGGGCGCTGTCGCGCAGGAAGGAGACGGCCTCGGAGGCGGGGGTGATGCCGTTCTCGTCGGGGAACTGGAGCGCGAGGATCGCGAACGTGATTCCGACGGCACCCTGGCCCACGATCTTCCACAGCGGGCTCAGTCCCAGCGAGCGCTCGCGCGTGATCTTGATCGCGTCGTCGATGAAGCCCACGGCGCCCAGGCCGACCATCAGCAGGACGACGAGGAGCGACGACGCATTGGGCAGGCGGCCCAGGAACAGGTTGCCTCCCAGCCATCCCAGCACCGCGGCGACGATGATGACGATGCCGCCCATGGTGGGCGTGCCGCGCTTGACCATGTGCGTCGCTGGCCCGTCGTGGCGGATGAATTGGCCGAAGCTGTGGCTGTTGAGGTAGCGGATCAGCAGCGGGGTCGCGAACAGCGACAGCAGCATCGAGAACGTGCCGGCGAGGACGATCGCGGTCACGATGCGGCTCCCGTGAGCCGGTCGGCGAGACGCCAGAGGTCTGCTCCGTGAGAGGCCTTCACGAGGATGGTGTCTCCTTCCGAGGCGACGTCGTTCAGATAGCGCTCAGCCTCGTCAATGGTAGTCACGAAGGCGGCCTCGTCGCCCCAGGAGCCCTCACGCACGGCGCTGTCGTAGATCGCCTTGGCCTCGTCGCCCACGACGAGGGTGAGGTCGATCCTCAGCCTGACGGCGAGCAGGCCGATGCGGAAGTGCTCGTCGAGGGAGGTCTCGCCGAGCTCGCGCATCGCGCCCAGCACGGCGATCGAGCGGCCACTGCCGGCGATGCCCTTGAGGGCCTTGAGCGCCGCGGCCATGGACTCGGGCGAGGCGTTGTAGCTGTCGTCGAGGATGCGGATGCCGTCCTCGCGGAAGGTCAGCGCCATGCGGTGAGGGCTCGCGGGTCCCGCGGCGCCGATGCGCGCGGCGGCGTCCTGGGGCTCGACGCCCAGCGCCCGCGCCACGGCGAACGCCGCGAGAGCGTTGGTGACGTGGTGCTCCCCCACCAGCGACAGGGAGATCTGCACGCCGTCGATCGCGAACGATGCGCGGCCCGCGTCGAGCTCGACTCCCGTGGCCCGCACCTGCGCCTCCGCAGACGTGCCGAAGGTGATCAGCGACGCGTCGCCGCGGACCCTGGACGCCATCCTCGCGACGATCGCGTCGTCGGCGTTGAGGACGGCCACTCCCCCTGGCACGAGCCCGGCGAGGATCGACGCCTTCTCGTGGGCGAGCGCCTCCCGCGACGCGTAGCGGCCCACGTGGGCGGCACCCACGCCGAGCACTACTGCCACGTCGAGCGGGGCGATGCCGGTGAGGTAGGCGAGGTCGCCTGCGGCGTCCGCCCCCATCTCGAGGACGAGCACGTCTGTGTCCGCATCGGCGCGCAGCACCGTCAGCGGCAGCCCGATCGCGTTGTTGAGGTTCCCGCGCGTGGCGACCACGCCGTCGACGACGGCCGCGAGCAGGTCCTTCGTGGTGGTCTTGCCATTGGACCCCGTGATGCCGACGACTCGGAGGCTGCCGCGCTCGCGCAGCCTCGCGAGGTGGGCCTTCGCGAGCTCGCCGAGCGCGCGCTCGGTGTCCTCGACGACGATGTGGTCGCCGGAGACGGGGCGCGTCACGAGCGACAGGACAGCACCCTCGTCGCGGGCTGCCGTGACGTAGTCGTGGCCGTCGACGCGCTCGCCGCCGAACGCGATGTAGAGCGCACCGGGCGCCGCGTCGCGCGAGTCCTTCACGACGGACGAGATCTCGATCGCGGGATCTCCGTGCAGCGTGCCGCCAACGGCGCCGGCAATCCAGCCTGCCGTGAGATGCGTCATGCGCCCGCCTCGCGCTCGGCCACGATCCGCTCCTGCGCGCGGAGGTAGGCGTCCCTGTCGTTGTAGCGGTGGAAGACGCCCGCGATCTCCTGGGTGGGCTCGTGGCCCTTGCCCGTGACGATCACGGTGTCGCCGGGCTGGCCGAGGTGCAGCCCGTAGCCCACGGCCTCCTCGCGTGGCTCGACCTCGTGGACGTCGGCGAGGTCCGGGCGCACACGCTCGATGCCCTCGCGGATCGCGGCGCGGATCGCCGCGGGCTCCTCCGAGCGCGGGTTCTCGTCGGTCAGCACGATGACGTCGGCGAGCCGCGCGGCGATCTCGCCCATGACCGGGCGCTTGCCCTGGTCGCGGTCGCCGTCGGAGCCGAAGATGAGGATGAGCCGGCCCGGCGTGATAGGACGGACGGCCTCGAGGGCGAGCGTGAGCGCGTCGGGAGTGTGGGCGTAGTCGACGATCGCCAGCGGGTCGACGTCGCTGCGCTCGATGACGCGCTCCATGCGGCCCGGGATCTCGGTGGCGTGGGCGACGCCGTCGATCGCGTCCGTGAGCGGCACCCCGGCCGCGTGCGCGGCGACGATCGCGACGCAGGCGTTCGACACGTTCACCAGTCCCGGCAGCGGCGAGAAGGCCTGATGCTCGGTGCCGTCGGGGCCGCGGAAGGTGAAGGAGGAGCCCACGCCGTCGAGGCCGATGGTCTCCGCCACGACGGCCCAGTTCGCCTGAGCGGCGTGCTCCGTCGGGCCACCGCCGACCGCGAGGTGCGTCGACACGGTCTCGACGGGGATCTGCGCCTCCGAGGCGAGCTTCCTGCCCCATTCGTCGTCGATGCAGACGACGCCGCGGCTCGAGCGGCCCGGCGCGAACAGCCGCGCCTTGTCGGCGAGATAGTTCTCCATCGTGCCGTGGAAGTCCAGGTGGTCCCACTGGAGGTTCGTGAACACCGCGACGTCGAACTCGACTCCGGAGATGCGGTCCAGCGCGGCGGCGTGCGACGACACCTCGGTCGTCATCGCCGTGACGTCGGACTCGAGCATGCGCGCCATCAGGCCGTGCAGCACCGGTGACTCGACCGTGGTGCGAGGCGACTCGATCGCCTCATCCACGATCTTCAGTGCGACGGTGCCGAGCACTCCCCTGCGCGCGTGCGCGCGACTGAGAGCCGCGTCGACGAAGTAGGACGTGGTGGTCTTCCCGTTGGTGCCGGTGACGCCGACGACCGTCAGCTCCCTGGACGGGTGCCCGTACACCGCAGCCGCCACCTCGCCGATAGCCCAGCGCGGGCGGTCGGTGACGATCACGGGAACGGCGAGACCGGCATCGGCCAGGGCGCGCTCGCCCTGCTCGTCGGTGAGGACCGCGACGGCGCCCGCGGCCACCGCATCGGCCGCGAAGGCGGTGCCGTGGATCTTGAGGCCGGGGAGCGCGCCGAACACGTCGCCGGGACGGACGTCGCGGGAGTCGACGGTGGCGCCGGTGACGGTGAGGTCCTCAGGCGCGTCGCCGACCGTCGTCAGGCGGGCGCCGACGGCGGCCGCGAGATCGGTCAGGCGGGCGCCGGCGGGCCGCGCAGGACGCAGGTCCATCCAGGCTCCTCCTACTCCCAGGTGATCGGGTACAGGGTAGCCGTGGTCTGCGACGGGGCGACGCCCTGGTTCTGGAGGGAGAACTCCATGATGTCCTTGAACGCGGGGGCCGCGGCCTCGGAGCCGTAGAAGTTGACCTCGGGGTCGAACACGGTGACGGCGACGACCAGCTCGGGGTCGTCGGCCGGGGCGAAGCCGATGAACGAGGCCGTGAAGCCCGTCACCTTGCCGCCCTCGAGGATCTCGGCGGTACCGGTCTTGCCGCCCACCCTGTAGCCCTGGATCTGGGCCGTCGTGCCGGTGCCCTCCTCGGTCACGGACTCGAGCATCTTCTGCAGCGTCTCTGCCGTGGTCGTGGAGATCACCTGGGTGGTCGAGGGCTCGCGGTAGGGGGTGAACGTCCCGTCGACGTCCTCGAAGCCGCGCACGAGCGTGGGCTGCGACAGCACGCCGTCGTTCGCGATGGTCGCGTAGACCTGGACCGCCTGGAGCGCTGTCACCGAGTACGCCTGTCCGTAGAGCATCGCGTAGCGCGAGCGGCCGTCGAGGGTCTCGAGCGGGTTGAGCAGACCGCTCGACTCGATCGGCAGTCCCACTCCAGTGGGCTGGCCGATGCCGAACGCCTCCAGGTAGTCGTAGTACGTCGCGGCGCTCATCTGCTCGCCGATCTGGATCGTGCCGGTGTTCGACGACTTCGCGAGGATGCCGTTCACCGTGAGCTTGCGCGTGCCGTAGTCGTGGGTGTCCTGGAAGGTCTGGTTGTTCTCGGTCGTGTACTGATACGGCGCCTCGTACTCGTCGGTGGGCGTGACGATGCCCTCCTCGAGCGCGGCCGCCATCGTGATGATCTTGCCGGTCGAGCCGGGCTCGTAGACGTCCTCCGCCGAGGTCGATCCGCGCAGGCTCGCATCGGTGGCGCCGGGGTCGTTGGGGTCGAGCGACCCGTGCTCGGCCAGGGCGAGGATCTCCCCCGTGGCGACGTCCATGACGATCGCGATGCCGCCGGAGCCGTAGGTGTAGTCGATCGCCTCCTCTAGTCGCTGCTGCGCGTACCACTGGATGTCCGAGTCGATCGTGGTGACGACGGTCTGTCCCGGGACCGCCGCCTCCTCCTCGTAGACGCCGTTGGGGATGACGTAGCCCTTGTTGCCGTTCTCGTAGGTGTACGAGCCGTCGACGCCGGACAGCACGTCGTCGAACGACAGCTCGAGGCCGGCCTGGGCGACGTCCTCGACCGAGTCTGCCGAGCCCGACATGAATCCGGTGATGTTGCCGGCCAGCACCCCTGCCGGGTAGAAGCGCTCGGACACCGGGTCCGCGTGGATGCCGGCGATGCCCAGCTCGTCGATCAGGTCCCACACGTCGGCGGAGGCGTCCTTCTGGAGGTACCGGAATGTCGCGTCCCCGACCAGATCGGCGGCCAGCTCGGCCTCGCTGACCTCAAGCACCGGCGCGAGCAGGCTCGCGGCGTACAGCGGGCCCTTGCCCAGCACCGCGCCGTTCTCCTTGACCTCCCAGTCGGCGAGGGTCACCTGGTCCACCCACACGTCGTAGCGCTCGACCGAGGTGGCCAGCGTGATGCCGTTGCGGTCGACGATGTCGGCCCTGACCGTCTCGATGGTCTGCGTCTGCAGGCGGTTCTCGAGGGCGTCCTGCGCCAGGTCGGCCGCCTCGACCGTCTGGATCAGCGTGAGCCTCACGGCGAGCGCGAGCAGCAGGGCGAGGAAGCCAAGGGTCGCGAGGCGTTGGCGGATGACCGGGCGGCCGACGCCGGTGTGCGAGCGGGCCATCAGTCACCCACCTCGATGATCGTGCCGGTCGAGAGCTCGATGAAGCCGGGGGTGCCGGCGGGGACCATGCCGAGCCGCTCGGCTGCGGCGGCCAGCGACGTCGGAGTCGAGTTGAACTCCATGCCGGTCACCAGCTCGGCGCGCTGCTCCTCGAGCGCTGCGAGCTCGAGGCGGAGCTCGCGGCGCTCGCTCGCTCCCGCGGTCATCGCGGTATTGATGATCAGCACGGCGGCGAACGACGCCAGCACGATGCCGATGCACAGGATGGCGAAGGGCAGCAGCGAGCGCGAGGCGGAGGGCGCCTGCACGACGGCCAGCTGCGGACGCGGAGAAGGGCGCGCCGCCCGCGACGGCCGGGGGGCGGCCGTCGCGGGGCGACGCTTGACCGGGGCGGCGCTCATGCGGCACGACCCGGGGGGGTCTCGCGGATCCGCTCGGCAGCGCGCAGGCGCACCGAGGCGGACCGGGGGTTCATCTGCTGCTCGTCCTCGGGCGCCTTCTCGGCGCCACGGGTGATGAGCTTCAGGTAGGGCTGGTCGCGGTCCGGGATGACGGGGATGCCAGGAGGCGTCGACACCTCGGCGCCGGCGGCGAACGCCAACTTCACAATGCGGTCCTCGAGCGAGTGATACGACTCGACGACGATGCGGCCGCCCACGGCCGTCAGCTCGATCGCCGCCGCGATGGCGCGCTCGAGGATTTCGATCTCCCGGTTCACGGCGATCCGGAGCGCCTGGAAGGTGCGCTTCGCGGGGTTGCCACGGCCCTGCCCGGCGGGCACGACATCGGTCACGAGCGCGACCAGGTCGCCCGAGCGCGTGAGCGGGTGGGCGTCCCGGCGTTCCACGATCGCCCTCGCGATCCTGCGAGCGTGACGCTCCTCGCCGTAGTCGCGGATGATCCTGGTGAGCTCGTCGAGGCCGGCGTCGCGCAGCAGATCGGCCGCGGTGACCGGGTCCTCGCGGTTCATGCGCATGTCCAGCGGGGCGTCGGAGGCGTACCTGAAGCCTCGCTCGACGCTGTCGATCTGCATCGACGAGACCCCGAGGTCCAGGAGGATGCCGTCGGCTCGCTCGACGCCCGCGAGCGCGAGGGCCCCAGCGATGTCGTCGTACTCCGCGTGGTGGGCGTGGAAGCGGTCGCCGAAGGGCGACAGCCGCTCAGATGCGAGCGCGATCGCGTCCAGGTCCCGGTCGATGCCAACAAGCGTGGCCTCTGGACAGGACTCGAGAAGGGCCTCGGAGTGTCCCCCAAGGCCCAGCGTCCCGTCAACGACGACTGCTCCGGGGTGAGCGAGGGCAGGCGCGAGCAGCTCGACGCACCGGTCGCGCATGACCGGAACGTGCAGCGCGTCGCTCTCGCTCACGCTCGCCCCCCTTCTGATGCTGGTGTCGTGTGGCCGGGTCTCCCACCGGTCTCTGGCGGGGGGAAGTCCGTCAGAGCGCTCGGGAGGAGGCCCGGCCACGCGTCACATGTCGTCGAATACCTCCGCCGCGGTCGCGGCGTAGTCGTCCTCGCCCCTCTCGAGGTACTCCTGCCATGCCTGGGCATCCCAGATCTCCACGCGCGATCCCATGCCGACCACGGCGACCTCGCGGTCGATCCCCGCGTACTGGCGCAGCGGAGCGGACAGCAGGATGCGGCCCTGCTTGTCGGGGATCTCGTCGCTCGCGTAGCCCAGGAAGTTGCGCAGGTAGTCGCGGGCGCTCTTGTTCTCGAGCGGCGCCTTGCGCAGTCGCTGGTGGACCTCGGTGAACTCGTCGAGCGGGAAGACGAAGATGCAGCGGTCCAGACCCCTGGTGGTGACGAGGCCCGAGGCTAGCCGGCCGCGGAACTTCGCCGGGAGGATCAGGCGCCCCTTCTCATCGAGACGGGGGGTGAACGTGCCGAGGAAGACCCCTGCGGGACCGAGTCCCTGGGTCGTCTCCACCATGGCCGTCACCTCCCCGACTACACCACCGGCCTCCAGTGCGCCCCACATTACTCCACTTCCCTCCACAATCTGTAGAGAAAGTTGAGAATCCGAGACTATGGGCACCAAAGTTCCTGCTATTGGGCGGGGAGGAAGGTGGAGGGAGATTGATGTCTCCGAGACCCTCCTGGCGTGCCGCGGCACGCAAAGGTGTCAGTTCAGGCATTTCGCACGGCCGATGCGGGCGTCAGGAGGCACGGAGGGCGCCTCGGAGGGCCGTCGGGGAGCGGCGCGGCGCCGCGCCGGCGGCGAGGTGGAGCAAAGTGGGGAGCCGCCCCGAGCCTCCTTGGTCACCATTGCCCCCAGCCGCAGCATCCGCAGCAGCCCGGTCTGCAGCTGCCTGATCTGCAGCTGCCTGATCTGCCGGCCTGCGAGACGGCACCCCGATCCTGTGCCCGAGATGCCCGCTTCGCACCGCGTGTCGAAGCGCCGACGCGCAGATTCGGCGCGGGACGGGACAGGTGTGGGACGGCGCAGCGCGCGCCGGTGAGAGGCACATCGACCCCGGAGACGACGAGGGCCGCCTCGTCCTCAGCGGACGGGCGGCCCTGTCAGGTCGTGGAGCGCACTACTGGCCGTCGCCCTGGCGACGCTTCTCGAAGCGCTCCTCCATGCGGGTCATGAACGACTGGCTCTGCGCGGCGGACTTCTTGGTGTCCTTGGACTCCCCCGACGCCTTCACCGCGGTGCGGCTCGAGCGTGCCAGCAGCGCCCAAAGCGCGGAGGCGACCATCACGGCGAAGCCGATGACGCCCACCAGCGGGATGTTCGCGGTCACGCCCCAGAGCATCACTCCCAGGCCGGCCACGACGCCGATCACGGCGATCACGAGGCGGCGGGACGCGCCGGGACGACGGGACATGGCGCGGTCGAGATGCGCGTCGCTGCCGAGCTCCTGCTCGAGCTGGGCCAGCACACGCTGCTCGTACTCCGACAGCGGCATCAGGTCCTCCTCCCCGGGTGGCTATGCGTCTAGTGTAGTTCGACGGCGAGGGCAACACTAGATTGGGACAAACGTGGGCAGACGCGACGCGCCTGAGGACCCGGCGCTCGACGTCGACATCCCTGTGACGACCGGCACCGCGCGGCTGACGCGCGAGTCTGACGGGTCAACGACCGTGTGGGTCAATTCTGTTCCCAGTTCGACCCTTCCCTCCCCCGACGGCGAGCTCCACTTCGAGTACATGCGGCACATCGCCGCCGCCGTGGCCGCCTGGGGCGGCGCCGAGCGGATGCTGGCCATGCACATCGGCGCGGCAGCCTGCACGCTCCCCGCCCACCTCGCGCTCGCCTACCCGCAGTCGCGGCATATCGCCGTCGACTCCGACGCCGAGCTGGTGCGCCTCGCACGGGAATGGACGGACCTGCCGCGCGCGCCTCGGCTGCGGATCCGCGCGCAGGACGGCCTGGAGGCGCTGAGCTCGCGTCAAGAGGAGAGCCTGGACCTCATCGTGAGGGACGCATTCGCAGGCGACACGACGCCTGCGCATCTCGCGGGGCCGCAATGGTGGGGGCACGCGCAGCGCGTGCTGAGGCCGGGCGGGCTGATCGTCGCGAACATCGGCACGCGGCCCGGGGACATGACTCATATCGCCGATGCGCGGGCGGCCTCCGAGACGGGCCTGCCTCTCACCGCCATCGGCGAGGGCGCCGTCCTCAAGGGGAGGCGGCGCGGGAATGTGGTGCTGGTCGTGGGCCAGGTGGTCGTCGACGACGTGCGGCGCTATGCCGCCTCGGCACCGCTGCCGACGAGCGTCGCGACCACCTGGCCCGGTGCCCGCTAGAGGGGCGAGACCTTCTCAGCCTGGGGGCCCTTGGGGCCCTGGGTCACGTCGAACTCGACGCGCTGGGCCTCTTCGAGGCTGCGGTAGCCGCTCGACTCGATGGCGGAGTAGTGGACGAAGACGTCGGCCGAGCCGTCGTCAGGGGCGATGAATCCATAGCCCTTTTCCGCGTTGAACCACTTCACGGATCCCTGTGCCATTGCAATTCCTTACTTCTTTACTGGCTTGCCCGTCACCGGGGAGGTGCGCACCGTGCGCCCCTCGTCACTCCGTCCAACCGCTCGCCAGCACATGCCTTTGTCACGTCAGTCGTCAGCAACCGCCTCAAGCATGTCAGGAAATCGCCTCAGGTGAAACTAGTCAGAGCGCTGTTGACGCAGGAAACGCTCGAACTCGGCCCCGATTTCGTCCGCTGAGGGCAGCGGACCGTCGATCGTGGCGTCCTCACGAGCCTCCGTGAACGCGTCGTACTGCTCCTCGAGCTGCTCGACCACGGCCCGTACCTCGTCCGAGGCGCGCGTCTGCCTGTCGATCTCCGCGCCGACGCTCTCGGCTTCCTCGTCGAGCCCCGCGACGTCCAGGTCCAGGCCGGTGAGGTCCTCGATCCCGGTCAGCGCGCGCTGCGCGGCCTGCGGGTACACGGTCTGCGCCAGGTAGTGCGGCACATGCACGGCGACGGTCACCGCCGGCAAGCCCCACTGGCCGAACCGGTACGACATCAGCGCCTGGGCCGATGCGGGGACGTTGACCGTGCCGAACACGGTCGGCACGTCGGGCAGCAGCGACTGGTCGGTGCCGTGCACCGTCGCGGTGAGGTCGCGCGTGTGCGGCACCGCCATCGGCAGGCCGTTCGCACCCACCGTCAGCCCGATGCCGAACCTGTCCACGACCTCCTTGGCCGCGAGCGCGAACCTCTCCCACTGCAGGTCGGGCTCGAAGCCGCTCAGCATCAGGAACGGCGTCCCGTTCGCGTCGTGCACCATGTCCAGCGCGAGCGACGGCTCGTCGTAGTCGGTCCACTCGTTCACGGAGAACGTCATCTCGGGGCGGCGCGAGCGGTAGTCCAGCAGCGCGTCGATGTCGAAGGTGCCGATGCGGGTGGGCTCGGAGAGCCCCAGGATGTGGTCGGCGGCCTGCTGTCCCGCGTGCCCGGCGTCCACGAATCCGCGTAGCACGACGGCGAGCACCGCTCCGTTCGAGGGGGCCACGTCCGCCCAGTGCGCGATGCCCTCGGAATCCCAGTCGATCAGCCTGTGTTCCATAGTCCTTCCATCCTCCCATGCATGCCCAGGGCCGGGTTCGGATGATGGCGGTTTCCATGTGCCCTGCAGATCAGGGATAATGGTTGACCGCCTTGGAGAAACCGCGGGGGCGACTGAATGAGGTGTGTGGATGCAACGCAGTGCGGTAGCGACTGATTCCAGCCACGGGCTCGATGCCGAGCAGGCTGTGGTCGACACCCTGTACGGGCGCCTCGACGAGCTCAGGGACGACGCCGTCGAGCGCCTCGAGTCCGTGCGCCGCGAGGGACCCTCGGGCTCCCCGCAGAACCGCTCCGAGCGCGACGCCTTCGCCACCCTCTACGAGGACCGCATCGCCCAGCTCAGCGCCGTCGAGGACCGCCTGTGCTTCGGCCGCCTCGACATGACCGAGGGCGACCGCCTCTATGTGGGCCGCATCGGCCTGTCCGACTCGGAGCACGAGCCGCTGCTGACCGACTGGCGCGCTCCCGCCGCCCGCGCCTTCTACTCCGCGACCGCCGCGAATCCCGACGGCGTCATGAACCGCCGCCACATCACCACGCGCGGCCGCAATGTCACCGCCGTCGAGGACGACGTGCTCGACGTCGAGGCGCTGCGCGCCGCTGGCGCCGAGGACTCGCTCGCCGGCGAGGGAGCGCTCTTCGCGGCGCTGGACGCGCGCCGCACCGGCCGCATGGGCGACATCGTCGCCACGATCCAGGCCGAGCAGGACGACGTCATCCGCGCACCCCTCGAGGGCGCGCTCGTCGTGCAGGGCGGCCCCGGCTCGGGCAAGACCGCCGTGGCCCTGCACCGCGCCGCCTTCCTGCTGTACCACCACCGGGAGCGCCTGGAGCGCTCCGGCGTGCTCCTCATCGGCCCGTCGTCGGCGTTCCTCAGCTACATCGACCACGTGCTGCCGTCGCTCGGCGAGACCGGCGCGGTGACGACGACCCTGGCCGGACTGGTCCAGGGCGTGCAGATCACCGCGACCGAGCGCGACGACGTCGCCGCGGTCAAGGGCCGCGAGGACATGGCGCGCGTCGTCAAGGCGGCGGTGCGCGAGCGCCAGCGCGTGCCGCGCAAGGACCAGGAGCTGAGGCTCGACGGCCGCACGGTGGTCATCCGCCGCTCCGACGTCAAGGAGGCGCAGTCACGCGCCAGGCGCGAGCACCGTCCGCACAACCGCGCCAGGGAGACCTTCGTCAAGGAGATGATCTCCCGCCTCAGCCACCAGATCATGGAGCAGCTCGAGGCGAGCCTGGGCGAGGACGACAGGCTCGAGATCGAGCGCGACCTGCGCACCGACACCCAGGTGCGCATCGCCCTCAACCTGTGCTGGCTGCCGGTCACGCCGGCCCGGCTGCTGAGCGACCTGTACTCCAAGGCGCACCTGCTCGACCACGCCGCCTCGCACCTAAGCGAGCGCGACAGGGAGCTGCTGCTGCGCCCCGCCGGCGCGCCCTTCACCGAGGCCGATGTGCCGCTGCTCGACGAGGCCGCCGAACTGCTGGGCGAAATGCCGGGCCACGCAAGCGCGGGATCGAGCGGCGCGAGCGCCGAGGAGATCGCCTATGCCAGGGAGGTGCTGGAGACGTTCGACACGGACGGCATGGTCAGCGCCGAGATGCTCG
>JAUIBG010000029.1 GCA_030428165.1 Actinomycetes bacterium
CGGCAAGCGGATCCACCTGCTCCCCGCAGACCTGCGCTTCTCCGGTCAGGGCGACGCGCTCCCGGTGGGCGACCTGCTGCTGTGCGGCCAGGGCTACCGCTCGGACCCCGAGGCGCAGCAGACCGCTGCCGAGATCCTCGGATACGAGCGGGTCCAGCTGCAGACCGTTCCCCAGCTCGACTCGCACGGCGATCCGGTGGTCAACGCCGTGTCCGGATGGCCCGACAGCTTCTTCTACGACATCGACCTGGCGCTCGCGGTGATCCGAGGGCCCGAGGGCGAGCGCCCCGGCCTGATCGCGTACTGCCCCGAGGCGTTCACCCCCGAGAGTCGCGAGATCATCGCCGGCCTGCCGCTCGAGCTCGTCGAGGTCTCGCTGCACGAGGCCGAGCATGCGTTCGCGACCAACCTGGTGTCGACCGGCGAGCACGTGGTGATGAGCGCGCACGCCCCAGCCCTTGCCGCGGCCCTGACCGATGCCGGCCTCACCGTGCATACGCCGGAGGTCGCCGAGCTCGCCAAGGGCGGCGGCTACATCCGCTGCACCACGCTGACGCTGGACTGAGCCGGCCCGAGGCGCGCCTGGCATCCGGAGCAGGAGCGCTGATCCCCGCCCGGCCGGCCCGACTCCGAACACTCCGTGCGGAATCCGCCAGGTCTGCCGCACGAAGTCTTCGGAGGGGCGAGCTCGGAGTTCGCTAGGCCTGGCGCTCAAACGCCGCCAGGTGGTTCTCGGAGCCCTTCAGCAGGTTCGCGACGACTGTCGCGACGTCGGCGGGGAGCTCGCGAGCCAGCAGGTCCTCGAGGTCGGCGATGTCGGTCGTCTCGATCGCGATCCCGGCGTCCACGGCATCGGCCCACGTGACGGTGCCGGAGGCGGTGAGGTCGTCGTACAGCTCCTGCAGTGAGGCGTCGGCGAAGACTCCTACCTCGTCACTTCGGGGGTCGTCAATGCCGTAGGTCTCGAGCAGTGCCTCGACGGCCTCGGTGTGCTGAGTCTCCGAGGCGGCGATGTTCTCGAACACCCGGGCATCCCAGACATCGTCGAGCGTGATGTACACGTCGTGGGCGAGCTTCTCCTCCTCGATGAGGTAGAGCAGTTCGGCCTCGATGTCTGCGCTGAGGTCGTCGGTGGCGGCGGCCGAGCCAGTGCCGGAGCCCTGCGCCTCGCCCGAGGCCGTGCAGTCGCCGCTGCCATCGTGCTCCTGGTCGCCTGACGCGTCTCCCGACTGCGAGCGGTTGCCTCCGCGATTCTCGTATCCGGCCTGCGTGGCCTGCGCCGCGCCGAGTCCCAGCGTCGTGGTCTCCTCGGTCTGCTCCGCCTCGCTGCATCCGGCGAGGGCGAGCGTGAACGCTCCGACGGTCGCAACTGCGCGTCCGACGGCAAGTGTGGTGGTCATCATCGACTCCTTTGCGTCTGAAATGTCGTACTTCAGACGCTAGGACCGAAGTCTGAGCGTCCCCTGAGAGGCATGAGTGAGCCAGCGCAAAGAACCCGACCCCGGCATCGGCCGCGACCGGCGCCGTCGTCAGCCGCAGCGCCTAGACTTGACCGCCGTGACAGACGGCCTCTTCGACCTGCCCCAGCCCGCCCAGGATTCGGCCCTGGTGCGGGGCCTCAACCCGCAGCAGGCCGAGGCCGTGCTCTACGAGGGCCAGGCCCTGCTGATCTTCGCGGGAGCGGGCTCGGGCAAGACCCGCGTGCTCACGCATCGCATTGCGCACCTGCTCGAGTCTGGCCGCTCGCGTCCCCATCAGATCCTGGCGATCACCTTCACCAACAAGGCCGCGGGCGAGATGCGCGAGCGCGTCCAGCAGCTGGTCGGCCCCGAGTCGCGCGGCATGTGGGTGGCGACGTTCCACTCCGCGTGCGTGCGCATCCTGCGCGCCCACTACGAGCGCGTCGGGCTGAAGTCGACCTTCTCGATCTACGACACCGCCGACTCGGTCAACCTCATGAAGCTGGTGTCGAAGGAGCTCGACCTCGACCCCAAGAAGTTCACGCCCAAGGCGCTGCTGGGCCGCATCGGCCGCTTCAAGGACGAGCTCGTGACGCCCGCTCAGGCGCTTGCGGCCACCGACGGCGCCTCGCGCCACAGCATCGATCACGCTGCGGGGCTCGCGTACGGCGAGTACCAGCGCCGCCTGGCTGCGGCCAACGCCGTCGACTTCGACGACATCATCGTCAAGGTCGTCCAGCTGCTGCAGGAGAACGAGGACGTCGCACGCGAGTACCGCAAGCGCTTCCGTCACGTGCTGGTCGACGAGTACCAGGACACCAACCACGCGCAGTACGTGCTGGTGCGCGAGCTCGTCGGCCCTGCGGACGACGCGTCGCTGCCGGCCGCGGAGCTCACTGTCGTGGGTGACGCCGACCAGTCGATCTACGCCTTCCGCGGCGCGACGATCCGCAACATCCTCGAGTTCGAGAAGGACTACCCCGAGGCGCACGTGGTGCGTCTCGAGCAGAACTACCGCTCGACTCAGACCATCCTGAGCGCGGCCAACGCGGTGATCCAGCACAACAGCGACCGCCCGCCCAAGAACCTCTGGACGGACTCCGGCGCGGGCACGCGCATCGCGGGCTACGTGGGCGACAACGAGGCCGAGGAGGCACAGTGGGTCTCCGAGCGCATCAAGGCCGCGCTCGCGGACGGCGCAGCGGCCGGCGACATCGCGATCATGTACCGTGCGAACGCGCAGTCGCGCGCGCTCGAGGAGCGGTTCATGCGCGCCGACATCCCATACGTCGTCATCGGTGGCACGCGCTTCTACGAGCGGCGCGAGGTCAAGGACATGCTCGCGTACCTCTCGGCGGTCGTGAACGAGGACGACGACGTCGCGATGCGGCGCATCATCAACACGCCAAGGCGCGGCATCGGCGACACGGCGGTCGAGTCCGTCGACGCGCTGCGCCGGCGCGTCACGCAGGACACGGGTGAGGCGATCAGCTTCGGCGCCGCGCTCCGGCTCGCGGGCAAGGCGGGCCTGCAGGCGCGCTCCGAGCGCGCGATCGGCGACTTCGTGACCCTCATGGACGACCTGCGCGCGCTCGCGGTCGACAATGGCCCGGCAGGAGTGCTGGACGCGATCGCCGACCGCTCCGGCATGCTCACGGCGTACCGCGCGTCGGACGACCCGCAGGACGCCAGCCGCATCGAGAACATCATGGAGCTCGTGTCCGTGGGGCGTGAGTTCTCCGAGGAGAACCCGGAGGGCACGCTGCCGGAGTTCCTGGAGAAGGTCGCACTCGTGGCCGATGCGGATTCCGTCCCGGACGACGACGGCGCCGGGGGAGTGGTGACGATGATGACGCTCCACACCGCGAAGGGCCTCGAGTTCCCGCAGGTATTCCTGGTCGGCATGGAGGACGGGACCTTCCCGCACCAGCGCTCGATCGAGTCCGGCTCGATCTCCGACATGGAGGAGGAGCGCAGGCTCGCATACGTGGGCCTCACCCGTGCGCGTCAGCGCCTGTACCTGTCGCGTGCCCAGACGCGTGCGGCGTGGGGCGCCCCGCAGTTCCTGGGCGCCTCGCGCTTCATCGAGGAGATCCCCGCGGATCTCATGGAGTGGACGCAGTCCGAGTCCATGACGTCCAGGCTGCGCAGCGGCCGTCCGTCGCGCTCGGGCGCGTGGACCTCGGCCGGGTCCTCCGGCTGGAGCGGCTACGGCGGCAGCCAGGACCGCGAGGATGGCAACTCCTACGCACGCGCCGGCGCGGTGTCGTCGCGTCGTGTCCCGCCGTCGCCCCCTGGCTCGGCGGCCGGTGGCGACGTCGACTTCGAGGTGGGCGAGCGCGTCAACCACGACAAGTTCGGCATGGGCAAGGTCGTCGCGCTCGAGGGATCGGGCCGCAACGCGGTGGCGAAGGTCGACTTCGGCACCGACGGCGTCAAGCGCCTGGTGCTGCGCTTCAACAAGCTCGAGAAGCTGTAGCGATTCTCTCCTCGCTACCGAGCGGGCCGTGGGCGAGACTCTTCCCATGCATCGGCTGGGAGCGTGGTTCGCGGCGATTCTCGCCGGCGCCGTCATTCTCGGCGTGGTCGGTGCCTTCGCCATCGCGCTGCTCGTGCCCGTCGTGCCGGTGTACTCGGAGTCGAGCGAGGTCTCGGTCACGAAGAACGCGACGACCGGCGACGGCGCTTGCGCACTGATCGTCGTCGACGGCACGGTGACGGCCGATGTTCGCGGACCGCTCCTGATGTGGGTGATGGAGCCGCACGTCAGCTCCATGTCGTGGGAGGACCTGTACGTCCTCGTGGTCCCGGAGGACGAGACCTGTCCCGGCACCACGGTCGGTGAGCTCGAAGTCGAGCTGCGGGGCGTCGGTACGGACACCGGGGTGGGCGTCGGGGTCGCCGGAGGCGCAGGCTTCGTGGCGGAGGACGTCGTGACCGTCGAGATTGACGCGCCCCTCGAGGACGGCGATCTGGCGTGCCTCGAGCTCTCGATCGGGCTCTCACTCGCGAGCGGAGGCGTCGAGTCGGGAGCCGAGATCCCAGAGGGGCCGGAGCGAGTCTGCGTGCCGGTCGACTGACCCGGATGTTCACCTGGGTGACGCACCTGTTCGTTACCCTTCCCCCATGAGCGAAGCACTGCAGTCCAAGGTCTCCATCGTCGGTGCGGGAGCGGTGGGCTCGGCCCTCGCCTATGCGGGCCTGATGCGCGGCTTCACGCGCAATCTCTCGCTGTACGACATCAACACCAAGAAGGTCGAGGCGGAGGCGCTCGACCTCGCGCAGGGCATGGCCTACATGCCCGAGACCAACGTGGTGGGGTCGAGCGACATCGAGGTCGTCCGCGACTCCGACGTCGTCGTCGTCACCGCCGGCGCCAAGCAGCAGCCTGGCCAGACGCGCATGGACCTCGCCGGCGCCACCATCTCGCTGATGGACAAGGTGATGCCTCCGCTGCTGAACGTGGCGCCGAACGCCACCTTCATCCTCGTCACGAACCCCGTCGACGTCGTGACCTACGCGGCGCTCAAGCGCTCGGGGCTCCCCGCCAACCGCATCTTCGGCTCCGGCACCGTGCTGGACAGCTCGCGCCTACGCCACCAGGTCGCGCTCGAGTGCGGTGTGGCCGTCGAGAACGTCCACGCCTACATCCTGGGCGAGCACGGCGACTCCGAGGTCTCGATCTGGTCCTCAGCGACGATCGGCGGCGTGCCGCTGGGCCAGTGGCACGACACGAACGGCAACGTCATCATGACGCCCGAGGTGCAGGAGCGGATCCACCACGACGTGATGCGCTCGGCGTACACGATCATCGAGGGCAAGGGTGCGACGAACTACGCGATCGGCGTCGCCGGCGCCCGCATCGTCGAGGCCGTCCTCAAGGACCAGAAGCGCGTCCTCCCGGTGTCGACCCTCGTCGATGTGGAGGGCGTAGGCGAGGTCTGCATGTCGCTGCCCGCGCTCGTCGGAGCCGGCGGTGTTGAGCACCGCGTCGACGTGCCGATGAGCCCCGCCGAGGCCGATGCGGTAACGGCCTCCGCTAGGGCGATTCGCACCACGGCGGAGAAGTTCGGCGTCGCCTGATCTGCGAGTGGCGATTCCGGCAATCCGGACGGTCCGCCTAGTCTGTCCGCGTGACTGAGTCCCCCACGCCCGAGTCCGGCAGCCCCGCATCGCCTGCGGGCGGCGCTGAGCCCACGGTCGAGACCGCACCCGCGTCCCGCGCCCGAGGCTGGACGATCGGCGCCATCGCGGCCGTGGTCATCGGCGTCGGCGCCGCGCTCGCCGTGGCTCTCTGGCCCGATGCCGAGGGGCCGGTGCCGGCGGCGACCCCGTCGGCCACCGCATCGGCCGAGAACGTGGACTCGATCGCGGCTCCGAGCGCCACGCCAGAGCCCGAGGACCCCTACGCCTACCTGGGCGAGGCGGTCGCGACCACGCGGGGCGCCGACATCACCGCGTACGCGGAGGCCGGAGGCGGCGACGTCGTCGCCACCATGGGCCCGTGGAGCTACTACGGGCTGCCGACCACGCTGATGGCGCTCGAGGAGGCCGAGGTTGAGGGCGTGCGCTGGCTCCATGTCTCGCTGCCCATCCAGCCCAACGGTTCGACCGGATGGATCAGGGCCGATGAGGTGGACGTCACGAGCACCGACGTCCAGGTGCGCATCTACCTCGACGTCCACGAGCTCGACGTGCTGGTGAACGGCGAGCAGGTCTTCACGACGATCGTCGCGGTGGGCGCCCCGGAGAGCCCGACGCCGACGGGCGTCTACTCCGTGACGGATCCGGTCGACTTCCAGGCGAACCCGACCGGCGTCTTCGGCGCCTACGCGCTAGGCACCTCCGCGTTCTCCGAGGCGGTCGCCTCCTTCTGGGACGGACCGCCGCAGGTGGCGATGCACGGCACCAACCAGCCCGAACTGCTGGGCCAGGACGTCTCGAACGGCTGCATTCGCATGTCGAGCGAAGCGGTGCTCGAGCTCGCCGCGCTGGTCGACCTCGGTACTCCGGTGATCATCGAGGCGGAGCGTCCTGAGGTGTAGCAGATCCGTTCCAGGCCCCGAATTGCCTGCTAACTGAGGCATCGGTCACATTCGCGACCGCGAATTGTTACGGGTGGGCAAAATCTGCCGATTCGCTATGGCAATGGGGCGCAGTCGCCGATAGCGTCGTCGCCGGAAAACGACTGAGGGGACCCCCGCACATGCGCGTCAGCCGCCTGCCACTGCTCACTCCTGCCTCCGCGCTGCTCGCGGCGCTGGCGCTCGCGCTCGCATGGGCCGTCGCGCTGCCGCGCACCGCATCGGCGGCGACCCTCGGCGGCGTCAGCAATGCCGCCGAGTTCCAGGCTGCGCTCGACGCGGCGGCGCCGCTGCTCGAGACCGAGGACGTGACGATCGAGCTCGACTCCGACTTCACGGTCACCTCGTCGTCGTCCCCGGTAACCGCGGAACTGTGGGATGCGGAGCACACCCTCACCATCGACGGCAACGGTCGCGAGATCGAGGTCCTCGACGACGACGAGGACGACACGCTGTACATCTCCAGTGCCGCCGACCTGGTGATCATGGACCTCGGGCTCACGGGATACGTCGAGTCCTACCCGGTGGCGTTCGTCTCCGACGCGGCGCTCACCGTCACGGACCTCACGCTCGAGGCGGCGTCGGCTGAGGACACCGACCTGTTCCTGGAGCTGTCCGGCGACACGGTGACGACGACCGGGCTCTCGGCCTTCCTGAGCATCGGCGGCGACGGCGGCCTGATCGGGGTGAACGCGCCATCCGGCGGCTCCATGACCGACACCGACATCTCGTACAGCCAGAACTTCGGCTACGAGAGCTTCGAGCTCCTGGTCGTCTCCACCGACGGCGAGTTCCTCATCGACGGCTTCGTGGGCGAAGGCAACGCCAACGACGGCTACGGCGTCATCTACCTGACGAGCCTCGACGGCTTCGAGGGCGGCCCCTTCCCGTCCGTCTTCGTGGCGGAGGAGGAACTTCAGGACGAGGCGAATGAGCTCGGCCCGACCGGCCGCGTCGTGATCCGCAACGCGACCTTCACGGACAATGAGTCGGGGATCGGCTCGGCTGTCTACGCGGAGCTGCCGCTCACGGTCGAGAACTCGGTGTTCGAGAGCAACGGCACCTACTCGGGCGATGCCGCGGCGCTGGCCTTCTACGGCTTCGCGAGCAGCGAGCGCGATCTCACCATCACGGACTCCACGTTCACGCAGAACTGGACGGCGTCCAGTGCGGGTGACGACGAGTTCGACGAGCTCGACGAAGAGGGCTTCTTCGGCGGTGCCGGTGCGGTGTGGATCGACGAGGGCAACGCGGTGATCTCCGGATCCCTCTTCGAGGACAACTACACCGACGCCACCGGTGGTGCGATCGTCGCGACCGCAGAGGAGGCGCCGAGCACGCTTTCGGTGGTGAACTCGACATTCCTGGGGAACTACGCCGAGACGGCGGGGGGCGCCATCCTCGTGGCCGGACCCATTACCGCCGAGATCGAGTTCTCGACGCTGATCGACAACGAGGCTGGCGAGGCCGCTGGCGCCGTGGGGCTGACGCCTCCGTTCTACTTCTCGCCCGACGACCTCGAAGAGGGCGACGCCGACGATTACGCCCCGCTGGCGACCTTCTTCGCCTCGGTGATCGTCGGCGACGTTCCTCAGTGCGACCTGCTGCTCGGCGAGTTCGTCAGCAACGACCTCAACTACGTGTCCGACGAGGACTGCCTGGGCAGCGGGGACGCGCCCAGCGACGTCGTGGGCGACGAGCCGATGCTCGGCTCGCTGGCCGACAACGGCGGCCCGACGATGACCATGATGCCGCTGACCGGCTCGCCCCTGATCGACGCGATCCCGTTCGACGAGTCCGACCTGCTGGTCGACCAGCGCGGCGAGGCCCGCCCGATGGGCACGGGATACGACATCGGCGCGGTGGAGTCGGCTGGCGACGCACCGGCGTACGGCGTCGCGTTCGTCGTGCCGACGCCTGAGGGCGATGTCCTGGGCTACGCCACCTGCGCGGTCGACGCCATCGAGATCGGCAACACTCCGGCGTCTGGCCTGTCCGGCACCCCCGGCTCGGTCTCCGCGGTGCTGGGCGGCCTCTCGTTCACCATCGAGCTCGCGCCCGGCTGCGACGCGACCGACATCACGCTTGAGCTGCCCCGTCCGGTGAACTCGGTCTTCAAGGTCGACGGCTCGACCTGGACCGACATGTCGGACACGCTCTCGGCGGACGGACTCACGGTGGAGTACACCGCGGTGGACGGCGGCGCGTTTGACGAGGACGGCACGGCCGACGGCTGGATCGTCGACCCTGTCGTCCCCGCACTCGACGTGAGCTTCACGGGCTAGCGCGACCACTCTTCGCGATCGTCGGCGGCCCTGGGGAATCCCGGGGCCGTCGTCGTCGTTGACCGGGCCATGGACAAGCCCCTCAAGGTCGATATCTGGTCTGACATCGCGTGCCCCTTCTGCTACATCGGCAAGCACCAGCTCGAGAAGGCGTCGGAGCTCGCCGGAGTGCCGCTCGACGTGACGTACCGCTCGTACCAGTTGGACCCGCACGTCTCCGATGACGAGGAGCGCACCGTCATCGAGATGCTCGCGGAGAAGTACAACGCCTCGACCGAGCAGATCATGGAGTCGCAGGAGCGGGTGCGGCAGATGGCCGAGGACGTCGGCGTCGGCTTCGTGCCCGCGGGCCAGCGTGCGGCGAACACGGACCTGGGCCACCAGCTGATCCACTTCGCCGCGGAGCACGGCAAGCAGGCGGAGATGAAGGACCGGCTGTTCCGGGACTACTTCACCGACGGCGGCCACGTGGGCCGCTCGGATCGCCTCGTGGATATGGCCGAGGAGGTCGGACTCGACCGTGAGGCCGCCGCCGAGGCGCTCGAGTCCGGCAGGTACGCCGCCGCGGTCGAGGCCGATGTCGCAGCCGCCCGCGAACTGGGCGTCCAGGGGGTTCCGTTCTTCCTGTTCGAGGACAAGTACGGCGTCTCCGGCGCTCGTGGAGTCGAGGCGTTCGCCGGGGCGCTGCGCCAGGTCGCCGCGGAGGTTTCCGCCGAGTAAAAGGTTGGGTCCTTCGTCCTGCGCGCTGCGCGGCGGCGACTAGGCTGGGGAGCACAACGACGTCATGGGCTCCGCGCCCCGAATGTAAGGACATCCCTTGGACCTGTACGAGTACCAGGCCCGCGACATGTTCGAGCAGCACGGGGTGCCCGTGCTGGCCGGCATCGTGGCGACCACCCCCGAAGAGGCGCGCGCAGCCGCGCAGGAGCTGGGCGGCACCGTCGTCGTCAAGGCTCAGGTCAAGACCGGAGGCCGCGGCAAGGCCGGCGGCGTCAAGGTGGTCCACAACCCCGACGACGCATTCGCGGCCGCCGAGCAGATCCTCGGCATGGACATCAAGGGCCACACCGTCCACCGCGTGATGATCGCGGCCGGCGCGGCCATCGACCTCGAGTTCTACTTCTCGGTGCTGCTGGACCGCTCCGAGCGCCGCTACCTCGCGATGTGCTCGTACGAGGGCGGCATGGAGATCGAGGAGCTCGCAGTCGAGCGTCCCGAGGCGCTCGCGAGGGTCGCGATCGACCCGATCGAGGGCATCGACAAGGCGAAGGCGCTCGAGATCGTCGCGACCGCGAGCTTCCCCGAGGAGCTCCACCACAAGGTCGCGGACGTCATCGTCCGCCTGTGGCACGTCTACAAGAACGAGGACGCCACGCTCGTCGAGGTGAACCCTCTGGTGCTCACCAAGGATGGCGAGGTCATCGCCCTCGACGGCAAGGTCACCCTCGACGAGAACGCGGAGTTCCGCCACGGGGACCACGCGGCGCTCGTCGACAAGTCGGCCGAGAACCCGCTCGAGGCCAAGGCCAAGCACATGAACCTCAACTACGTGAAGCTCGACGGCTCCGTGGGGATCATCGGCAACGGAGCGGGCCTCGTGATGTCGACCCTCGACGTGGTCGCCTACGCCGGCGAGAAGTTCGGCGGCGTGAAGCCGGCCAACTTCCTCGACATCGGCGGCGGTGCGTCGGCCGAGGTGATGGCCAACGGACTCGACGTGATCTTCCACGACTCCCAGGTGAAGTCGGTGTTCGTGAACGTCTTCGGAGGCATCACGTCGTGCGTCGCCGTCGCCGACGGCATCGTCGGCGCCCTCGAGGCGCTGGGCGACGAGGCCAGCAAGCCTCTTGTCGTGCGCCTCGACGGCAACGCCGTCGAGGAGGGCCGCGCGATCCTCGCGGCCGCCAACCACCCCCTCGTGACCATCGTCGAGACCATGGACGACGCCGCGGCCAAGGCCGCCGAGCTCGCCGCCTAAGGAGCAGTAGCAGTGGCAATCTTCCTGACCGCAGAATCCAAGGTCATCGTCCAGGGCATGACCGGCTCGGAGGGCATGAAGCACACGCAGCGCATGCTCGCCTCTGGCACCCAGATCGTCGGCGGCGTGAACCCGCGCAAGGCGGGCACCGAGGTCGAGTTCCCCGGCGACGTCACCGTGCCCGTCTTCGGCACCGTCGCCGAGGCGATGGCCGCCACCGGCGCCGATGTCTCGGTGCTGTTCGTGCCGCCGCCGTTCACCAAGGCCGCCGTGATGGAGGCCGTGGACGCCGGCATGCCGCTCGCCGTGATCATCACGGAGGGCGTGCCCGTCGCCGACACCGCCGAGTTCTTCACGTACGCCCAGTCGAAGGGCACCCGCCTCATCGGCCCCAACTGCCCAGGCCTCATCACGCCGGGTCAGTCGAACGTGGGCATCACCCCGGCCAACATCACCGGTCCTGGCAAGATCGGTCTGGTGTCCAAGTCCGGCACGCTGACCTACCAGATGATGTTCGAGCTGCGCGACATCGGCTTCTCGACGTGCGTGGGCATCGGCGGCGACCCGATCGTCGGCACCACCCACATCGACTGCCTCGCGGCATTCGAGGCTGACCCCGACACCGCGGCGATCGTGATGATCGGCGAGATCGGCGGCGACGCCGAGGAGCGGGCCGCGGCCTTCATCAAGGACAACGTCACCAAGCCGGTCGTCGGCTACGTCGCGGGCTTTGAGGCCCCCGAGGGCAAGACGATGGGCCACGCTGGCGCGATCGTGTCGGGCTCCGCCGGCACGGCCCAGGCGAAGAAGGAGGCCCTCGAGGCCGTGGGCGTCAAGGTCGGAAAGACCCCGTCCGAGACCGCGAACCTCATGCGGGAGATCCTCTCCGCCTGACATTCAGGACATAGCGGGCGGCTTGTGACGAAACGCGTCATAGCCGCAGTTACCAGGCCTCTCTGGAGTCAGTCCCCGAATCGGTACTGACTCCAGAGGAGCCCACCCAAGCGCATTCACCGCATCCTCGCGCCTGCCGCAGTCCTTGCGGCGCTCGGCGCAGCCGCCCTCACCGCACCCGCGGCGTTCGCCGCCGTCTCCGGCGACGTCGCCGTGATCGTCGAGGACGCCGACGGCGTTCCGCAGGAGGGTGTGCAGCTCACGCTCACCTCGACGAACTGCGCGGTGGCGACACCGACGGCGGTGACCGACGCGAGCGGCGTCGCGACCTTCTCGGGTCTCGCGTACTACACGGACGAGACCGAGGCGGAGACGTGCGACTACGACCTCGTGCAGACGGTTCCCGACGGCTACGAGCAGGTGACGGCGACGGCCTCGCTGCTCGGGCTCCAGGCCGGCGAGCTGCTGGCGGCGCCGTCGACCATTCAACTCGACAGCGCCGACGGCGTCTTCACCGATGCGGGACGCACCGACTCGGCCGACATCCAGTGCCTGGAGGGCGTCGGCACCTCCACCATGGTCGCCGGCCGGTACTTCCTGAGCACGGCATCGGACCCGGACTGCACGACCGACAACTATGAGAAGTCGGGGCTGTCGTACGTCGGCCCCTCGGGGGCGGTCGACCTTCCCGAGGGCGTGACCCGCGTGTCGACGCTGTGGCACATCAACCGCAACATCCAGCGCCCGTTCCACACCGCGACGCTCGAGGTCGAGCTCGTCGTGACGGACACGTCTGCCGGTGACACCGCCACCGTGGTCCGCACCTTCGAGTTCACGATCGACGAGACCGACAACCTGGATGAGGAGCACGGCTCGGTGAGCACGCTCGAGGGCCAGCTCGCGGCCATCGCCGACTACAACGCTGCGGACCGCAAGTTCCCGGATGCCCCGAATGGCGGGATCGTCATCGAGAACCCGCTCTACAACGCACAGCTGCCGTTCCTCGGCCCCGAGTTCTACGAGTTCGGCTGCGCCGATCTCATCACCGTGACCGAGGTGGGGAACCCTGGCTCTGAGCGGGTGGGCAACGCCATGGTCGACTTCTCGCTCGATCTCGCCCTCGCGGGCGATCAGGGCGAGTGCGCCGACCCTGCCAGCCCGTCCTACACCCAGGAGAACGCCGACACGGAGATCTGCCTGCTGCTCGGCGTCGACATCGAGGCGGCGAGCAATGTGCTGACGGTGTCCATCGTGAACGGCGTGATCGAGGACGAGGTCGTGGCGGTCGACGACGGCGACGACGAGGAGCTCGCGGCCACCGGGGCATCGGACCACGTCCTGCTGTTCGGCATCGGCGGCGCTTTCCTGCTGCTGGTGGGAGGAATCCTCGCCTTCGCCCGGCGCCGCGACTAGGGAGTGCCGGGTCAACTGAATTGTCGAGATTGTCCGATTCTCAAACACGCGGGGGTATTTCACGCCCGTTTCTGTGTGAAAGAACGAACAAAGACAGGAAAAGGGATGCGCATGTCAGTGCGACATGCCAGACTGCAGGAGTACAGCAGTAGCGCTCGGGGGAGCGCGGGGATCGCTGTGCAAGGGGGATACACATGGGAACGTCACTTGCTGCGCGAATGAGCTTCGCACTCGGGTTGGGCGCCGCTGTCGCGGCTGCCGTGCTCGCAGTGATCGCTGAGCTCTAGACGCACACGACACCACCGGCCTGAACGGCGCGCGATGCCGCGCGTCGGTCACGGCCCCGAACCGCCCGGGCGGCGACCATAGGACTCATGTCCAGTCGTCAGCCCGGGCGTTTTCACGCCGTCGCCTCGTCAGTCGCCGAGGCGTGGCGCCGCATCCCTCATGTGGTGCAGGCGATCGCCGCCGGAGTCGCGGCCGTCGCGATGTCCCTCGCACTCATCGTCTCTCTGTCGCTCGCGACCTGGGCCGCGATGGGCTCCGATGTCACCGAGGCCGGCATCGTGACCGCAGCGCTCGACTGGTGGATGACGGGCTTCGGCGCACCGCTCGCCTTCGCCGGCGCCGAGATCTCGATCGTCCCGCTGGGTCTGAGCCTCATCACCGCTGCGCTCGTCTCGGCGGCAACGCGCCGCGTCGACGAGGTCGATGCGCTTACCGCCCTCGTCGCCGGCGCGACCTCCGCGGTCGTCGTCGTCCTGCTGGCGCTCACGCCGATCGTAGGGGTCTCGGCGGCGGACGTCGCGGCAGGCGCCACCGCCGTCGGCCTCGCGGGCGCCGCCCATGCGCTGTGGACACACCGGAGACTCGACGGCTCGCGGGTCGCCGCGATCCCTGACGTCCCCGTGTGGGCGCGGCTCGCCGCCATGCGCGCCGGCGCCGTCGCAACCGTCGTCGTCGCCGCGGGAGCGGCCCTGATGGCGGCATCGGCCTATGTCCAGCGCCACGCCATCGCCGATGCGGTCGAGATGGTCGGCGCCGACGGCATGCCCGGCCTGCTGCTCGCCATCGGCGAGCTCGCGTACGTCCCCAACCTCGCAGTCTGGTCGGCCGCGTGGCTGGCGGGCGCGGACGTCACCGTGGGCGCCTCCGTGTTCTCCACGACCGCGCCTGCCGTCGGCGACCTGCCGCTGCTCCCGCTGCTGGGCGCCTTCCCGGCCTGGACCATGCCCTCAGCGGCACTCGGCCCTCTCGTGGTCGTCGCGGCCGCGGCGGCGATCCGCTACCTGACCCGCACCGCCAGCCCGCGCATCGGCTGGATCGCCGACGGCCTTGCCGTCGTCGGGATCGCCCTTGGCACTGCGGGCGTCGTCGCGATCTCCACCGGCGCCGCGGGGCCCGGCTCGCTCGCCGAGGTCGGGCCGCAGCCGTGGGAGACGGCATGGCGGATGGCGGCCTGGTCCGCGATCGGACTCGTGGCAGTTGCGGCTCCCGAGCACGCGCTGCGCTGGTGGCGCGCACGCGAGGGCGCCGGCGCTACGGAAGGATCAGCTGCTCCTCAAGCCGGCCCTGCAGCTCCAGCAGGTTGGCCTCGAGGTCGCGATCGCACTGCAGCATCGCCTGATGCGTGAGTGCGGTCTCGGTGCACGCGGTGTACTCCGCGTACTGGGGGTAGAGCACGAGCATCGCGAAGCCGCCGAGCAGCGTCGACGCCAGGATGCCGAGGCCGATCCACGTGCCCAGCCTGAACCCGAACTGCTGCGTCTCCTTGCGCGTCACGTACAGCGCCCGCACCGCGAACCAGACGGCGAACGGACCCGTGAGGAGCACGCCGAGCGTGTACGGGAACGAAACGAACGACAGGATCACGGTGAGGACGAGGAACCCGAGGTACCAGCGCGTCTCGGAGCGACCCGGGACGGTCTCGTCGGTCGGGGCGGTCGTCATCGGCGCCTCCTCTCGCATGTCTCGTCGTTCCGGGGCCGCTAGGCTCGTCGCGTGACGAACGCCCCGGCCGCATCGATCGTTGCGCTCGCGTCGGGCCAGGGGACGACCGTGGCGGCCCTCGTGGCCGCCTGTGCGGACCCAGCCTACGGGGCGTCCGTGGTCGCGGTCGTCAGCGACAGGGCCGATGCGGCAGTGCTGGACATCGCGGCGGAGCACGGTATCGCCACCGCCGTCGTCGCCCCCGGCGACTTCCCGGACCGTGCAACATGGGATGAGGCGCTCGCGAGGACGATCGCGACATTCTCCCCGGATCTCGTCGCGCTGCTGGGCTTCATGCGGATCGTCGGCGAGCCGGTTCTCGAGCGCTTCGAGGGTCGCATCCTCAACACGCACCCGTCGCTGCTCCCGGCCTACCCGGGCGCTCACGCCGTCGCCGACGCGCTGGCCGACGGCGCCACCCAGACCGGCTGCACCGTCATGCTGATCGACGCGGGGGTGGACACCGGTCCGATCCTCGCCCAGCGCACCCTCGAGGTGCGGGACAATGAGACCGAGGACGCGCTGCACGCGCGCATCAAGGAAATCGAGCAGCCGCTGGTCGTGGAGACCATCGGCACGATGCTCCGCCACGGCTGGAGCATCGAGGGCCGCGAGGTCACGCTCTTCAGGAAGGACGACCACATGGCCGAGCGCCGCCCCATCCGCCGCGCACTGGTGTCGGTGTACGACAAGACCGGCATCGAGGAGCTCGCGGCTGCGCTGTCAGCGGCAGGCGTCGAGATCGTCTCGACCGGTTCCACCGCGAAGCGCATCGCCGACTCCGGCGTCGCCGTGACGCCCGTTGAGAGCGTGACGGAGTTCCCCGAGTGCCTCGACGGCCGCGTCAAGACCCTGCACCCGCGCATCCACGCGGGCCTGCTCGCCGACCTGCGCAACCCGGACCACGCCGCCCAGCTCGAGGAGCTCGGCGTCGCGCCGTTCGACCTGGTGATCGTCAACCTCTACCCGTTCGTCGAGACAGTCGCCTCTGGCGCCGAGCAGGACGCGGTGATCGAGCAGATCGACATCGGCGGGCCGTCGATGGTGCGCGCCGCGGCCAAGAACCACCCCTCCGTCGCGGTCGTCGTGGACCCGGCGGGCTACGGGGCCGTGGCCGATGCCGTGGCCGCCGGCGGCTTCACCCTCGCCGAGCGCCAGGGCCTCGCCGCCGAGGCGTTCCGTCACACGGCGGCGTACGACATCCAGGTCGCGTCGTGGATGGGCAGCGTCGTCGCGCCCGACGCGGACGACGCCGGCTTCCCCGGGTGGGTGGGCGCCTCGTACGAGCGGGTCCAGTCGCTGCGCTACGGCGAGAACCCGCACCAGGGCGCCGCGCTCTACCGGACGCAGGCGGGTGCCGACGGCCTCGCCGCGGCGGTGCAGCACCATGGCAAGGAGATGTCGTACAACAACTACGTCGACGCCGATGCCGCACTGCGCGCCGCGTTCGACCACGAGCGCCCCGCGATCGCGATCATCAAGCACGCGAACCCCTGCGGCGTCGCGGTGGGCTCGACGATCGCCGAGGCCTACGCCAAGGCGCTCGAGACCGACCCGGTGTCGGCCTTCGGGTCCGTCGTCGCCGCCAACCGCCCGGTGAGCGTCGAGGCGGCCACCCTGATCGCCAAGATCTTCACCGAGGTGGTGATCGCGCCCGGCTACGAGGACGGCGCGATCGAGATCCTCAGCGCCAAGAAGAACCTGCGCGTGCTCGAGGTCAGCCCCGAGCGCAGCGCGACCGAGTCGCGACCCATCTCCGGCGGTCTGCTGGTGCAGGCGAGGGACAACGTCGATGCCCCCGGCGACGACGTGTCGACGTGGGAGGTCGTCGCGGGCCCGGCGCCCGACGAGGCCACGCTCGCGGACCTGGATTTCGCCTGGCGCGCGTGCCGATCGGTCAAGTCCAACGCCATCCTGCTCGCGTCGGAGGGCGCTGCCGTCGGCATCGGCATGGGCCAGGTCAACCGCGTGGACTCCTGCAAGCTCGCCGTCGCCCGCGCGACCGAGGAGCGTGCCAGGGGAGCCGTCGCGGCGTCGGACGCGTTCTTCCCCTTCGCCGACGGACTGATGGTCCTCGCCCAGGCGGGCGTCAAGGCCATCGTCTCGCCCGGCGGGTCCGTGCGCGACGCCGAGGTCATCGAGGCGGCGAACCAGGCGGGCGTCACGCTGGTCCACACCGGCACGCGGCACTTCTTCCACTAGGAGCGGGCATGGAGATCTATCACGGCATCACGCTCAGGGCGGCGCTCATCGCCACCGGCGCGGTGGCCGTGGTGACCCTCGTGTCGCTGATCAGCGTCACCGCCGCGGTGCTGCTGGCCTCGGCCCTCGCGGCCGGCGGCGCGATCGCGCGCGTGCTGCTGCCAGTCGACAAGGCGTTCCACATCCGCAGGCGCTCGATCGACGTCGCCACGGCGATGGCCTTCTCGATCGCGCTGCTGGTGCTGGGGCTCACGACGCCGCTCGGTTAGTCCCCGCCCAGCTGTGCGGCCGGTGGCCGCCGGCACCCGCATCGGCTGTGCGCGGTGCACGTCGCCCTCCCGCCGCCCCGCTCCGCGTCCCGCGCGCCGCGCCCGGCGTCCCGCGCCCGGCGGAAGGTGGAACACCCTGCACGGAATCCGGCGCTCCTTTCGTGCGTGATGTGCCACGAGGTGGTGGTGCCGGCACCGGCTCACGAGCCCCTCCCGACCCACCGGACGCACGAGGGCCCCGAGGCCGAAGCCCCGGGGCCCTCGTCACGTGTCGCGGGCTACTCCGACCAGTCGAGCATGTCCTCGTCGGGGCCGAACAGGCGGAACATGAGTCCGGCGATCGCGCCTCCGACGAGCGGGGCGAGCCAGAACATCCACAGCTGCGCCGCGTTGCCGGCCTCGCCGAACACTGCGGTCGCCGTCGCACGCGCGGGGTTGAGCGCTCCGTTCGTGAACGGGATGGTGAGCACGAGCAGGAACGCCAGGGCAATGCCGATGACGAACGGCGCTGCTGCCGGGTGCGAGGAGAGCTTGGTGGCGCCCAGAGCCGCGGCGACGAGCAGGCCGGTCGCGACGACCTCGACGACGAACGCGACCCATGGGCCGAAGGTCAGGCCCGACGCGGCCAGCGGCGCGTAGTCACCCCAGCCGTTCGCCGCGGTCGCCATGAACCCGCGGGTCACCTCGGCCGTCACGTCCTGGATCGACCACACCGCACCGAACAGCACCAGGCCGGCGATCAGCGCACCGAGCACCTGGGCGATGACGTAGAACGCGACATCGATCGCGCGCATGCGGCCGGAGAGCCAGACGCCCAGCGTGATCGCAGGGTTGAGGTGGGCGCCCGAGACAGAGCCGATGGCGGTGGCGGCGATGACGACGGCCGCACCGAAGGCGAGCCCCACCGTAAGCGTTCCGTTGTTGCCGTAGGACCCGAACAACGCCGCTCCCACGCCCAGCAGGACGAGCACGAAGGTGCCGAAGGCCTCGGCGGCGAAGCGGGCGACAAGTCCGGGGCCCTCGGGCTCCTCGACGATCACCACGGTGACGTCCTCGGCGAACTCCTCGGCGCCGTCCATCTCGGGGTCTGCAGTCATGTGCGCTACTTCCTTCTGGCTTGGTTCGACGGGCCGGGCGGAGCACCGCAGCCCCGGTGCGCTCGAAGGGCGCCTCCGTCGTCATCCTGCCACGCGCAGGTGCGAACCTGCGGAGCCTCGGCAGGGGAGTCTCAGGGCACCTCGGGACGGGACCTTTGGACTAGGCTGGCCGGAGCACCGACGCACACGACGAGAGGTTTTGAGAAGCGCATGTCGAAGATCAAGGTGGAAGGCACGGTCGTCGAGCTAGACGGCGACGAGATGACCAGGATCATCTGGCAGTTCATCAAGGACCGCCTGATCCACCCGTACCTCGACATCGACCTCGAGTACTACGACCTGTCCGTGACGTCGCGCGACGCGACGGACGACCAGATCACCATCGACGCGGCCAACGCGATCAAGAAGCACGGCGTCGGCGTCAAGTGCGCCAC
>JAUIBG010000030.1 GCA_030428165.1 Actinomycetes bacterium
ATGATGTTCTCGTGCGAGAACTCCTCGCGCAGCGCGGGGACGATGTCCGCGCGGTACTTGAGCTTCAGGCGGGGCTGGTAGTCGGTAGCGGTCGCCATCAGACGTCCTTCCCCGAGCTCTTGGCGACGCGCACGCGCTTGGTCACGGTGCGGCCGTCCTGCTCGACTTCCTCATTGCGGTAGCCCACGCGGGTGGGCTTCTTGGTGCTCGGGTCCACCAGCATCACGTTCGAGATGTGGATGGGGGCCTCGATGTTCTCGATGCCGCCGGCCTGGTTCGAGGCGCGGGTGCCGGGCTTGACGTGACGGGTCACGCGCTTGATGCCCTCGACGATCACGCGGTCGCGCTCAACGTCGACCTCCAGGACGGTGCCGGTCTTGCCGCGGTCGCGGCCTGCGATGACCTGGACCTTGTCGCCCTTCTTGATCTTCGCCATTTACAACACCTCCGGTGCCAGCGAGATGATCTTCATGAACTTCTTGTCACGCAGCTCGCGGCCCACCGGGCCGAAGATGCGGGTGCCACGCGGGTCGGTTGCGTCACCCTTGAGGATGACGGCAGCGTTCTCGTCGAAGCGGATGTACGAGCCATCCGGACGTCGGCGCTCCTTGGTGGTGCGCACGACGACGGCCTTGACGACGTCGCCCTTCTTCACGTTGCCGCCGGGGATCGCATCCTTGACGGTGGCGACGATGGTGTCGCCGATGCCGGCGTAACGGCGCTTGGAGCCGCCGAGCACACGGATGACAAGGATCTCCTTGGCACCGGTGTTGTCGGCGACCTTGAGCCGCGACTCCTGCTGAATCATGTCTGTCTACTCCTGTCGAACGGTTCTCACGCTGTCCGCGCGAGCCTGGACGAACTGTCCGTTACTTGGCCTTCTCGACGATCTCGACCAGACGCCACCGCTTGGAAGCGGACAGCGGACGGGTCTCCATCACGACGACGAGGTCGCCGATACCGGCGGTGTTGGCCTCGTCGTGGGCCTTGATCTTGCTGTTACGACGCATCACCTTGCCGTAGAGGGGGTGCTTGACGCGGTCCTCCACGACGACGGTGATCGTCTTGTCCATCTTGTCGCTGACCACGTAGCCACGGCGCGTCTTGCGGTACGCGCGGTGCTCCTCAGTGGCAGTCGAGTGCTTGGTGCTAGACATGTGAACTCCTTAAGCCTTCTCGCCCGGGGCGGTCCTGATGCCGAGCTCGCGCTCGCGCAGGATCGTGTAGATACGGGCGATGTCGCGCTTGACGGCCTTGAGGCGCCCGTGGTTCTCGAGCTGACCGGTGGCCGACTGGAAGCGCAGGTTGAACAGCTCCTCCTTGGCCTTCTTCAGCTCGTCCATGAGACGTGCGTCGTCCATGCCGTCGAGCTCGGCGGGCATCAGGTCCTTGGTGCCGATCGCCATTAGATGTCACCACCTTCACGCTTCACGAAGCGAGTCTTCATCGGGAGCTTGTGCTGGGCGCGGCGGAGCGCCTCACGGGCGAGCTCCTCGTCCACGCCGGCGAGCTCGAACATGACTCGGCCCGGCTTGACGTTGGCGACCCACCACTCGGGGGAGCCCTTACCGGAGCCCATGCGGACCTCGGCAGGCTTCTTGGTGAGCGGACGGTCGGGGTAGATGGTGATCCACACCTTTCCGCCGCGCTTCACGTGACGGGTCATCGCGATACGAGCAGCCTCGATCTGGCGGTTCGTGACGTAGGCGGGCTCGAGAGCCTGAATGCCGTAGTCGCCGAACGAGACCTTGGTGCCGCCCGAGGCAGCGCCGGAACGACCCGGGTGGTGCTGCTTGCGGTGCTTGACACGACGAGGGATAAGCATGCCCTAGCCTTCCTTTCCTGCAGCCGCAGCCTCGGCCGGAGCCGACTGCGACTCGGCGCCACGGGCGCCGCCACGGTTGCTGTCGCGGCCACCGCGCTCACCGCGGTCGCCACGGCCACGGCCGCGCTGAGGACGGGGAGCCTTCGCCTGCTCGGCGGCCCACTCCTTCTCCGTCATGTCGCCCTTGTAGATCCACACCTTGACGCCGATGATGCCGAACGTCGTGCGGGACTCGAAGAAGCCGTAGTCGATGTTCGCGCGGAGCGTGTGCAGCGGCACACGGCCCTCGCGGTAGAACTCCGAGCGCGACATCTCGGCGCCGCCGAGGCGGCCCGAGCACTGCACGCGGATGCCCTTGGCGCCGGCGCGCAGCGCCGACTGGATGCCCTTGCGCATGGCACGGCGGAACGCGACACGCGACGCGAGCTGCTCGGCGATGCCCTGAGCGACCAGCTGAGCGTCGATCTCGGCGTTCTTGACCTCGAGGATGTTCAGCTGGACCTGCTTACCAGTGAGCTTCTCCAGGTTCGAGCGGAGCTTGTCGGCCTCGGCGCCGCGGCGACCGATGACGATGCCGGGACGCGCGGTGTGGAGGTCGACGCGGACACGCTCACGCGTGCGCTCGATCTCGACCTTGGACACGCCCGCGCGCTCGAGGCCGGTGGCCAGGAGCTTGCGGATCTTCACGTCCTCGTCCACGTAGTCGCGGTAGCGCTCGCCCGGCTTGGTCGAGTCCGCGAACCAGCGGCTGCGGTGGTCGGTCGTGATGCCCAGGCGGTAGCCGGTGGGGTTGATCTTCTGACCCATTAGGCAGACACCTCTTCCTTGGCGGCGGCCACGTCGGCAGGCGTGGCAACGGTGATCGAGATGTGGCTGGACCGCTTGAGGACGCGGTTCGCGCGGCCCTGGGCGCGCGGACGGATCCGCTTCATCGTGGGACCCTCGTCGACCATGATCTCGGTGATGATGTACTCGTTCTCGTCGAAGCGCTCGCCGGCCTCATCGGCCTTGACGCGCGCGTTGGCGAGAGCGGCGTGGATGAGCTTGCGCACGTCCTCGGCCACGGCCTGGGGCTGGAACTTGAGAACAGTCTCAGCCTCGACGGCGTTCATGCCGCGCACCAGGTTGACGACGCGGCGAGCCTTCTGGGCGGTCACGCGCACGTAGCGCGTCTTCGCCTTGGCTTCCATTTCTACTCCTTACGTACCGTGCGGTAGGCGCGGGGCCTAGCGACGGCCCTTCCGGTCGTCCTTGATGTGACCCTTGAACGTGCGGGTCGGGGCGAACTCGCCCAGCTTGTGACCCACCATCGATTCGGTGACGAACACCGGCACGTGCTTGCGGCCGTCGTGCACGGCGAACGTGTGACCCAGGAAGTCCGGCGTGATGACGCTGCGGCGCGACCAGGTCTTGATGACGTTCTTGGTACCCGCCTCATTCTGAGCGTCCACCTTCTTCTGAAGGTGGTCGTCGATGAAGGGGCCCTTCTTGAGACTACGAGGCATCTGAAGTACTCCTTAGCGCTTCTTGCCGGTGCGACGGCGGCGCACGATGAGCTTGTCGGATTCCTTGCCCGGCTTGCGGGTGCGGCCCTCGGGCTTGCCCCACGGGCTGACGGGGTGACGACCACCGGACGTCTTGCCCTCACCACCACCGTGCGGGTGGTCGACGGGGTTCATGACGACACCGCGGACGGTCGGGCGCTTGCCCTTCCAGCGGTTGCGACCGGCCTTGCCCCAGTTGATGTTCGACTGCTCGGCGTTGCCGACCTCGCCGATGGTGGCGCGGCAGCGAGCGTCCACGTTGCGGATCTCGCCGGAGGGCATGCGCAGCTGCGCGAAGCGGCCCTCCTTGGCGACGAGCTGCACCGAGGCGCCTGCGGAGCGGGCGATCTTGGCGCCGCCACCGGGGCGGAGCTCGATGGCGTGCACGACGGTACCGACCGGGATGTTGCGCAACGGCAGGTTGTTGCCGGGCTTGATGTCAGCCCCGGCTCCGGCCTCGACGAGCGCACCCTGCTCCAGCTTGCTCGGCGCGATGATGTAGCGCTTCTCGCCGTCGGCGTAGTGCAGCAGCGCGATGCGCGCGGTGCGGTTGGGGTCGTACTCGATGTGCGCCACGGTCGCGGGCACGCCGTCCTTGTCGTGACGACGGAAGTCGATCACGCGGTAGGCGCGCTTGTGACCGCCACCCTGGTGACGGGTGGTGATGCGACCGGTGTTGTTGCGGCCGCCCTTCTTAGCCAGCGGGCGCGTGAGCGACTTCTCCGGAGTGGTCCTCGTGACCTCGGCGAAGTCGGCGACGGACGAGCCACGGCGGCCCGGGGTCGTCGGCTTGTGCTTGCGGATAGCCATGATCAATCAGTCCTTAGCTGCCAACGTGGCCGGAGAAGACGTCCAGGGCCTCGCCGTCGCCGACGGTCACGATGGCCCGCTTGACGTCCTTGCGCTTGCCCAGGCCGTAGCGCGTACGCCGCGTCTTGCCCTTGCGGTTGATGGTGTTCACGGAGACGACCTTGACGCCGAAGACCTGCTCGATGGCGATCTTGATCTCGGTCTTGTTCGAGCGCGGGTCCACCTCGAAGGTGTACTTGCCCTGGTCCATGAGCGAGTAGCTCTTCTCCGAGATGATCGGACGGATCAGGATGTCGCGCGGGTCCTTGTTGAGGCTCACTTCGACTCCTCCTTCGCGCCACCGAGGAACGCCTCGAGGGCGGCCTGGGTGAAGACCGTGTCGTCGGAGACGAGCACGTCGTAGGTGTTGAGCTGCGACGCGTCGATCACGTGGATGTCAGCGGCGTTGCGCAGCGAGAGGCGTGCGACGTCGTCGCCTGCGGTCAGCACGACGAGGGCCGAGCGGCCCTCGGTGAGCTTCATGATCGCGGCGAGCGCGTCCTTGGTCGACGGGGCGTCGCCCTTGATGACGTCCTTGACAACGTGCACGCGGCCAGCGCGGGCACGGTCGGACAGCGCACCGCGCAGGGCGGCGGCCTTCATCTTCTTGGGGGTCCGCTGCGAGTAGTCACGCGGCTGCGGGCCGTGCACGACTCCACCGCCCGCGAACTGCGGGGCGCGGATCGAGCCCTGGCGAGCGCGGCCGGTGCCCTTCTGCTTGTAGGGCTTCCTGCCACCGCCCGCGACATCGGCGCGGGTCTTGGTGGCGTGCGTGCCCTGGCGGGCCGCGGCGCGCTGGGCGACGACGACCTGGTGGATCAGCGGAACGTTGGTGACGACGTCGAAGACCTCGGCGGGAAGCTCGGCCGTGCCGGCCTTCTTGCCCGAGGCGTCGCGCACGTCGACGGTGATGGTGTCAGCCATGTCACGCACCCTTCACTGCGGAGCGGATCAGAACGACCCCGCCCTTGTTGCCCGGGACGGCGCCCTTGACGAGCACGAGGCCCTTGTCGGCGTCGACCGAGTGGACGGTCAGGTTCTGGACGGTCTTGCGGGCGTTGCCCATGCGGCCCGCCATCTTCAGACCCTTGAACACGTGTCCAGGGGTCGAGGCGTTGCCGATGGAGCCCGGCTTGCGGTGGTTGCGGTGCGCACCGTGGGAGGCGCCGACGCCGTGGAAGCCGTGGCGCTTCATGACACCAGCGGTGCCCTTGCCCTTGGTCGTGCCGGTGACGTCGACCTTCTGGCCGGCCTCGAACACGGCGGCGGTCAGCTCCTGGCCGAGCGAGAACTCGGAGGCGTCGGACGTGCGCACCTCGGCAACGTGGCGGCGCGGCGTGACGCCGGCGGCCTCGAAGTGGCCCTTGAGGGGGTTGGTGACGCGACGCGGGTCGACGGTGCCGAACGCGAGCTGCACGGCCTCGTAGCCGTCGGTCTCGGCGTTGCGCACCTGGGTCACGACATTGGTGTCGACCTGGATGACGGTCACCGGGACAACCCGGCCCTCGTCGTCCCACACCTGCGTCATGCCCAGCTTCGTACCAAGCAGCGCGGTGCGCTGGGCAGAGGAAGTCGTAGTCATGTGAGTGGAGTCCTTAACTGCTTAGAGCTTGATCTCGATGTTGACGTCCGCGGGGAGGTCGAGGCGCATGAGCGAATCGACTGCCTTGGGCGTCGGGTCCACGATGTCGATGAGGCGCTTGTGGGTGCGCATCTCGAAGTGCTCGCGGGAGTCCTTGTACTTGTGAGGAGAGCGGATGACGACGTACACGTTCTTCTCCGTCGGGAGCGGCACGGGGCCGACCACCGACGCGCCTGCACGCGTGACCGTCTCAACGATCTTGCGGGCGGAGGAGTCGATGACCTCGTGGTCATAGCTCTTCAGCCTGATGCGGATCTTCTGTCCCGCCATAGCGCTTACGCCTTCTCTCTCGTTATTTCCAACTGCTGCTCCCGCGGCTCCGGACAGCGTCCGAATCCTCCGACCCCCGCGCTCGGGCGTGTCGCACATTCGCGACGCACTCGACCGTTTCAAGATTTCTCTCGATTGGGCGTGGTGGGAGCGCCCCCGTCAGGAGGCAACCTGAATATTGTGCCAGAACCGCGCGTCAGATGCAAAGGCGCATGCGCGCGGATGAATGGGCGGGTTCAACCGCCGGTTGTGGAGCCATCGTTGCACATGTCGCGGCGGCGCACCAGACCTGTGAAAGAGTGTGATCGTGCCCTCCTCCCCCGCCTCGAAGATCGGCGCGCTGCTCGGCATCGGCATCCTCGGCGGCCTGCTGTCAGGGGTGTTCGGCATCGGCGGCGGCGTCGTCATGGTTCCTCTGATCGCGCGGGTGCTGCGCTATGAGCAGCGCAAGGCGGCGGCCACCTCGCTCGCCGCGGTGTTCCCCGCGGCCGTCGCCGGCACCATCGGCTACGCGAGCGAGGGGCATGTCGCATGGGAGGCCGGGGCGATCATCGCGCTCGGTGGCGCGCTCGGCTCGCTGGTCGGCACCCGGCTGCTGAAGCTGATCAGCAATCGGGTGCAGCGCTACATCTTCGTCGTGGCGATGGTGGGCATCGGCGTCGCGACCCTTCTCGAGATCCCGTCTCGCGACGCCGCGATCGAGATCGGCTGGACCGGGGCGCTCGTCTCTCTCGCCATCGGCCTCGGCATGGGGGTCGCCTCGGGACTGCTCGGCATCGGCGGCGGCGTCATCGTCATCCCCTCGATGATCCTGCTGCTCGGCGCGTCTGACGTGATGGCGAAGGGCACCTCGCTGCTCGCGATGGTGCCGACCTCGATGGTGGGCACCATCTCCAATGCGCGCTCCGGCCTCGTCGACCTCCGTGAGGGCCTCACGATCGGCATCTCCGCAGCGGTCGCGAGCTACCCCGGCGTGCTGCTGGCGCACCTCATCTCCCCGCAGGTGGCGACCTACGCGTACGTGGGCCTCGTGATCCTGATCATCACGGTGACACTGTTGAACGGGCGCCGCGCCCGCCGCGGCTAACCCACCACCCCCGACGCGCTCGTCACCCGCACGATCTGCACACATCTGACGCTCTCACATCGGCCCGCGGCGACACGTTGCCGCGACCCGCGGATCTGTGCGGTTCACGGGACGCGGGATGGCAGGGAGCAGAAGCGGGAAGCGGCGCAGGGCCGGCCGAACTGCCAGGCCCCGGACGCGCAAACGGGGGCCCGGCCTTACGGCCGAGCCCCCGAATGAGGAGTTCTGGAAGAACTACTTGGTGATCTTCGTCACTGTGCCGGAGCCGACGGTACGGCCGCCCTCACGGATGGCGATGCCCTGGCCCTCCTCGAGCGCGATCGGCTGGATGAGCTCGACCGTGATCTCGGTGGTGTCGCCCGGCATGACCATCTCGGTGCCCTCGGGCAGCGTGATGACGCCGGTCACATCCGTGGTGCGGAAGTAGAACTGCGGGCGGTAGTTCGTGTAGAAGGGGTTGTGGCGGCCACCCTCGTCCTTGTTCAGGACGTAGATCTTCGCCTCGAAGTTGGTGTGCGGGGTGGTCGTGCCGGGGGCCACGATGACCTGACCGCGCTCGACGTCCTCGCGCTTGGTGCCACGGAGCAGCAGACCGCAGTTCTCGCCGGCCCACGCCTCGTCCATCTGCTTGTGGAACATCTCGATACCGGTGACCGTGGTCTTCTGCGGCTCGCGGATGCCGAGGATCTCGACCTCCGAGTTGATCGCGAGCTTGCCGCGCTCAACCTTGCCGGTGACGACGGTGCCACGACCGGTGATGGTGAAGACGTCCTCGATGGGCATGAGGAACGGCTTGTCCATGTCACGCTCGGGCTCGGGGATGTTCTCGTCGACGGCCTCCATGAGCTCCTCGACGGTCTTGACCCACTCCGGGTCGCCCTCGAGCGCCTTCAGCGCGGAGACCTTGATGACGGGGGCATCCTCGTCGAAGCCCTGCGAGGCCAGGAGGTCACGGACCTCGACCTCGACGAGCTCGAGGATCTCCTCGTCGTCGACCATGTCGGCCTTGTTCAGCGCGACCATCAGGTACGGCACGCCGACCTGCTTGGCGAGCAGCACGTGCTCACGCGTCTGGGCCATCGGGCCGTCGGTCGCCGCGACCACGAGGATCGCGCCGTCCATCTGAGCGGCACCGGTGATCATGTTCTTGATGTAGTCGGCGTGACCGGGTGCGTCGACGTGCGCGTAGTGGCGCTTCTCGGTCTCGTACTCGATGTGCGCGATGTTGATGGTGATACCGCGCTCGCGCTCCTCCGGAGCCTTGTCGATGTCCTCGAAAGGCGTGAAGGGGTTGAGCTCCGGGTACTTGTCGTGCAGGACCTTGGAGATCGCGGCGGTCAGCGTGGTCTTACCGTGGTCGACGTGACCGATGGTGCCGATGTTGACGTGCGGCTTGGTCCGCTCGAACTTGGCCTTAGCCATGAGGTTTTCCTCCTGAATTACGTGAGACTCGGGTGAAGATGCTAGTGCCTTGCGAGGCTATTTGCCACTGGGGCGGCGCATCCGACCTGGTCGCTCTTTCTGTTTCAACCGGTGGGACTACTCGCCCCGGGTCTTGGCAATGATTTCCTCGGCGACTGCGCGAGGAACCTCGGCGTAGCTGTCGAAGCTCATCGAGTACACCGCGCGGCCCGACGTCTTGGAACGCAGGTCGCCGACGTAGCCGAACATCTCGGACAGCGGCACCAAAGCATCGATAACCTTCACGCCTGCGGCATCCGACATCTGTCGGATCTGGCCACGACGCGAGTTGAGGTCGCCGATGACGTCGCCCATGTACTCCTCGGGCGTACGCACCTCGACGGCCATCATCGGCTCGAGGATGACGGGGTTCGCCTTCCGCGCGGCCTCCTTGAAGACCATCGAGCCGGCGATCTTGAACGCCATCTCCGAGGAGTCGACATCGTGGTACTGGCCGTCCAGCAGCGTGGCGCGGACACCGGTCACGGGGAAGCCGGCCTGGATGCCGAGCTCCATCGCGGCCTGGATGCCGGCGTCGACGGACGGGATGTACTCACGGGGGACGCGACCACCGGTGACGGCGTTCACGAACTCGTACTGGACCTCGGAGTCCTCGGGCAGCGGCTCGAGGGAGATCTGCACCTTCGCGAACTGGCCGGAGCCTCCGGTCTGCTTCTTGTGGGTGTAGTCGTACTTGTCGACCGTGCCCTTGATCGCCTCGCGGTAGGCCACCTGGGGCTTACCGACGTTGGCGTCGACCTTGAACTCGCGCTTCATGCGGTCCACGAGGATGTCGAGGTGGAGCTCGCCCATGCCGCCGATGACGGTCTGGCCGGTCTCCTCGTCCAGGCGCACGCGGAAGGTCGGGTCCTCCTCGGCGAGCTTCTGGATCGCGATCGACAGCTTCTCCTGGTCGCCCTTGGTCTTGGGCTCGATCGCCACGTCGATGACGGGGTCGGGGAAGGTCATGGACTCGAGGACGACCTGCGAGTTCGGGTCGCACAGCGTATCGCCCGTCGTGGTGTCCTTGAGTCCGATCACGGCGTAGATGTGGCCAGCGGAGACCGACTCGACCGGGTTCTCCTTGTTGGCGTGCATCTGGAAGAGCTTGCCGACGCGCTCCTTCTTGCCCTTGGTCGAGTTGATGATCTGCGCACCGGACTCGAGGTGGCCGGAGTACACGCGGATGTAGGTGAGGCGACCGAAGAACGGGTGCGCGACGACCTTGAACGCGAGGGCCGAGAACGGCTCGTTCGCGTCGGCGTGACGCTCGATGACCTTCTCCTCGTCGCCGGCCTCGTGGCCCTGGATGGCGGGCACGTCGAGCGGCGCGGGCAGGTAGTCGATGACCGCGTCGAGCATGGGCTGGACGCCGCGGTTCTTGAACGCGGAGCCGCACAGCACCGGGTAGAGCTCGGAGGCGATCGTCATCTTGCGGATGGCGGCCTTGATCTCAGCGACTGTCAGCTCCTCGCCACCGAGGTACTTTTCGAGCAGGTCCTCGTCCGACTCGGCGACGGTCTCGAGCAGCTGGGCGCGGTACTCGTCGGCCTTGTCCTTGAGGTCGGCGGGGATCTCGGTGGTCTCGTAGGAGGCACCCATGGTCACGTCGCCCTTGGCGTCGCCGGGCCACACCTTGGCGTTCATCTCGACGAGGTCGACGATGCCGACGAAGTCGTTCTCAGCGCCGATGGGCAGCTGGATGACCAACGGCTTGGCACCGAGGCGGTTGATGATCGTGTCGACGGTGAAGTAGAAGTCCGCGCCGAGCTTGTCCATCTTGTTGACGAAGCAGATGCGGGGGACGTCGTACTTGTCGGCCTGACGCCACACGGTCTCGGACTGGGGCTCCACGCCCTCCTTGCCGTCGAAGACCGCGACAGCGCCGTCGAGGACGCGGAGCGAGCGCTCCACCTCAACGGTGAAGTCCACGTGGCCCGGGGTGTCGATGATGTTGATCTGGTTGTTGTCCCAGAAGCACGTCACCGCGGCGGACGTGATGGTGATGCCGCGCTCCTGCTCCTGCGCCATCCAGTCGGTCGTCGAGGCGCCGTCGTGGGTCTCGCCGATCTTGTAGTTGACGCCCGTGTAGAACAGGATCCGCTCGGTCGTCGTCGTCTTGCCGGCATCGATGTGAGCCATGATGCCGATGTTGCGGACCTTGGTGAGGTCCGTCAGCACGTCCTGTGCCACGAGATGTTCTCCTACGTTTTCTTAATTGTTGGTGGTGAACCGGCCGCGACTACCAGCGGTAGTGCGCGAAGGCGCGGTTCGACTCAGCCATCTTGTGCATGTCCTCGCGACGCTTCACAGCGGCGCCGAGGCCGTTCGAGGCGTCGAGGATCTCGTTCATCAGACGCTCGGTCATGGTGTTCTCGCGACGCTGACGCGAGAAGTCCACGAGCCAGCGCAGCGCGAGGGTGGTCTGGCGCTGCGGGCGGACGTCGACGGGGACCTGGTAGGTCGCGCCGCCGACGCGGCGGGAGCGGACCTCGAGCGCCGGGCGGATGTTGTCGAGCGCGCGCTTGAGCACGACGACGGGGTCCTGGCCCGACTTCTCGGCGACGCCCTCGAGGGCGCCGTAGACGATCGCCTCGGCGACGGACTTCTTGCCGTCGAGGAGGACCTTGTTGATCAGCTGGGTGACGACGGTGGCGCCGTAGACCGGGTCGTCGATGACGGGGCGCTTAGGCGCGGGTCCCTTGCGAGGCATTACTTCTTCTCCCTCTTCGCGCCGTAGCGGCTGCGAGCCTGCTGGCGGCCCTTGACACCCTGGGTGTCGAGGGAGCCGCGGACGATCTTGTAGCGGACACCGGGGAGGTCCTTCACACGACCGCCGCGAACGAGCACGATCGAGTGCTCCTGGAGGTTGTGGCCCTCACCGGGGATGTACGCGGTGACCTCGATGCCGGACGACAGGCGCACACGCGCGACCTTGCGCAGGGCCGAGTTCGGCTTCTTGGGGGTGGTCGTGTACACGCGGGTGCACACGCCACGGCGCTGCGGGCTCGACTTCAGAGCCGGGGTCTTGGTCTTGGACGCCTTGTCCTGGCGTCCCTTCCTGACCAACTGCTGGATCGTAGGCACTACATATCTCCGTCTGTTTGTCTCACACTGGTGGTCGTTGGTCCGACCCCCGCGCCCGGGCGTGTCGTTCCATTCATATGGTGCACGCCCGCGGGCGCGCGCAGAACCCCGCGCGCGGCGGGCACGAACGTCTACTGTACCCGCGCAGGAGCGGGTAGTCAAAGCCGCGCAGCGTTCCACATCGGCACCATCGCCGGACACGCTGCTGCACGTGCAAGCCTACGACGACACCACCGCAAACCGCACTGCGCCACGAGGGGTACCGACAGGGACGCTTTCCCGAAACATGGCACGGTTACATTGAACTGCCCCGGGCACACGACTCTGGGAGGGAGGACCGCGTGACCGCACCCGTCACCGCCACCGGCGCAGGCCCGTCGACGTCGCGCACTCCCGCATCGGTCGCCTCTGCCGCCAGGTCGGGGCTGCGCCTGGAGTCCTCCGACGTCGAGACGCTGCTGAGCGCACGAGGCGACGTGCTCGCCGCGGTGATGGCCGAGGCCGCCGCGATGCGCGACGAGGGGCTCGCGGCCGCCGGGCGCCCCGGCGTCATCACGTACTCGCGCAAGGTCTTCATCCCGGTCACCACCCTCTGCCGCGACCGCTGCCACTACTGCGTCTTCGTCGACACCCCCGCCAAGCTCGCGCGCAAGCACAAGGACGCCTTCATGTCCGAGGAGCAGGTCCTCGCCGTCGCCTACCAGGGAGCGGCGCTGGGCTGCAACGAGGCGCTGCTCACCCTGGGCGACCGCCCGGAGGACCGCTGGGACGTCGCGCAGGAGTGGCTCGACGCGCACGGCTTCGCGACGACGCTCGAGTACGTCGGCCATCTCGCGCGGCTGATCACGCGCGAGACCGGCCTGCTCGCGCACCTCAACCCCGGCGTCATGACCGCGGAGGAGCTCGCGGCCCTGCGGGACTCGGCCCCCTCGATGGGCATGATGCTCGAGACCAGCTCGACCCGCCTCTTCACCGAGCCTGGCGAGGTCCACTTCGGCTCGCCCGACAAGGACCCGGCGGTCCGCCTGCAGGTGCTCGAGGACGCCGGCGCGGCCCGCATCCCGTTCACCACCGGCATCCTCGTGGGGATCGGCGAGTCGCTGCCCGAGCGTGCCCAGTCGCTCCTGGACCTGCGCGACGTGTCCGAGCGCCACGGCGGCATCCAGGAGACGATCGTCCAGAACTTCAGGGCCAAGCCCGCCACCGCCATGCAGGACGCGGCCGATGCGGAGGACCAGGAGTACCTCGCCGCCGTCGCCGCCGCGCGGCTCGTGATGGGGCCGGGCGCCCGCATCCAGGCGCCGCCCAACCTGTCGTCGACCGCGATGCTCACCGCCTTGCTGGACGCCGGGGTCGACGACTGGGGCGGCGTCAGCCCCCTCACGGCCGACCACGTCAACCCCGAGCGGCCGTGGCCGCAGCTCGACCGGCTCGCGACTGACACCGCCGCGGCCGGCTTCGAGCTCATGGAACGGCTCACCGCCCACCCCGAGTACATCGCCAGGCGCGAGGAGTGGATCGACCCCGCACTGTGGCCCGCCGTCGACGCGCTCGCGACGCCCGACGGGCTCGCCACCACGAGGGCGGCCGGCGCAGACGACGACGGGCTGTCGTCGTGGTCCTCGCGGCGCAGGCGCTCCTGGCGGGAGCGCGCCTCCGAGGCGGCCGCCGAGGACGCGCTCCACCTGGCCGCCACCCCCGACCTGCTCGATGCCGAGGCGCTCGCCACGCTGCTGACCGTGACCGGCGAGGACCTGGACCGCCTCGCAGGCGTCGCGGACGGGCTGCGCCGCAGCGCGGTGGGCGAGACGGCGAGCCTCGTCGTCAACCGCAACATCGACTCCGCCCAGTTCGGGCTCGAGGGCCCGCACGGCGTCCTCGACCTCGCGGCCATCGCCGCGATCGCCGCCGAGGCCCAGGACGACGGCGCCGAGGAGATCTGCATCCAGGGCACCGTCCCGGCAGACGCGCCGGCGTCGACGTACGAGGACATCGCACGCGCCGTCATGGCCGCGGCACCGGGCATCCACCTGCACGCGTTCCGGCCGGCCGATGTCGTCGACGGCGCAGCGCGCACCGGCCGCACCGTGGCGGATCAGCTCGAGGCGCTCGGCGCCGCCGGCGTCGCGACCGTGCCTGGGACCGGCGTGAAGCTCCTCGACGAGGCCGTCAGGGCCGAGCGCTTCCCCGACGACCTCCCCGTGCCGCAGTGGATCGAGTCGATCACCGCGGCGCACCGCCTGGGGCTGCGCTCGACCTCCGTGGTCTTCTACGGCCACGGCGAGACCGCGACGCAGCGCATCGCGCACCTCGCCAGGCTGCGAGCGCTGCAGGGCGAGCACGCCGGGTTCACCGAGGCGGTGCCGATGCCGGTGCCCGGCCGCTCTCTGGTGCCGCTCGTCGAGGGACGGTCGGAGCTCGACGAGCACCGCGCGATGTACGCCGTCACACGGCTCGCGCTGCACGGCTCGATCGGGCACGTGCAGGCGGCCTGGCCGCGCCTGGGTATCGAGACGGCGACCGCGCTGCTGAGCGCCGGAGCCGACGACCTCGGCGGCACGCTGCTGCAGGGCACGCGCATCCGGCACGACGCGATGGGAGCAGGCACGACGCTGACCGTCGACGAGGCCCGCGGAATCGCGCGGAGGCTCGGCAGGCAGCTGCGCCTCCGGTCCACCACCTACGGCGCTCCGGGGAGCGGGCGATGAGCCCCGCGCCCGTCGACGTCGCGATCGTCGGCGCGGGCTTCGCAGGGCTCGGCATGGCGTCGCGCCTGCTCGATGAAGGCGTCGACAGCCTCGTCGTGCTCGAGCGCGGCGACACTGTCGGCGGCACGTGGCGCGACAACACGTACCCCGGCGTCGCGTGCGACATCCCGTCCCACCTGTACAGCCTGTCCTTCATCCCGAACCCGTCGTTCAGCCGGGTGTTCGCGCCCGGCGCCGAGATCCAGGACTATCTGGCGACCGTCGCCGAGCGCCGCGCCATCGCGGAGCGGCTCCGGCTGGGAGCGGCGCTGGATTCGGCACGGTGGGACGCGGAGTCATCGCTGTGGCGCCTCGAGACCACTCGCGGACCGCTGGCCGCGCGCGCGCTCGTCATGGCCGCGGGACGCCTCACCGAGCCGCGCTTCCCGGCCGGGGTGGACGTCGACGCATTCGACGGTCCCCTCATGCACTCGGCTCGGTGGAACCACGACGTCGACCTCGCGGGCAAGGACGTCGTGCTCGTGGGCGCCGGCGCGAGCGCCGTGCAGATCGCACCGCACCTGGCGGAGACCGCCAGATCGCTCACGATGGTGCTGCGCACCCCGCCCTATGTCCTCCCCCGCGACGACCGCGCGTACACGACCGACGAGCTCGAGGAGTTCGCGACGGACCCTCACCGGATCGACGAGGCGCGCCACGAGGCCTTCGAGGCTGCGGAGCGACTGTTCGAGGCGCGGGGTGCCGACCTCGAGACCCGGCGCACCGAGCGAGCACGGGCGCTGGCGCACCTGGAGTCGCAGGTCGACGACCCTGCACTGCGGGACACGCTCACGCCCGGGTACGAGTTCGGCTGCAAGCGCGTGCTGTTCTCCGAGGACTTCTACCCGGCCATGAGCCGCGCCAACGTGCGCGTCGTCGCCTCCGAGCTGGAGGCCCTTACCCCAGGTGGGGCGCTCACGGCGGACGGCACCTGCATCGGCGCCGACGCCATCGTCCTGGCCACCGGCTTCGTCACAGCGGAGCAGCCCTACGCCCGACTCGTCACCGGTGCGGGCGGCGCCACGCTCGCCCGGGCCTGGGCCGACGGCATGGAGGCCTACGCCTCCACGACCGTGCACGGCTTCCCGAACCTCTTCATCCTCGACGGCCCCAATGCGAGCCTGGGCCACAACTCGTCGATCTACATGATCGAGACGCAGATCTCCTACGTGCTCGGGGCGCTGAGGCACGTCACGGCCGGCCGCGTGCTCGACGTGCACGCCGGCGCGCAGCACGCATACGTCGAGGAGATGGACAGGCGCTCCGCCGCGACGGTGTGGACCAGCGGCGGGTGCAGCAACTGGTACGTCGACGAGCGGTCTGGACGGCAGACCCTGCTGTGGCCGGGACGGGCCGCGGAGTTCAGGGAGCGCTACGGGGAGTTCGACCCCGAGTCCTACGGGATGACGCCGGCGCGCTCGCCTCAGCCAGCGGGTCGCTAGGCCCGGAGGTCCCGCGCGAGCGCCAGCGTGTCGAGCGCGAGGGTGCGCGCCGCCGCCCGCTCCTTCAGCCACAGCGGCACGGCCCGCGAGGCGATCCCGTCGGCCTCGATCCCGGCCACTGCATCGGCGTCCACCTCGTCGACCAGCCAGCCGTCCAGCAGCCCGCCGCGCGACCGGGCGCCGTAGTGCCCGGCGACGGCCGCCGCATCGGTCGCGACGCCGATCGCGGTGAGGCAGGCATCGGCCATGCCCCGCACCACCGCGCCGCCGATGATGGGCGAGACTCCGACCACACGCGCCGGCGCGTCGACGAGCGCCTCGCGCATGCCGGGCACCGCGAGGATCGGGCCGATCGAGACGACGGGGTTCGACGGCGCGAGCAGGACCGCGTCGGCGTCGGCAATCGCCGCGAGGGCACCGGGCGACGCGACCGCCTGGTCGACACCGCGGTACTGGAACGCCTCCGCCGGCAGCTGCGCACGGTGCCGCGTCCACCACTCCTGGAAGTGTAGATCCCCGTGCTCCGTGCGGACGTGGGTCTCGACTTCGTCGTCCGTCATCGGGACGAGCGTCACACCCAGGTCCCATCGGCTCGTCAGCCTGGCCACCGCATCGGTCAGGGACACGCCATCCCGCAGCAGCGACGTGCGTGCGATGTGCATCCCCAAGTCCAGGTCGCCGAGCGTGAACCACGGCCAGCCGATGCCCCAGGCCTTGAGTTCGGCGGACACGCGCTCGGTGTCGCCCTCGCGCCCCCATCCGCGCTGGGTGTCGTTGACGCCGGCGAGCGCATACGTGATCGAGTCGAGATCGGGGCAGATGCGCAGCCCAGCGAGCCACATGTCGTCCGCGGTGTTGACGATGAGCCGGATCTCGACATCCGTCTCGCGGGTGGCGTCGCGCAGGGCCGTCGCGAACCTGGCCCCGCCGACACCGCCGGACAGCACGGTGATGAGGCGCACGGTTCTCCTGAGGTCGTGCCGGCGAGCGCCGGCTGCTGAATACACTGGAGTCTATGCCTGACCGCGTGAGCGCACGCGCGTGGCAGATCGTGATCCCAGCGAGGGGCGTCGCCCCCGCCAAGAGCAGGCTCGATGTGCCAACTGAGCTCCGGTCCCGCCTCGCCCGCGCCTTCTCCCTCGACACCGTGGGCGCCGCCGTGTCCGCTGCCTCCGTGGCGCGCGTCACGGTCGTCACGGCCGCGGGAGCCATCGACGTGTTCGAGCGCCTCGGGGCCCAGGCGCTGGTGGAACCCCAGCCGCCGTCGCTCGCTGCGGCCATCGACGCGGGCCTGGCGGCGTGCAACCTGGATACGCCACGGGCGGTCCTGCTCGGAGACATCCCGTCGCTCACCGGCGAGGCGCTCGACGTGGCGCTCGCGCTGGCGGCGCGGCACCCGCGCGCCGTCGTGGGCGACGCGGACGGCACGGGGACGACGCTGCTCACGGCGATGCGTGGCCAGGCGCATACGCCGGCGTTCGGCGGCGGATCGCTGGCGCGTCACATCGGCCTCGGGTACACGCCGCTGACCACGGGAGTCCCCGAGCGCGTCCGCGCCGACGTCGACACGGTCGAGGCCCTGGTCCACGCCGCGGCGCTGGGGCTGGGCGCGGAGACCTCGGCGGTGCTCGACTCCGCGCCCGAGTGGAGCCGCGGCCACATTCCCGAAATCTGAGCGACGTAGCCTGGGCTGACCATGTCCCACTCGTCTCCCGCACTGCAGATCTGGGCGCCGGGCCCCGTGCCTGAGGTCGCCCCTGGGGACGACCTCGTCGCTCTGACGCTGGCCGCCGTCGCCCAGGGCCCTGCGCTCGAGGACGGCGACATCGTCGTGGTGACCTCGAAGATCGTCTCGAAGGCGGAAGGGCGGATCGTCGCGGCCGAGACCCGCGACCAGGCCATCGCGGGCGAGACCGTGCGCGTCGTGGCGTCGATCCCCCATGCGAACGACGACGGTGCGACGCTGATCGTCGAGAACCGCCTCGGGATCGTCTCCGCCGCGGCCGGCGTCGACGCCTCGAACACCGCCGACGGCACCGTGCTGCTGCTGCCCGCGGACCCCGACTCCTCCGCACGCGCACTCGCGGCCGGACTGCGCGAGGCGACCGGTGCGCGCATCGGCGTGATCATCACCGACACGCTCGGCCGTGCGTGGCGCGACGGCCAGACCGACCACGCCATCGGCGCGGCCGGGGTCACCGTGTTCGACGAGTTGCTCGGCACCGCCGACTCGCAGGGCCGCGAGCTGGTGGCCACTCGCCCGTGCCTCGCCGACGAGATCGCCGCCGCCGCCGATCTGGTCAAGGGCAAGGCGACGGGACTGCCGATCGCCGTCATCCGCGGAATGTCGCGGGCGGTCGGCGCGCTTGACCTGCCGGGGGCGCGCAGCATCGTGCGCGATCCGGCCAAGGACATGTTCAGGAGAGGCCACCGCGAGGCCTTCGACGATGGCTACGCGGCAGGGCTCGCGGCGGCTCAGGACCCGACGTGGTCCCAGGGAGATCAGGAGACGGCATGACACTCACGCTCGGATACAAGGCGTCGGCGGAGCAGTTCGGCCCGCGCGAGCTCGTGGAGCTCACGGTCGAGGCAGAGGCCCACGGCTTCGAGACCGCCGCGATCAGCGACCACTTCCAGCCGTGGCGCCACACCGGCGGCCACGCGCCGTTCTCGCTGGCATGGCTGGCCGCGGCGGGCGAGCGCACGTCGACCATCACGCTGGGCACGTCCGTGCTCACGCCGACCTTCAGGTACAACCCCGCGGTGCTGGCCCAGGCGTTCGCGACGCTCGGCGACATGCACGACGGCCGGGTCTGGCTGGGAGTCGGCACGGGCGAGGCGCTCAACGAGATCGCCACCGGCTACCAGGGCGCAGGCGAGCAGTCGTGGCCCGAGTTCAAGGAGCGCTTCGCGCGCCTGCGCGAGTCGGTGCGGCTCATGCGCGCCCTGTGGTCCGGCGCCCGCGTGAGCTTCGACGGCGAGTACTACTCGA
>JAUIBG010000198.1 GCA_030428165.1 Actinomycetes bacterium
CCCCTCGAGCACGCGAGAGCGCACCGGGGACGATGCCCTGCCTTCCAACAGATCGCCCCACTCCCCCGCGGCCAGCACGACGCCCCTCTCCGCAAGATCGGCGGTGAGGGCGTCGAGCTCGAACGCCTCGCCGTCGACCCGCGGCGCCGCCGCCATAGCGGCGAGCCGGCGCGCAAGCTCCGCCGGGTCGGTTTCGACTCTCGGCTCGATGCTTTCTTCGTCGGCGCCGAACGCGGCCGCTGTACGAGAAATCTCGTGCGGGTGGGTTCCCAGCGCAGCGGCGAGTTTCTCGATGTCGTTCGTGTCGAACGGCGCGTCGCCGCGCAGGCGCGCGTAGAAGTAGCTCGCGCTCATCTCCGCGCGGTCCACGAGCTCCTGGTTCGTCAGGCCGCTTTCGTCGCGCAGCTCGGTAACCGCGCGGACAAGCGCCATCGACCAGGCACTTGCCTCGCCTAGTGCTCTCCTACCCACGATCCATAGATTAGCGAACAAGAGGCCAAACGCTGGCCTCATCGCGCAGCGGCTATGCCTATCGACGCACAACGGTGTGTAGCCTCGTCGTTAATGCGCACACAGGACACACCGACGAGATCCCCGGAAGCGATAGCGATATCGCATATGGTGACGCCATGACCACGCGAGTGCGCCGCCGTCGCGGCACCCCCACCGAGGGGACGTACTACCGTCTGCGACCCGACGTGAAGCAGACGATCGCGAACTGGTCGGAGCAGTTCGACGTGCCGACGTGGGCCATCATCGAGGCGATGGTCGACGCCACCAGGATCGGCGAGAACGGCATTCCAGAAGGCTGGGTGCTCCCCATGCCGACTGAACCGATCGCCATGTTCGACGTCACCCCCGAGGAGGCGCCGCACAGACGCACCGCATAAACGGCAGTAGCCCCGTCAACGACGGGGCTACTGAAGAATCTGCCACCCAGTCCGGAAAGTTTGGCGACCAGACGGACTGGTTATGAAGAAGCCGGAGGAACCGGGAGGTTTCTCGTTGGCTTCCGTTGGAAGTGAGACCAGGATAGCTCCCTCGACCCCGAAAAGCACTCCCCCGCATTCTGTCGGCGTGTCTGGCGACGGTGCGTGGGACTTCACGCGCGCGATCAGCCCACGCTCGACCGTGCGCGTTGCTGCCGTCGACGCCTACGGTGAGGCGCTGAACACGTACACAGGCGTGCGCCGGCTAGCCCACGCGGAGCCCTCCGCGCCGTGGGCGGTCTACCTCGCCGGCCCCGATCGCATGTTCCGCCTGCTCTGCTTCGACCTCGACGCCAAGACGGCCGGCGCGGCTGCCTCAGCTGCCCGAGACGCCGACGTGCTCGCCGGTCTCCTCATCGACGTCGGCCTCTCGCCTGTCGTCTGCGCCTCCGGTCTAACCGGCGGCCGTCACGTCTGGGCCGCTCTGGCCGAGGGCGTCGACGCCGACACCATGAGCAAGCTCGCGCACCTCGCACAGCACCTGTGCCCCTCCCTCGACCTTTCCCCGTTGACGAACGCCATCACCGGATGCGTGCGGCCTCCAGGAGCGCCCCACCGTGCCGGCGGGCACTCCACGGTGCTCGCAGGCGAGCTTCGTGATCTCACCGAGCCCACGGGCACCGTGGCGCAGATCCGTGCGCTCACCGAGCGCCTGGTGCGACTCGTGGACGACGCCGAGCCCGCCCACACGATCGACCCCCGCAAACCGCTGCCCCTCGATGATCACTCCCGCCTGTTCCTACCCGGCCCGCGGCGCGAGCTCGCCGCAGCGAGCGCGGCCGCGCTGCGCGAGGATGCCGCCTCCGGCGACGCATCCGCGGTTCTGTGGCGCGTCCTTATCGGTGCCGCAGCCGCCAGGTGGCGTCACGCCGATGTCGCCGCACTTGTGGCGACCGCGCCTGGCTTGGAACACGTGCGCACCGAGCGCGATCGCGGCAACCGCCGACCCCGCGGCCGCGTCGCCGCGGCGCGCACGCTCCGCAGGCAATGGGACAAGGCAGTGAAGTTCGTGGCCACGTCCGATCGTCAGATCGGGGACGATCCCACGTTCGACCGTCGGGCTGGCGCGATCGCCGCGCACGTGCGCGAGCTACAAGCCCGCGCCGACGCGGCCGCAGGCCGCTGGACGCACGGAGGCGGCCCTGCTGACCGACGCATCCTCGATGTCCTCTGCATCCTCGCCCTGCAAGCCCTCAGCGGTGCTGTAGAAGCCGACACCCGCCGACTGGGCCTGCTGGCCGGCGTCGGCCGCGAGACGGCCCGCACGGCCCTGCAGCGCCTCGCAGACGACGGATGGATCGCGTGCGCCCGCGCAGCCGATGGCCCCCACGGCGCGCACTGGACAATCGACCCGAGAGCGGTTATCCCCAACGCATCATCGGAAGTCGGTCACAAGCGGACCCGCGCCCCGCAGGGGCCGGGGCCGCAAGATCACTCCCCCGCAATCGAAACCGGCGCTGCCGAACGTACGGCGCTCCTCGCAACCCTCGCCGCCCGGACTGCCGCGGCCGCGCACGACCTGTTCACCCTCGGACGACCAGCGCTCGGACACCACGCCGGAAATACTTACGCCCGCACTAGCTCAGATCCCCAGGCCCTTGACGACCTCGCCCGCGCCGTGGGAGATACCCGCGCACGAACCGCCCTCACTCTCGACCGCCTCACATCGGCAGGCGTTCTTGTGCGCACGCGCGACGGCTGGCGTCGAGCGGCTGCCGATCGGTGTCGAGCCGCTGCCGTTCGAGCTGGCATCGACGGACGCCTGGCCGAGCGCGCGGCCCGCTACAGCGTCGAGCGCGAGTTGTGGGCGTGGTGGCGAGCCGAGGATGCGTGGATGAGAGCCCCGCGCCGCAGCAGCTCGAAGCGGCGACCTGCACGAGGACAACTTGCCCTCGTCGCGATCGTTGACAGCCCCGACGCCGGTACCCACGCGTACGGACCTCACCCGCGCCGACCTGACGGGCGGCTGGACTGGCGCGAGGCGCGCCGTATCGTCCAGGACGAGCGCGGCGGTGTCGCCCACCGGCCGAGGCCGCGCCGGATCGACGCTGCGCCGGCCGACGCGGCCGCCGAGACGCCGTGGGTTGATCCGGGCTACTGCGCCCACGGCATGACCGTGGGCGTTCGGTGCCGCTACTGCGGAGGCCCTGCAGTCAAGGAAGGACCCCACCTGGCTCACCAGCGCGTCGCCTAGCACCGAGCGACCCCACGCGAGGACTCTCCGACCCCGAGCTCGAGGTCGGGAAGCCGAGTCGCATGATCTAGTTCTGCAGCTTATGAAGGAACGCGTCGAACGCGACGTCGGCTGCTGCCCGATCAGCGTGCGCGCCGAGATTGATCCGCTGGAGCGGCATCCCGTCCACCTTCAGCTCTGCTTCGAGGGTCACGTCCCTCTCCCCCGTGCGCACCACCGGCTGCACGCTGACCAGATGATCAGCGTTGATCCAGAGCGCCGGCTTGCCCGACGCGTCTGGAACCCCAATGAGATGCATGAGCCACACAGTATTGCGTCGCCGCATACCGCTCCGGTGCGACCCGCGCGCCGAGCGCACTTACAATGCACGCATTACGAGGAATGCCAGCAATACAGGTATTGCAAGTAACTAACGTAATACGTGTAATGTGTGCATTGCACGCAAGACACGCAACGCTGTT
>JAUIBG010000199.1 GCA_030428165.1 Actinomycetes bacterium
CGCTCTTCGACCTCGCCGCATTCATGGTCGATGTCGAGGCGATGCTCGGTGTCTCGGTAGACGTCGTGTCGGATCGCGCGACGGGCGCCGTTACCGACCGCATCCGTGCGGAGGCGATTCCGCTGTGACCGACGCGTTGGACCGCGTGCCTGCGATCCTCGACGACATCGCCCGATTCGCGGTGACGGCGGCGCGCGTCGTCGCTCGTGGGAGGGAGACGTTCTTCGACCCGGACGTCGACGACCAGCGTCGCATCGCGAAGTCGGTGCTGATGGATCTCTCGACCGCCGCCGATCGCCTCCCGGCTTCGTTTCGCGACCAGCATCCGGACGTCAACTGGAGCGGCATCCGGGCCGTCCGCAACTTCATCGCGCACGACTATGCCGGCACCGACGTCGAGATCCTGTGGCGGGCCATCGCGGCCGAGTTCCCCGACATCTGCGAGCGTCTCGGCATCGCATCGGGTTAAGACGGCTTCGTCCGCGAGTCCGGGAGGATTCCAGTGCTTCGGGAGGATGCTTGGCGTTCAGGCATCCTCCCGAGTCGCAACTCTCCTCCCGAACGCCCGCCGTGTCGGGGCCTGCGCGTAGCCTGCGAGCACATCGCCCCACGTGCCCACGACCGGAGATGAGATGAAACTCGTCGTGCGCACGCATCCCCACGTATCCGATCTGCTCGAGGTCACCGACGTGCCCATCGCGCGGGCCGACCTCGTCGAGACCATCCGCGCGCATCACCTCAGTCGCGGACTGTCGGAGGAAGAGGCGGATGCCGCGGTGGAGGGCTGTGCGAGAGCTGCGCAACCATGGTGGGCGCGTGCTCGACGACGTCGCGCGCGGGTCGGCGGTGACGGTGACCCGTGACGGCACCGCGGTCGCAGAGCTTCGTCCACTCCAGCCGCGTGGACTCACCGCCGCAGAACTCGTCGCGCGCCGCCGCCACCTGCGGCACGTCGATCCGATGGGCCTCCGCGCCGACATCGACGCAGCCCTGGACACGTCGCTGTGAGCGACGAGCGCGGCCTCATCGACACGAACGTCGTTCTGCTGCTCGGTCGCCTGGATCCGGCCGACCTGCCCGACGAGCCCTTGGTGAGCGCGGTCACGATGGCGGAGCTCTCGGTCGGGCCGCTGGTTGCGGATGACCCCGCTGAGCGAGCCGCCAGGCAGGCCCACCTGCAGCAGGCCGAGGCGGACTTCGACCCATTGCCGTTCGATTCGGCGGCCGCCCGAGCGTTCGGCGCGGTGGCAGCGGAACTCCGTCGCGCCGGCCGCAAGCGCTCGGCCCGCGCATTCGACGCACTCATCGCCTCGACCGCGATCGCACAGGGGCTGCCGCTCTACACGTGCAATGCCGCCGACTTCGAGGGCATCGGCGGGCTCGACCTGCGGGCTGTGGAGACGCCGTAGGCGCTGTGCTGACGGCGGGAATCCGGCCCGGGATGCCGCATCCGGCGCTTCAAGCGGCGATTTCGGCCGGATCCAAGCCGGACATGCGACCACAAGGGCCGGAATCGCGCCGAGGCGCTACTCTGGCGGCGTGAGCGCGTCCGCGGACATCGAGATCGTCCGTCGGCTGCTGGGGTCGAAGCCGCGTCCGGTGGGCTGGGCCGAGCGGCGGGCGCGGATCGTCGAGGTCGGCGGGGCCTGGCCGGTAGCCGACGACATCGCGTTCGAGGCCGTGGAAGCCGGCGGTGTTCCTGCGGAGTGGTCGCGAACGCCCGGTGCGGACGCGTCGCGGGTGCTGCTGTTCCTGCACGGCGGCGGCTACTGCTCGGGCTCGATCGCCAGCCATCGCACGATGGCCACCGAGGCCGGCCGGGCCGCCGGCATCCCGACTCTGGCGCTCGAGTATCGGCTGGCGCCCGAGCATCCGTATCCGTCGGCGCTCGAAGACGCGCGGGCGGCGTGGGACTGGCTCGACGCCCAGGGCTTCGCGGCCGACCAGGTCGTCGTGGGCGGCGACAGCGCAGGCGGGAACCTGTCGCTCGAGCTGTGGCGTGAGCTGCACCGCGAGGGTCGCCCCGAACCTGCGGCACTGTGGCTCGCCTCGCCGTGGACCGACCTGACGATGTCGGGAGCGTCGATGGACGACAACGACGCGATCGACCCGCTGCTGCACCGCGCCTACCTCGAAGAACTGGCGGCCGCCTACGTGCCCGCCGACATCGCGCGCGACGATCCCAGGGTGTCGCCGTTGTTCGCGGATCTCACCGGTCTGCCGCCGACGCTCGTGCAGGTCGGCTCCGACGAGACGCTGCTCGACGACGCGGTGCGACTCGTGCGCGCCGCTGCCCTCGCCGAGGCCGACATGCGTCTGCACGTCTATCCGCACATGATCCACGCGTTCCCGTTATGGAGCGCGGTGCTGCCGTCGGCGCGTGCGGCGCTCGCCGAGTTCGGGGAGTTCGCGAGAGAGCTCCTGGGCTGAGTCCCCGGAGCGTCGACGACCCGGGGCGGCCAGACCGGGAAGTCCCGGAGTCCCAGCGGATTCCTTCCCGCTCACGCAGGATCCGCTCGACGCACCCCGGGTGTACGCTCGCGCTGAGGGCACCCGGACCCAGCGCCTCTTCATTCGATGTGAACGGCGGGGACCCATGGGCACTGCAGTCGGCGATGACCCGTCTCGGGATGCCTTCTCGCTCGCCGCCGCCGCGCTCGCTCGCGGGGAAGGCGACGACCTGTGCTCACCGATGCGGTCGGCCGTCGCGATGCCGGGGGCGGTGGTGTCGACTCTCGGGTCGCCGATGGGGTCGCAGACCGTGTGCGCCAGCACGACGCTCGGTGCGCGCATCGACGAGATCCAGATCGATCTGGGGGAGGGTCCGTCGTGGGAAGCGCTGCGCAGTCGGCGGCCCGTATCGGTCGCCGACCTGCAGCGTGGCGTGAACGGAGCGCGGTGGCCCGGGGCATGGGCGGCCCTCCGCGAACTCGAGCTGGGGGCGCTGTACGCGTTTCCCCTCTTCGTCGGCACGGTCGGCATCGGATCCGTCGCACTGTACTCACCGGTCGCGCGCGAGCTGTCCCGCGCTGACGTCGCGGGACTCAGCACGTTGGCATCCCTCGTCTCGGGCACCCTTCTGCGCCGAGCGCTGCGCGAACTCGGCGGGGTCGACGCAGAGGCGGCCGACGGACGGTACTCCCGTCGCGAGGTGCACCAGGCGACGGGAATGGTCGCGGCCGAGAACGGGATCGGCGTCGACGATGCGCTCCTCCTGCTGCGCGGCCACGCCTATGCGGCCGGTCGTCCGGTGCGCGATGTCGCCTCCGACGTCGTCGCCCGACGGCTCGACCCGAGACTCTAGGATGACGGCATGACGGCGCCCTCGCGCGAGCACCAACTGCTGGGGACCTTCGTGGCCCTGGCGGACTCGCTGGTCGACGACTTCGACGTCGTCGACGTGCTCCAGCGGCTCGTCGACGAGTGCATCGTGCTGTTTGACGCCTCCGCGGCGGGGATCCTGCTGCTGAGCCCCACCCGTCAGCTCGAGGTGATCGTGTCGACGAGTGAGCGCAGCGAACTGGTCGAACTCATGCAGCTGAGGGTCGGTGCCGGACCCTGCGTCGAAGCGGCGATGACGGGCGAGGTCGTGTCGGTGGACGACATCGACCAGATCGCGGATCGCTGGCCGGCGTTCGCCG
>JAUIBG010000031.1 GCA_030428165.1 Actinomycetes bacterium
AGGCGCACCTGGTGGGCCTGGTCGGCCTTGGTGGCCGAGTAGGCGATGTTGTTCGGGCCCGCGAACACCGCGTTCTTCGACGCGATGTAGACGATGTCGCCGCCCATCTCCTGCTCGATCATCACCCTCGCGGCGGCCTGGGACACGAGGAACGAGCCCTTGGCCATGACGTTGTGCTGCAGGTCCCAGTCGGCTGCGGTCGTCTCCAGGAGCGACTTCGACAGGCTGAGACCCGCGTTGTTGACGACGAGGTCCACGCCGCCGAAGGCGAGCACGGCCTCGTCCATCGCGGCCTTGACCGCGTCGGGGTCGGCGACGTTGGCCGCGACGCCGACGGCGACGTCGGGACCGCCCAGCCCCTCGGCGACCGCCTGGGCCTTCTCGAGGTCGAGGTCCGCGATCACGACGCAGGCGCCCTCGGCCGCCAGGCGCGTCGCGATGGCCTTGCCGATGCCGCCGGCGGCGCCCGTGACGAGGGCCACGCGGGTGGCGTGCGACTTGGGTGCCGGCATGCGCTGGAGCTTGGCCTCCTCGAGCGCCCAGTACTCGATGTTGAACTTCTCCTGGTCGGAGATGGGCGCGTAGGTGCTCAGCGACTCGGCGCCGCGCATCACGTTGATCGCGTTGATGTAGAACTCCGAGGCCACGCGCGCGGTCTGCTTGTTGCGACCGAACGCGAACATGCCGACACCGGGCACCAGCACGATGGCCGGGTCCGCGCCGCGGATCGCGGGGGAGTCCTCGTCGGCGTGGGCGTCGTAGTAGGCCTGGTAGTCGGCGCGGTAGGCCTCGTGCAGCTCCTTCAGCCTGGCGATCGAGTCCTCGACCGAGGCGTCGGCGGGGAGGTCCAGCACCATCGGCTTCACCTTGGTGCGCAGGAAGTGGTCGGGGCAGGAGGTGCCCAGGCCGGCCAGGCGCGGGTGCTCGGCGTGTGCGAGGAAGTCGAGCACCACGTCGGCGTCGGTGAAGTGACCCACCTGCGGGGCGTCCGTCGAGGCGAGGCCGCGGATCGTCGGCGCCAGCGCGGCGGCCTTGGCGCGACGTTCAGCCTCGGGCAGTGCGCCGTAGCCGTCCAATGCCGCTCCGAACGGGTCGGTCTTGCCGTGGCTCTCGATGTACGCCTCGGCGGTGCGGATGATGTGCAGCGAGCGCTCCTCGCACTCCGCGGACGTGTCGCCCCATGCGGTGATGCCGTGGCCACCCAGGATGCAGCCGATCGCCTGCGGGTTCTCCGCCTTGATCGCCACGATGTCGAGGCCCAGCTGGAAGCCGGGGCGGCGCCAGGGGACCCACACGACGGAGTCGCCGAAGATCCTCTGGGTGAGCTCCTCGCCGTCGACCGCGGTGGCGATCGCGATGCCCGAGTCCGGGTGGAGGTGGTCGACGTGGTTCGCGTCGACGAGGCCGTGCATCGCGGTGTCGATGCTCGGTGCGGCACCGCCCTTGCCGTGCAGGCAGAAGTCGAACGCGGCGACCATCTCGTCCTCGCGCTCGAGGCCGGGGTAGACGTCGACGAGGGCGCGCATGCGGTCCATCCGCAACACGGCCAGGCCGGACTCCTTGAGGGTGCCGAGGTCGCCGCCGGAGCCCTTGACCCACATGAGGTCGACATCGTCGCCGGTGACGGGGTCGGTGGTGGTGCCCTTGGCGGAGGCGTTGCCGCCCGCGTAGTTGGTGTTGCGCGGGTCGGAGCCCAGGCGGTTGGCGCGGGCGATCAGGTCCTGCGCGGCATTGGGGACTGTCACGGTGTTTCCCTTTTTCTTATGTACGAGGCGTCGGCCGTCGGCTGGCGTCAGCCCTGCGTGGGTGTGGTGAGCCACGCGAGGAACGTGGCAAGGGTGGACTCGAACGCGGCGGTGCCGGGCTCGTTGAGGTGGCCATGGAAGGTGCCGGGCTCAAACGTGCACTGCACGTCCACGCCAGCGGCGGCGAGTTGCTCGGCGAAGCGCTCGCCCGAGGGCCGGAGGTCGTCGAACTGGGAGTTCACGATCAGGGTGCGGGGAAGGCTCCCGATGTCTCCCTCGCCAGGGAACGCGCGCGGGTCGGTCAGTTGCACCTCGTGGCCTGCGACGTAGTTGAGGTTGATGGCGCGGATCGCGACAGGCGGGAAGGCCCGGTCGGCGGGGATGCCGGCGAGGTCGGGGGCCGTGGCCCGTGCCGGTTCAGGCATGGTGGCGTGCACCAGGGGGTAGGCGAGCAGGAGCCCGTTCGGCGTCGCGGCGCCGCGATCTCGCAGCGCCACAGCCGCCCCCGCGGACAGGTTCGCTCCGGCACTCGCGCCGCCGAGGAAGACGTGGCCGATGCCGGACTCGGCCGCCTGCGCGACCGTCCAGTCGAAGGCGGCGATCACGTCGAGGTGGGCGGCCGGGAAGGGATGGCCGCCAGTCGCGACACGTCCCGGGTCGAACGAGGGCTCCGGCGCGAGCCGGTAGTCGACGGAGAGCACGAGCCAGCCGCGCTCGGCGAGCCAGCCGGCCACGGCATCGGCCTCGGGCATGTCGAGGTCGCCCCACGCGAAGGCGCCGCCGTGCACCCACACGAGTGCCCCGACGGGCGTGCCTGCGGGACGGTAGAGCCGTGCGCCAACCGGCGCTCCCGGTGAGGGGATCTCGATGTCGGAGGCGGTCATCGTTGCTCCAGTCCCGCTGCGGTCAGCTGCTCGTCGAGGTTGAAGACCTCGGTCAGCGACGGCGCCGCCTGGTCCGCGCGCCCCTCAAGGGACTCGAAGAACCTGGCGGACTCCGCCTCCCACGCCTGGGTGCGTGGGTCCGCCGCGAGTGCGGCGGCAGACGCCGCGTCGTCATCGGTCTCGTAGTAGCCGATGAGGAGCCCGTCGGGCGCGAGGAAGATGCTGTAGTCGCGCCTGCCGGCGTCGCGGATCGCCGCGAGCATGTCGGGCGCCACCGCACGGTGACGCGCGACGTACTCGTCGATGAGATCCGGCTTCACCTGAAGCCTGAAGCAGACGCGCGGCATGGTCTACGCGCCCCAGCCCGCCTGGGTGCCGCCCACGCGGTCGGCGGCGATCTGCGCGAGGTAGCCGGAGGCCAGGAACGCGGCCGTCGGGTCCTCGGGCAGGCCCTTGGCGGCGCGGTACTCGGCCAGCAGCGGGCGGACGTCGGTGTAGAAGGCGTCCATGAACACGGAGTTTGCCGCGAGGACGTCGCCGGCGATCTGGGCGGCCTCGAGCGCCTCGCGGTCGATGAGCAGGGCACGTGCCGTCATCTCCTGGACGTTCAGCACGGAGCGGATCTGACCGGGGATCTTGTCCTCGATGTTGTGGCACTGGTCGAGCATGAAGGCGACATCCGGGTTGCCGTAGCCGCCGCCCACGATCACCTCGTTGATGATGCGGAACAGCTGGAACGGGTCGGCCGCGCCGACGATCAGGTCGTCGTCCGCATAGTTGCGCGAGTTGAAGTCGAACGACCCGAGCTTCCCCAGGCGCAGCAGCTGCATCACGATGAACTCGATGTTGGTGCTCGGGGCGTGGTGGCCGGTGTCGAGGCACACCGTGGCACGCTCGCCGAGGGCGGCCACCTGGGCGTAGGAGGTGCCCCAGTCCGGCACGTCCATGTGGTAGAACGCCGGCTCGAAGATCTTGTACTCGAGCACCAGGCGCTGGTTCTCGCCGATGCGAGCGTAGATCTCCTGGAGCGACTCGTGCATGCGGTCCTGGCGGCCGCGCATCTCGTCCTGGCCTGCGTAGTTGGTGCCGTCCGCGAGCCAGATCTTCAGGTCGCGCGACCCGGTGGCGTCCATGATGTCGATGCACTCGAGGTGGTGGTCGATGGCCTTGCGGCGGATCCGGTCGTCGCGGTGCGCGAGCGAGCCGAGCTTGTAGTCCTCGTCCTGGAACGTGTTCGAGTTGATGGTGCCGAGCGCGACGCCGAGGTCCTCGGCGTGCTTCCTTAGGACCGAGTAGTCGTCGACCTTGTCCCAGGGGATGTGCAGGGCGACGGTGGGGGCGAGGCCCGTGTACTTGTGCACCTGGGCGGCGTCGGCGATCTTCTCGAACGGGTCGCGCGGGGTGCCGGGGGTGCTGAAGACGCGGAAGCGGGTGCCGGAGTTGCCGAACGCCCACGAGGGCAGCTCGATCGCCTGCTTGTCGAGTTCGGGGGCCAGTGCGGCGAGATTCGTCATGGCAGCGTCCTTGCTAGTCGACCGTGGCCGGCGCCTTTGACGACCGCCACGAATGAATCGTTTCAGTAGTGCCGACGATACGTCATGAATCGCCAGTGCGCAACCAGGTGCGCGGGCATGCTCCACTGCGCGAGTAGCCTGGCGCGAGACGACAAGGGGGCAATGGCCGATGAGCGTGTCGATTCGCGAGGTGGCCGCGGCCGCCGGGGTCTCGGTCGGCACGGTCTCGAACGTGCTCAACAGGCCCGACGCCGTGCGGCCGGAGACGGTGGCGAAGGTGCGAGCGGCCATCAGGCAGCTGGGCTACGTCCCCAATGCAGCCGCCAGGCAGCTCCGTGTGGGGCGTAGCGGATCGATCGGCCTGATCGTGCTCGACGTCGCGAACCCGTTCTTCACCGATGTCGCCCGTGGCGCCGAGCGCGAGGCCGACGCGGCGCACCTCAGCGTGATGCTGGCCAACTCGGGCGAGAGCGTCGAACGCGAGGACGCGCTGCTGCAGCAGTTCGAGCGTCAGCGCGTGGACGGGCTGCTCGTCTCGCCGGTGGGCGAGCATCTTGACCGGCTGCGCGCCGTCGTCAAGCGCGGACTGCCCGTCGTGCTCGTCGATCGGGGCGCCGACAACCAGGCATTCCCCTCCGTCGCGGTGGACGACGCGCGCGGAGGCGCGCTGGCCTTCGAGCATCTCGTCGCGGGTGGCAGGAAGTCGATCGCGGTGGTGGGCGGCCAGGCGCGGATCCACCAGATCGCCGAGCGCGTGCGCGGCGCCCAGCAGGCGGCGTTCGCCGCGCCGGGCGTGGGCATTCAGCACATCGCGACCGAGGGACTCTCCCTGGAGGACGGTCGGATGGCGGGCGAGGCGCTGGCCCCGCGTATCCGGAGTGGTGAGATCGATGCGGTATTCGCCGTCAACGACCTCATCGCGATCGGTCTCGAGCAGAGCCTTCTCGGTGGCACGTCGCCGGTGTCGATACCGCGCGACGTCGCGCTGGTGGGCTACGACGACATCTCGTTCGCCTCGGCCGCGGTGGTGCCGATCACGTCGGTGCGCCAGCCCAGGGACGAGATCGGTCGCACGGCGGTCAAGCTCCTGCTCGAGCTGATCGAGGACCCGAAGGCCGCGCGCCAGGTTGTGTTCGAGCCTGAGCTCGTGGTGCGCGCGTCGAGCTCGTAGGCGCCGCCGCGTTCACCCGATCGTCGTCGAGAGCCCATGGCGGCGCGGACCCGGCCCCTGCCAGACTGTGCCCATGACCGCGGTGCCCCTCACCCTCATCGGCGGCCCGACCGTCCTCATCGAGTACGCGGGCCTGCGCATCCTCACGGATCCGACGTTCGATCCGGCCGGCAGCCACGGCAAGCTCGTGAAGCTCGCCGGCCCCGCCATCGGCCGAGAGGACATCGAGCCCGTCGACGTCGTGCTCCTGAGCCACGACGAGCACCCCGACAACCTCGACACGTCCGGCCGGATGATGCTGGGCTCCGTGCGGCACGTGCTCTCCACTCCATCCGCGCAGAAGCGCATCACCGGCGTCCAGGGCATGGAGAAGTGGGACGAGGCGATCCTCCCCATGGGCGAGACGCCGGTGACTATCACCGCCGTCCCCGCCCGCCACGGGCCGCGCGCGTTCGCACCGGCGATGACTGGCGAGGTGACCGGCTTCATGCTGACCGCCGATGGCTGGCCCACGGTGTACATCTCCGGCGACAACTCGTCCGTGAGCAAGGCGCGCAAGATCGCGAAGCGGTTGCCGCCCGTTGACATCGCGATCATCCACGCCGGTGGAGCCTCGGTGCCCGCGCGCTACGGCGACGCGCTGCTGACCGCCGACGCGGAGCGCTCCGCGAGGATCGCCGCGCTGTGGCCCGACGCCGTCGTCGTCCCCGTGCACATCGACGACTGGGCGCACTTCTCCCAGCCGCGCGAGGACTTCCTGCGCGAGTATGCGCGCCACGGCAACCCCGCGAGGCTGCGGGTGATCGAGCGCGGCGAGCGCCGCACCGTCGATACACTCGGACAGTGACCCCAGAAGACCTCTCCGCAGCCATCTCCGCCGTCGTCCTCGGCGCGATCGACGAGGGCGAGCTCCAGCTCTCGCCCGCCGACGTGACCGATGTGAGGGTCGAGCGACCGCGCCAGCGTGAGCACGGCGACTGGTCGAGCAACGTCGCGATGCAGCTCGGCAAGAAGGCAGGCATCGCCCCGCGCGCGTTCGCTGAGGTCGTCCAGGCGCGTCTGCCCGAGAACCCCGGCGTCAAGTCCGTGGACATCGCTGGCCCTGGTTTCATCAACATCTGGCTGGCCGCCGGCGCCGCTGGCGACCTGGCGAAGAACATCGTGACGCACGGCACCGACTTCGGCCGCGGCGACAGCCTCGCCGGCCAGCACATCAACGTGGAGTTCGTCTCCGCGAACCCGACCGGCCCGATCCACCTGGGCGGCACCAGGTGGGCGGCGGTGGGCGACTCGCTGGCCCGCATGCTCGAGTTCCACGGCGCCGAGGTCACCCGCGAGTACTACTTCAACGACCACGGCTCCCAGATCGACAACTTCGCGGCGTCGCTGCTGGCCGTCATCACCGGCGACGACCCGCCGGAGAACGGCTACGGCGGCGCGTACATCCAGGAGATCGCCGACGAGGTCATGGTTGAGGCCATGGCGATCGGCGACACCGACCCGCTCGAGCTTCCGAGGCCCGAGCAGCTCGAGTTCTTCCGCGAGCGCGGCGTGGGCCTGATGTTCTCGCAGATCAAGCAGTCGTTGAAGGACTTCGGCGTTGAGTTCGACGTCTACTTCCATGAGGACTCGCTGCACGAGTCCGGCGCGGTGGAGAAGGCCCTCGAGGAACTTAAGGCCAACGGCGCGCTGTACGAGTCGGAGGGCGCCTGGTGGCTGCGCTCCACCGAGCACGGCGACGACAAGGACCGCGTGGTCGTGAAGTCCGACGGCTCGGCCGCGTACATCGCCGGCGACATCGCGTACATCCGCGACAAGGTCGAGCGCGGCGCGGACACGGCCATCTACCTGCTCGGAGCCGACCACCACGGCTACATCGTGCGCCTCAAGGCCGCTGCCGCCGCGCTGGGCTACAACCCCGACGTCGTCGAGGTGCTGATCGGCCAGATGGTGAACCTCGTCAAGGACGGCCAGCCCGTGCGCATGTCCAAGCGCGCCGGCACGGTCGTGACGATGGAGGACCTGGTGGACGCGGTCGGCGTCGACGCGGCGCGCTACTCGCTCGCCCGCTCGTCGATGGACCAGAACATTGACATCGACCTGGACCTGCTGGCCTCCAAGACCAATGCGAACCCCGTCTTCTACGTCCAGTACGCGCACGCCAGGGCGACCGCCGTGGACCGCAACGCGCACGAGTACGGCATCAGGCGCGAGGACGGCTTCGAGGCGGAGCTGCTGGTGCACCCGGCCGAGCTCGAGCTGCTGGCGGTGCTGGGCGAGTTCCCGCGCACGGTCGCGCAGGCCGTCGAATTCAGGGAGCCGCACCGCATCGCCAGGTACCTGGAGGAGCTCGCGTCCGCGTATCACGGCTGGTACGACCGCGCCCGTGTGACGCCGCTGGGCGACGAGGAGATCACCGACCTGAACCGCTCGCGCCTGTGGCTCAACGACGCCGCGCGCCAGGTGCTCTACAACGGCCTCACCCTCATCGGCGTGAGCGCGCCGGAGCGGATGTAGGTAGTGGCGCTCGGCAATCCATGGCCCACGACCGCCTCGCGCGGCGCGGACGGCGCGCTGAGCCTCGGCGGCGTCGACGTCCGCACACTCGCGGCCGAGCACGGCACCCCGCTGTACGTCATCGACGAGGCGGACATGCGCGGCAGGGCCACGGCCTTCCGTGACGCCTTCGGCGAGGCCTTTGCCGGCATCGGCTCCGAGTGCGAGGTCTACTACGCCTCGAAGGCCTCGCTGTCCGCGCGGATCGCCGGATGGATGGCCGAGGACGGCCTCCACATGGATGTCGCGTCGCTCGGCGAGCTCGAGATCGCGCTGGCCGGCGGGATGCCGGCCGCGCGGATCGGCCTGCACGGCAACAACAAGTCCGATGCGGAGCTCGTGCGCGCGCTCGAGGTGGGCGTCGGCAGGATCATCGTCGACTCGACGATGGAGATCACTGTCCTGGCCGCGCTCGCCGCGCGCCTCGGCGTCGTCGCCCCGGTGATGGTGCGCGTCACCACCGGCGTGCACGCGGGCGGCCACGAGTACATCGCCACCAGCCACGAGGACCAGAAGTTCGGCCTGTCGCTCGCCTCCGGCGCGGCGCTCGAGGCAATGATCGAGTGCTTCGAACAGCCGTCGCTGCACCTGCTCGGCATCCACACCCACATCGGAAGCCAGATCCTCGGCATCGACGCGTTCGAGGAGTCGGCCGAGCGCATGCTGGGCCTGCGCGCGCAGTTCGCGGAGGCGACCGGCACGTGGCTCGAGGAGATCGACCTGGGCGGCGGCTACGCGATCGCCTACGTGGAGGACGACGAGGAGCTCGCGCCTACCCGGGCGGCCCAGGCGATCGCCGGCGTGATCGGCCGGATCGTGGCCGGTGCGGCAGTCGCCATGCCGCGCTTCAGCATCGAGCCTGGCCGCGCCATCGCAGGCCCGGCCGGCGTCACGCTCTACACCGTCGGGGTCACCAAGGACGTGACCCTGGAGGACGGCGGCACGCGCCAGTACGTCGCCGTCGACGGCGGCATGAGCGACCACATGCGCACCATCACCTACGGCGCCGAGTACACCGCTGCGCTCGCGGCTCGCGTGTCCGAGGCGCCCGGCGTGCAGTCGCGCGTGGTGGGCAAGCACTGCGAGTCGGGCGACATCGTGGTGCGCGACGTGCAGCTGCCGGCCGACACCGCTCGCGGCGACCTGCTCGTCGTGCCGGCGACCGGCGCGTACGGCCGCACGATGAGCAACAACTACAACGCGCTGCTGCGTCCCGCCGTGGTGTCGGTGCGCAAGGGCGAGACCACCGTGCACATCCGCCGCGACCGCATCGAGGACCTGCTGGCTCTGCAGCAGTAGCCGGTGACGCAGTGAACTTCGACACCGGTCCCTACCGGCGCTTCGCCCAGCAGTTCGCCGCGATCGGCCCGCACGCGGGCGCGCATCGCGTCGCGCTGCGGGTCGCGATCTCGCTGGCCATCCCGCTGCTGACGCTGTGGTCGCTCGGACGTCTCGACCTGTCCATCTACGCGACCTTCGGTGCCTTCGCGTCGCTGTACGGCCGCGACGACGTCTTCTCCCGCCGCATCGTCATGCAGGTGCAGGCCGGCGTGGTGCAGGTGGTCTCGCTCGCGGTCGGCACGACGCTGTCCGCCGCCGCTGCGCCGCCGCTGGTCTCGGTCGCCGCCGTCGCGTTGATCGCCGGGCTCGTCACCGTCATCTCGCGCGCGCTCAGGTGGCACCCGCCCGGCGCGCTGTTCGCGGTCTTCGCGGCGGGCGCCACGGCCTCGATTCCCGCTTCGGCTGATGCGGTGTGGCACGCCGCTGTGCTCGGCACGGCAGCAGTGGCGGTCGCTCTGATCGTGACCGTCCTCTTCGCCGCGGTGCGCGGCGCGCTCGCGGAGACGGCCGATGCGGTGCCCGCCGCGATGCCCTCCGCCCGGACGTGGGGCGCCGCGGGCCTCGTGACCCTGGGCGCCGCCGTCGCGGGCGCCGCAGCGATCTGGGTGACGGGCGACCACTGGTACTGGGCGATGGTGGCTGCGGTGGCAGCCATGAGCCGGCCGCACCTGCAGGCCCAGATGGTGCGCGGCGCCCAGCGACTGGTCGGCACGCTACTGGGCGTCCTCATCGCCGCCGGGCTTTTCGCGCTGGACATGCCGCCGCTGGCGGTCATACTGGTGGCGCTCGCGTGCCAGGCCGGCGCGGAGCTGTTCGTGGGTCGCAACTACGCCATCGCGCTGCTCTTCATCACGCCGCTTGCGCTGCTCATGGTCGAGCTCGCCGCGCCGACCAACGATCCAGGTCAGCTGCTCGCCGACCGCGCGCTGGACACGGCCGTCGGTGTCGCGGCCGCGCTTGTGGTTGGGGTCCTCGTGTGGCTCGCCGAGCGGGGTCGCACGGCGAGTTCTGCTCGATAGCTGCAACGGCTGCGCACGTGCCGGACCTGTACGGGGTAGAACACCCTGAGGAGGACGACATGCAGCAGCTCGAGGACACGCGGCCGGAGATTCCGGCGATCGGTGCCGATGCGCGTGACGAGATCGTGTCGATGGCACGGGCGGCACACTTCGTGTCGGCCCGTCGAGTACGGCGTCGCGCCGCCGTCGTCGCCGGCGCGGGCCTCGGTGCGCTCGCGCTTACCGCGGGGACACTCGTCGCGACCGGCACCTTCTCGCTCGGGCCGTCCTCCGACGGGCTGGCGATGTGGACGGGGACGGTGCCCTCCGGGCTCACCTGCGTTTCGTCGATCTCGGTGATGGGTGCGGACGCCGAGTTCGGGATTGCCGACGCGGACCTGGAACCTTTCCAGACGGCGCTCGCGGATATCGCCTCCGCTGGACTCAGCGTCGATGATGCCGCGATTGCGGACCTGGTGGGCTCACCAGATGCGCACATGCCGTTCGGCGGGCTGGTGGCCGGCGAGGAGCTGCTCGCGGCTCACGAGGTCGCCAGTTTCGAAGCCGTGTCACGCGACGACGGCAGCGGCATCTACGACCTCGTGCCGTCGGGCGAGCCGCCGGCGATCACCACGGGCGACGGCATCACGACGGTGTCCTCTGCGTCGGACGAGGACGCAGCCACAACCGTCGGCTACTTTGCGGTGTCTGAGGACGGATCGACCTTCGGCGCGACGGTGCGGGTGGACGGCACGGTGCCCGCGTTCTGGAGCATCGCCGAGTCGGGCGGCGCGCTCATCCTGCGCGAGGCGACCGACGACGAGCTGGCGGCCAAGGCGGCCGAGCTCTTCGGCACCTCCGCTCTTACCAGGGACGACCTTACCTACCTCGCTGCCACGAGCGCGGCCGTCGACCGTGCGCTGCGGGACCAGCTGACTGCTCGGGGATTGGGCTACATCTCGGTCGACGGCGGCATGGGATTCCTTGACCCACTGCAGGGCGGATGGGACTGGACCTGCGGATGAGCAGGACCGACCTGGAGCAGCGCTTCACGTCAGCGGTCGACGCCAACGGCGCCGACCTGCTGGCGTACTGCGAGCGCCGACTCGGAGCCGACGGCGCCGACGCGCTCGCCGAAACGCTGCTGGCAGCGTGGCGCAACGTGAAGCGCATGCCTGAGCCGCCTGAAGAGACCAGGATGTGGCTCTTCGCGATGGCGAACGGCGCCGTGATGAACGCTCGCCGCTCGGACCGTCGCAGGGCCTCCCTCGCCGACAGGCTCCGGTCGATCCGCCAGCGCGACTACGCCGATGCGCCCGAGGCGCCGGTGCCGCCCGCCGAGGTGCTCGCCGGGCTCAACGAGGAAGACACCGAGCTACTCCGCCTCATCCACTGGGAGGGATTCGGCGTCGCCGAGGCGGGCCAGATCATAGGCCTCGCGCCCGCGACGGCACGTAGCCGCTACTCCCGTGCCAAGGCGACACTTCGCACCACGCTGGATCCCGCCGACGTCGCCCCGTAGCGATCGCTACTGAAGCGCCTTCACGGCCGCGGCCACGGCATCGGCCATGGTCGTGGGCGACCGGTCGATGAGCTCGGCCAGGTCGTCCGAGTCCGTGTAGAGCTGGCCTGCGGCGATCGCGCCGTCGATGCTCGCGAAGAACTGCGCGACGCCCTCGCTCATGCCCTGCGTGACCATGCCGGCGGCGAGTTCGTCGACGGTCATGTCGCGGTAGACGATGGGAGTGCCGGAGGCCTCGGAGACGGCCGCGGCGAGCTCGGCCATCGTGAAGGCGTGGCCGCCCAGCTCGTACCAGGGGCTCACCTCGTCCGACGAGATCGCGACGGCGGCCGCCTCGGCGAAGTCGGCGCGCGTGGCGGCGGAGATGCGACCGGCATCGGCCGCGCCGTAGATCGCTCCGCCTGCGATGTAGTTCGGGACCTGCGCCGTGTAGTTCTCGAGGTACCAGCCGTTGCGCAGGAAGGTCGTCTCGATGCTCGAGGCCTCCAGCAGGCGCTCCGTCTCGAGGTGCTCGGGGGCGAGCGGGTTCGTGGTCGTCGGCGCGCTCAGGATCGACGTGTAGGCGATGCGCTGGACTCCGGCCTCCTCGGCCGCGCGCAGGACGTTCTCGTGCTGCGCGACACGGCTGCCGATCTCGGAGCCGGACACGAGCACCAGGCGGTCGACGCCCTCGAGCGCCTCGGCCAGCGTCTCGGGCTTGGTGTAGTCGCCCTCGCGCACGCGCACGCCCAGGTCCGCGAGGTCCTCGACCTTGTCCTCGTCGCGCGCGATCGCGATCACGTCGAACGGCGAGATGTGCAGGTCCAGCAGCGAGTGGACGATGAGTCGGCCCAGGTGGCCCGATGCTCCGGTGACGGCGTAGGTGGTCATGGGTGCTCTCCTTGGTTCGGACTACGAGACTCGTCAACCTCATCGGCTGCGGGCGAATTCCTGTGCCGCGACAGCACCGAGGGCCTGTCGCCTGGGTGACCGTACAGCGTGCCCTCGAACTGCTTGACCGTCGCGACGAGGACGAAGCTGAGACTGACGAGCAGTGCCCACGATCCCACCTTGCCGACGTGCACCGCGCGCCAGAACTCGGCCTGGTCGGGGTACTGCCAGGCGCCCAGGAGCGTCGCGAGGTTCTCGGCGACCCACAGCGCGATGCCGATCAGCAGGAACGACGCCGCCAGCGGCATCCTGAACCGCTCGCCCGCCACGGTGAAGTGCACCACCGTCGCGCGCATCTCGATGAGGAACAGCACCACGATGACCCACCTCAGGTCCCAGATGTAGTGGTGAGTGAAGAAGTTGAGGTACGCCGCGGCGGCCAGGATCGTGAGCGGCACGGGACGGTAGTCGGTGACGCGCAGGTCGAAGCGGCGCCACGCCTGGACGATGTAGGAGCCCACGGCTGCGTACATGAAGCCCGAGTAGAGCGGCACGTCGAACACCTTCGTGACCGCGTCCTCGGGGTACGCCCATGAACCGGCGGCCACCTTGAAGATCTCCATCATGAGCCCCAGCAGGTGGAAGCCGAGGATCACGAGCACTTCGCGACCCGACTCCCATCCGACTGCCCACAGCACGAGCGTCAGCGCGATGCCGACGATGAGGAGAGCGTCGTAGCGGGCGATCGGCAGCGGCACCACGGCGGTGAGGGCGATCGCGGCGAAGATCACCGCAGCGAAGACCAGCGACTGCAGCTGCAGCCATGAGAACGCCCACAGCAGGCGCCACCAGCGGCCGATGCGGGACCAGGCGGCGTGCGTCATCGGCTCCCGGCGGCGCTGGGCTCGAGACCGGCCCAGGCGCCCAGCGTGCGGATGGCGTCCTCGATCTCGCCCATCACGCGCTGGAACGTGCCGTCGTCGAGCGCCCAGGGGTCGTCGATGTCGCGCACGGGCACCGGCGCAGCGTCACGGGCCGCGTTGAGCGCTGCGGCCGCGTTGGCGAGGCGCTCGGCGCCGGAGTCCCCAGCGGGCGCGGTGGCGACGGCGGTCAGGTCCGCCGCCTCGTTCAGGGCGAAGATGTGGCCGGTGCCGGCATCGGCCTTGGAGCGTGCCCAGCCGAGGTGACGCCGGGTCGCGACGAGGACCAGATCGGACTGGGCGATGAGGGCGCTGTCGAGCTGGGCGGGCCGGTGCCGGGGGATCGTCAGGTCGGAGACCGCCAGTGCCGCGCGGCGCATCTGCCTGTCGGCGTCCATGCCGATCTCGGCGTGGGTTCCCGCGGAGGTCACCTCGACGGCGTCGCCCCAGTCGCGCTGGGCGAGGTAGTGCATCGCGGGGGAGCGGCAGATGTTGCCGGTGCAGACCATCAGGACTCGGGCGGGGCGGCTCACGCGGGCGAGCCTATCCGGGCGCGGGTCGATGCCGCCCGCTCGGATAGGCTGGTCGCCGTGTCTGAACCCGTGAAGATCGCCATCCTCGGATGCGGAACCGTCGGCACCCAGGTGGTCCGGCTCCTCACCTCCAACAGCGCCGATGTGGCGGCCCGCGTGGGCGCCCCGGTCGAGATCGCGGGGGTGTACGTCCGCGACACGTCAGTGCCGCGCGACGCCGCGGTCCCGGTGGGCCTCCTGACGTCCGACGCGATCGCGCTGGTGGAGTCCGCCGACGTGGTGGTCGAACTCATGGGAGGGCTCGAGCCCGCGCGCGAGCTGATCCTCAATGCGCTGGTGCGCGGCAAGGCCGTCGTCACCGCCAACAAGGCGCTGCTCGCCGCCCACGGGCCCGAGCTCTACGAGGCGGCCGACGCCGCAGGCGCCGACCTCTACTTCGAGGCCGCGGTCGCCGGCGCGATTCCGCTGGTGCGCCCGGTGCGCGAGTCGCTGGCCGGCGACCACGTCACCAGGATCCTGGGCATCGTCAACGGCACGACCAACTACATGCTCGACGAGATGACGACGAACGGCCTGGACTACGACGTCGCGCTCAAGCAGGCACAGGACCTGGGCTACGCCGAGGCCGACCCGACGGCCGACGTCGAGGGGCACGACGCCGCGGCGAAGGCCGCGATTCTGGCGTCTTTGGCGTTCCACCAGCGCATCGCGCTCGAGGACGTGCACTGCGAGGGCATCTCGTCGATCACGGCCCAGGACGTCCACGCGGCGACCGTGTCGGGGCACGTCATCAAGCTACTGGCGATCGCCGAGCGCACCGCCGACGGCGTGGCCGTCCGCGTGCACCCCGCCCTGGTGGGCCTCGAGCACCCCCTCGCGAACGTGCGCGGCGCGTTCAACGCGGTGTTCGTCGAGGCCGAGGCTGCCGGCGAGCTGATGTTCTACGGCCAGGGAGCGGGCGGCACGCCCACCGCCTCGGCCGTGATGGGCGACATCGTCTCCGTCGCGCGGCACATCGCCGGCGGCGGGCGGGGACCCCGCGAGACCAACTACGCGACCGACGAGGTGCTGGGCATCGAGTCGACGACCACGAGGGTGCAGGTGCGCATCCTCGCGGCCGACCGCCCCGGCGTGCTCGCCGCCATCGCGCAGGCGTTCGCCGCGCACGGTGTCAGCATCGAGACCGTGAGGCAGCAGCCGGCCGACGCCACCAGCGCAGGCCTCGTGATCAGCACGCACAGCGCGCAGCAGTCCGCGATCGACGCGACGATGGCGGCGCTCCAGGGCGTCGACGGCGTGGGCGAGGTCCTCTCGGTGCTGCGCATCGCGGCGGAAGGCAAGGAGTAGACGATGGCCCACCAGTGGCGCGGCGCGATCCGCGAGTACATGGACTATCTGCCGTTCGAGGACGGCGACACCGTCGTGACGCTCGGCGAGGGAGGCACCCCGCTGGTGCCCGCTCCGTCGATCTCGGCCGAGGTCGGGGCGAACGTCTTCGTCAAGGTCGAGGGCATGAACCCCACCGGGTCCTTCAAGGACCGCGGCATGACGTCGGCGATCACCCAGGTCGTGAAGGACGGCGACCACACGGTGGTGTGCGCGTCGACGGGCAACACCTCCGCATCGGCCGCCGCGTACGCCGCTCACGCGGGGCTGCGTTGCGTCGTGATGATCCCGCAGGGGAAGATCGCCGCTGGCAAGATGGCGCAGGCGATCGTGCACGGCGCCGACCTGGTGCAGGTCGACGGCAACTTCGACGAGTGCCTCGACATCGTGCGCGACCTGTCGGAGCGGTACCCGATCGCCCTCGTGAACTCGGTGAACCCGTACCGCCTCCAGGGGCAGAAGACCGCCGCGTTCGAGATCGTCGACGCGCTGGGCGACGCCCCTGACATCCACATGCTTCCCGTGGGCAATGCCGGCAACATCTCCGCCTACTGGATGGGCTTCAAGGATTACGCCGAGGCCGGAGTCGCGACTCGGACGCCGAAGATCTGGGGCGTGCAGGCCGCTGGAGCAGCGCCGTTCGTCGCGGGCCACCCGATCAAGGATCCCGAGACCGTCGCGACTGCCATCCGCATCGGCAAGCCCGCGTCGTGGGACCTCGCCGTCGCCGCTCGCGACGAGTCCGGCGGCTGGATCAGGTCCGTGACGGACGAGCAGATCCTCGCCGCCCAGGCGCGTCTCGCGGCGGACGTCGGCGTCTTCGTGGAGCCCGCATCGGCCGCCCCGATCGCCGGACTGCTGGAGGCCGCGTCCAAGGGCGAGGTGCCAGCGGGCGCCACCATCACGTGCACCGTCACCGGCAACGGTCTGAAGGACACCGCGACCGCGCTCGCGGGCCGCGAGGTCGAGCCCACGGTCATCCCGGTCGACGTCGAGGCCGCTGCGGCGGCGCTGGGCCTGGCATGAGGATCGGCGCCGAGCACGTCGCCGTGACCGTGCCGGCGACCGCCGGCAATCTGGGGCCAGGCTTCGACACGCTCGGCATGGCGCTGCCCGTCGTCGACGAGATCGAGGTGCGGGCCCTGGCGTCGAATGAGACGCACGTGGCCGTCGAGGGCGAGGGCGCCGGCGCGCTCCCGAGCGACGGCACGCACCTCGTCGCGAGGGCCGTGCACGCCGCGCTCGAGCACGTGGGCGCGTCCACGATGGGTCTGCGAATCACCTGCCACAACCGGATCCCGCACTCGCGCGGGCTCGGATCCTCGGCCGCGGCCGTCGTGGCTGGCATCGCCGCGGCGCGCGGCCTGATCGCCGAGCCCGATGCGCTGTCCCCCGAGGTCGCGCTCGAGCTGGCGACCCGCTTCGAGGGGCACCCGGACAACGCGGCCCCGGCCATCTACGGCGGCGCCGTGGTGGCATGGCAGGACGAGCGCGGCCCGCACGCCTCGCCCCTGACGGTCGCGCCCGGCATCGAGACGACGGTGCTGATCCCGGAATCCACGCTGCCCACCAGTCAGGCCCGCTCGGTGCTGCCGGCCCGCGTCCCACACAAGGACGCGGCGTTCAACGTCTCCCGCGCGGCGCTGCTGGTGAATGCGCTGGCAGGGCGTCCCCAGGACCTCCTCGCCGCCACTGAGGACCGGCTGCACCAGGACTACCGCGCCTCCGCGATGCCGGCGGCGGCCGCGATGGTCGCGCACCTGCGCGGCCGCGGTCTCGCCGCCGTCGTGTCCGGCGCCGGTCCCGCGGTGCTGGTGATGGGGGTCGGTCTCGAGGCCGAGGGCCTCGGCACCGGGCCTGCGACGTCTCTGTCCGGCGTCGGGGGAGAGGTGTGGCGTGCCGTGCACGCCTCGGAGCCGGTCCAGGGAGTCCGAGTCCGCCGCCTCTAACCCCCCCCACCCGGGGGAAGTGGTGAGTTGTTGACGCGACTGCGGCGTGTCGTGCCCCGAAGTGGTGACTTCTCTACGCGAGGCGCCCGCGCATCGGCCCGCGGGCTCGGCGCCGACTGACACCATCTGTATGCCGCAGTCGCGCTCCATCGCTGCCAACAACTCACCACTTCGACCAGCGACACGCCCAACAGTCGTCAACAACTCACCACTTCCCCTGGGGGAGGGGAGGGTGGACTTGTAAGTGAGCGCTCACTCACTTAGAGTGTGCCCTGTGAGTGAACCCCGTACCCGCATGAGCGCCGATGAGCGGCGCGAGCAGATCATCGACGTCACCGTCGCGCTGCTCGTCGAGCATGGCGCGCAGGTGACGACCCGCCAGATTGCCGAGGCGGCCGGCATCGCGGAGGGAACGATCTTCCGCAGCTTCGACGACAAGGACCAGCTCATCGAGGCGGCGATCGACCGCGTGATGGATCCCCGTCCCGGTCTCGAGGCGATCGAGAGGCTCGACGCCTCGATGCCGTTCCCCGAGTTCCTGAGCTCCGTCGTCCGCGTGCAGGTCGAGGAGACCACGCGGGCCGCGGGGTTCCTCCACGCGCTCGGCGCATCGAAGAAGCCCCGGCGTCACCTCGAGATGGACGAGGCCATCAGGTTTCGCGTCAACTCGATCTTCGCGCCCTATCGCGACCAGCTCCGCATCGAGCCGGCCGCGATGTCCCATCTGCTGCGCGCGATCGTCATCGGCTCCGTCTTCCACCGGGACCTGGGCAACGCGCTCGGTCCCGACCAGATCGTCGACGTCCTCCTCAGCGGCGTCGTCATGTCCCCGACCCAGGAGAACTAGTGCTCTTCAGAATCATCGGCCAGGCCGTGCGCCGGTATCCATGGATGGTGGTCGCCGTCGTGGTGTTCCAGGGCATCCAGGCCGTCTGCAACCTGTTCCTGCCGCGACTCAATGCCGACATCATCGACTACGGCGTCACCACCGGTGACATCGGCTACATCTGGGAGACCGGCGGGCTCATGCTCGGCCTCGCCGGGATCCAGATCGTGTGCGCGATCGCCGCCGTCTTCTTCGGCGCGCGCTTCGCCATGTCAGTGGGCCGCGACCTGCGGTCTCAGGTGTTCCGCACGGTCGGCACCTTCTCCGAGAACGAGGTCCAGCGCTTCGGCGCGCCCTCGCTCATCACCCGCTCGACCAATGACGTGCAGCAGGTGCAGATGCTGATCATGATGGCCGCGAGCCTCATGATCGCCGCGCCGTTCATGGCGATCGGCGGCGTCTTCATGGCCCTCGCTCAG
>JAUIBG010000200.1 GCA_030428165.1 Actinomycetes bacterium
CCTCGTCGCCGCCAGCGCCGCCCCGCTGGTCCTCACGATCCTCGCCGAGTCCGAGAGCTACGGCTACGCCATCGTCAAGCGCGTCGGCGAGCTCTCCGACGGCGAGATCGCCTGGACCGACGGCTTCCTCTACCCCCTGCTGCACCGCCTCGAGGACTCCGGGCAGATCGCCTCCCGTTGGGGCGTCGCAGAGACCGGCCGTCGCCGCCGCTACTACGCCATCACCGATGCCGGCCGCGCCGAGCTCGCAGCCCACCAGGCGCAGTGGCGCACCGTGGTCGCGACGCTGCGCGCGGCCTGGGCTGGGTCGGGGGTGTCCCTTCGCTCCCGGCTCACGATCGCCACAGGAAGGCTCGCATGACCACACCGCTCACCACCGTCACCGAATCCCAGATCGCCGACTGGCGCCGCCACCTGCTCGCCCAGGGCAGCCTGGCCGAGCCCGACGCCGACGAGCTCGAGGACCACCTGCGCACCAGCATCGGCGACCTCATCCAGGCGGGCCTCACCCAGGACGAGGCGTTCCTCATCGCCATCCGGCGCATCGGCTCCCTCAACGAGGTGGCCCGCCAGTACGCGTCGACCTCCGCCACCCGCGAGTGGAAGCAGCACGTCGGCACGATGCCGACTGCCCGCAGGCTGGGCGACTGGATCGTCGTGATCTTCGCCGTCGTCGCGGCGCTCGCCGTGCAGGCACCACGGCTGTGGGGCGCCGAGGAGTCCGCCGCCTTCACCTCCCCCACGCTCGCCCTGCTCGCCCTCGCCGGCTACCTCGCCGCCACCCGCAGGGTCGACCGCTGGTGGCTCATCGCCGGGGGCGCAGTGGGCCTCGTGGCCCTGATCGCACCCCTCGCGCTGCCATTCGAGCCCTACGGCGACACCTGGATCATCGCCGTCCTGCACCTGCCCGTCGCCATGTGGTTCGTCGTGGCGGCGACCTTCACCGGCGGCAAGCTGAGCTCGACACGCGCCCGCATGGACGCCGTGCGCTTCTGTGGCGAGTGGGCCATCTACATGGCGCTGATCGCCCTGGGAGGAGGCGTCCTGCTCGCCATCACGTTCGGAACCATGGCTGCGGCCGGATTCGAGCCCAGCGAGGACCTGGTGGGCTGGCTGCTGCCCTCGGCCGCGGCCGGCGCGATGCCCGTCGCCGCCTGGCTTGTCGAGGGCAAGTCCTCCGTCATCGAGAACCTCGCGCCCGTGCTGACCCGCATCTTCACGCCGCTGTTCGCCGCCGCGGTCTCGGTGCTGCTCGTGACCGCCGCGGTCGCCGGCGGGTTCGGCGACAACCGCGAGGTGCTGATCCTCATCGACGTACTGCTCATCGTCGTGGTCGCCCTCGTGCTCTACACCCTGTCCGCCACCAGGGCCGATGCCAGGGCCGGCTGGTTCGAGTGGCTCCAGGTCGCGCTCGTGGTCGCCGCGCTCGCGCTGAGCCTCGTGGCACTGGTGAGCACCTTCGAGCGCTCCCTCGACGAGTTCGGGCTGACCCCGAATCGCGTCGCGGCGCTCGGGCTCAACCTCATCCTGATGGTCAACCTCGTCGTGACCGCCTGGCTGGGAATCGTCAGGGCCGTGAAGCGGGACGTGCCAGGGAGGATGATCGCCTGGCAGGCCGGCTTCCTTCCCGTCTACGCGCTGTGGGCGTGGCTGATGGTGCTCGCGCTGCCTGCCGTGTTCGGCTTCGCGTAGGCCCTAGACCCAGCGCTCGCCTCGCAGGAACACCGCGCGCGGAGAGGACAGCACGCCCACGTCCTCGCGCGGGTCGGACGGGTAGACGACCAGGTCAGCGCTCGCACCCTCCGTGAGCGTCGTGGCGCCCAGGTACTCGCGGCCTCCCCAGGTCGCGGCGGCGACGATCTCATCGTCAGGGATGCCGGCCTTGCGCCACTCGAGCGCCTCCTGCGGAACCAGCCCGTGCCCCAGGCCTCCCCCGGCATCGGTCCCGAGGAACAGGCGGATCCCGGCCTCCCTCATCGCTGCCACCTGCTCGAGACGGCGCTCGTGCATCGCGAGCATCTGGGCGGCGTACTCGGGGAACCTCGCGGCGCCCAGGGCCGCGAACTCCGGGAAGCGGTCCACCTGCAGCATGGTCGGAACGACGGCGACGCCCTGGTCGGCCGCCTGCTCCATGTGCGCTGCCGTCATGCCGGTGCCGTGCTCGAGGCAGTCGATGCCGGCGTCCAGCAGCGGGCCCACCGCATCGGTCAGGAAGGTGTGCGCCGTGACACGCGCACCCTCGGCGTGGGCGGCGGCGATCGCCTCGGCCACCACCTCGGCCGGCCACAACGGCGTCAGCACCCCGGCGTCGCGGTCGATCCAGTCGGCGATCAGCTTGATCCATCCGTCGGACTTGCGCGCCTCCTCGGCGGCGACCCGCGGCAGCTCGTCGACCTCGATCTCGCGCGCGTAGTTGCGGATGTAGCGCTTGGGGCGCGCGATGAAGCGTGCGGCGCGGATCAGGCGAGGCAGGTCGCGGCGTTCGTGCACGAACGACGTGTCCAGCGGCGATCCAGCGTCGCGGATGAGCAGCACGCCGGCGTCGCGGTCCGTCGCCGCCTGCTTGGCGGCCAGCTCGGGGTCCACCGCTCCCCCCGCGTCGAGCCCGACGTGGCAGTGGAAGTCCGTCAGGCCGGGCAGCACCCAGCCGTCGATCCTGGTGACCTGCTCGACCGCCGCAGGGCGCTCGTACGTGATCCCGCCGTCGACGATCCACGCCTCATCGCGGACGGTGTCGCCGTCGACGATGACGGGGCCGGAGAGGTAGGTGACCTGTTCGCGGTTCGTCGCGTCCATGGGCCCAGCCTATGGGGTGGGCTGGTCCTCGCGGTGGGACGTCGCGGTCCCGCGCACCCTACTTCTTGAAGTACTTGCCGAGCTGGCCCTCGAGCTCGCTCGGGTCGAAGTCCTGCGGCTGCTGCGCACCGGCTCCGAGGCCGAACGCACTGCCGGCCGGAGCGGCGGGCGCCTGGCCGGCCGCCTTGGCCCGGGCCTCGGCCTCCTGCTGCGCGCGCTTGGCCGGGTTGCCCGACTTGCCCTTCTTGACCTGCTTCTGCGGCGCCTGCTTGCCGCGCGACTTCTTACCGGCGCCCGGCAGGCCGCCGAAGCCCCCGCCGGGACCCGCGCCCAGCTGGGGCATTCCCGGCATGCCGCCGCCGTTGCCTATCGAGCGCATCATCTGGCGCGCCTGCTCGAAGCGCTTCACGAGCGAGTTGACCTCGGCCACCGTGGTGCCAGAGCCGTTGGCGATGCGCGAGCGGCGCGAGCCGTTGAGGATCTTGACGTTGTCGCGCTCGGCCGGCGTCATCGACTGGATGATCGCCTCGGTGCGCACCAGCTCGCGCTCGTCGAAGTTCTCGATCTGGTCACGCATCTGGCCCATGCCAGGCAGCATCCCGAGCATCTTCTTCATCGAGCCCATGTTCTTGAGCTGCTGCATCTGGCTGAGGAAGTCGGTCAGCGTGAAGTCGCCGTCCGAGAGCTTCTCGGCCATCTTCTCGGCCTCGGCGGCGTCGAACGCCTTCTCGGCCTGCTCGATGAGCGTCATGACGTCGCCCATGTCGAGGATGCGCGAGGCCATACGGTCCGGGTG
>JAUIBG010000032.1 GCA_030428165.1 Actinomycetes bacterium
TCGAGGCCGAAGTGCGCCGCGGTGTCGAGCGTGGTTTGTTCGTCGTCGGCGATCCCGCGGCGGTCGCGCGCCAGATGCTCGGCATGATCGACGGGCTGAATGCCCACGCCCTCGTGCGCTGGGGTGCGACGGCGGAGCGCCGCGCACTCATGGGCACCGCCGTCGAGGCGATGCTGGGGCTCGAGCGGGACGCGCTGGCGTGACGCGCACTCGATTGCGGTCGGGCCGACGACAATCGACATCAGGGCGTTGACGCGACGGCGGACGGGCTCCTATAGTAAGTTTCTGGCGGTTGGACAATCGATTGTGCTGATCGTCGGCTGGTCGATTGCCCGCGTATCCGACGCTGGTGGTCAGCAAGTGTTCAGCAACTCTCAACGAGGAGAAGGAAGACACAGTGAACAAACGACACAGCTCGCGCATCATTGCCGGAGCCGCCGCGGCGACGCTGGCGATCGGACTTGCCGGATGCTCGTCGGCGGAGCCCGCCGACGAGGGCCCCGTCGAGATCCGATTCACGTGGTGGGGTGGTGACGCACGGCACGAGCTCACCAACGAGGCGCTCGACGCGTTCGAGGCGGAGAACCCCGACATCACCGTCGTCCGCGACTTCGGAGGCTTCGACGGCTACCTCGACAAGGTCACCACGCAGTACGCCGGAGGCAACTCGCCCGACGTCATCCAGCTCTACAACGAGGTGCTCGTCGAATTCGCCGACCGCGGACAGCTCTACGATCTTAATGAGGCCGTCGACAGCGGCGTCCTCTCCCTCGACGGATGGCCTCAGGACGTGATCGACATGAACACCGTCGATGGCGAACTCGCGGCGCTCACCTTCGGCTCGAACACCCAGGCGTACTTCTTCGACGACACGGTCTCGGCCGAATACGGTGTGGCACTGCCCGAGGACGGATTCAGCTGGGAGGACCTCGAGGACTACGCGACCGCCGTCACCGAGGCCAGTGGCGGATCCGTCTTCGGCACCTTCGACCTCTCGCACAGCTACCAGGTGTTCGAGGTGTGGGCGAAGCAGAACGGCGAGGAGTTCCTCACCGCCGACGGGATCGGGTTCACCCCCGAGACGCTCGAGGCCTACTGGGACTACTGGGACGACATGCGCGATGTCGGCGCCGTCCCCACCCCCGACGTGTCGTCGGAGTACCTGGGCACGCCGTACGACGCGGTGCTCCAGGGTGTCGTCGCCTCGACGTTCCTCTTCACGAACCAGTTCGCGTCGGTGGCGGACAGCACTCCGAACGAGCTCTCGGTCGCCCGGATGCCGGGCGAGTCGCCGTCGCCGGGTCAGTACCTGCGCGCGGCGATGAACCTCACGGTGTCGGCCCAGTCCGAGCATCCGGAAGCCGCTGCTCGCCTGGTCGACTTCCTCCTCAACTCGGAAGAGGCCAACGCGATCCTCGGCACCGACCGCGGGTTCCCCTCGAACGCCGACGTGTTCGCAGCTGCGACCGCAGGCCTCGAAGGCCCGGCGGCCGCCGCAGCCGAGATCTTCGAGTCGGTTCGTGCCGACGGTTCGCCGGCTCCCGTGCCGGCTCCGGTGGGTTCGGGTGCCGTGAACACGCTGTTCAGCGAGGTCGCCCAGCAGGTGCAGTTCGGCCAGCTGACGGTCAGCGAGGCCACCGAGCAGTTCTTCACCCAGGCCGAAGCAGAACTCGGCTGAGGCAGGACGCCCGATCGTGACAACCACCGAGCGCGCACAAGGCGGCGAATCGCAGCCGTCGCGCTCCGGCGACGCGCCGGCACAGGCTCCCCGAAAGCCTGTGCCGGCACTGTCGGCGAAGTCTCTGCGGCGCGCCGTGCGGCGCGAGAAGATCGCGCCGTACCTGTTCCTCACCCCGTGGCTGATCGGCTTCTTCGTCATCACCCTCGGGCCGATGCTCTACTCGTTCTACCTGTCGTTCACGGACTTCAGCCTGCTGGGAGCAGCAGAGTGGGTCGGGCTCGACAACTACATCCGGATGTTCACCGCCGACCCGAAGTACATGGACTCGGTGCGCGTGACCCTGGTCTACGTCTTCGTCTCGGTTCCGCTGCAGCTGGCCTTCGCGCTGCTGCTCGCCCTCGTGCTCAACAGGGGCCTTCGTGGGCTGCCGATCTACCGCTCCATCTACTACCTGCCGTCGCTGATCGGGGCGAGTGTCGCGATCGCCGTGCTCTGGCGGCAGATGTTCGGCAAGAACGGCCTGGTCAATCAGGTGCTCTCCTGGTTCGGCATCGTCGGCGAGAGCTGGATCGGGAACCCGGACACGGCGCTCGGCACGCTCATCGTGCTCAACGTGTGGACGTTCGGCTCTCCGATGGTGATCTTCCTCGCGGCGCTGCGGCAGGTGCCGGAGTATCTGTATGAGGCCGCCGCCGTCGACGGCGTCTCGAAGTGGAAGGCCTTCTGGCACATCACGCTGCCGATGCTCACGCCGGTCGTGCTGTTCAACCTGATCCTTCAGCTGATCGGAGCATTCCAGGCGTTCACGCCCGCGTATGTCGTCTCGGGCGGCACCGGTGGTCCCGTGAACTCCACGCTCTTCTACACGCTCTATCTCTACCAACGAGGGTTCACGAACTTCGAGATGGGCTACGCGAGCGCGATGGCGTGGGTGCTCTTCTTCTTCATCGCCGCCGTCACTGCGATCAACTTCTGGCTCTCGAAGTACTGGGTGCACTATGACGACTGAGACGATGACCGTGCCGGACGGCGCTCGACGCAGCCCCCGACCGAAGCGGTTCGGTGGGCGCGTCCGGAAGCGCAGTCCGCTGACCCACTTGATGCTGGTCGGCTTCGGGCTCCTCATGCTGTACCCGCTGATCTGGATGCTCGGCGCGTCGTTCAAGGAGAACGAGTTCATCTTCACCGAGGTGAGTCCGATCCCGAACCCCGTGACGCTCGAGAACTACGAACAGGGATGGGAAGGGTCGGGCATCGGCTTCGGCACCTTCTTCCTGAACTCGACGATCGTCGCCGTCCTGTCGGTGCTGGGCAACATGATGGCGTGCTCGCTCGCCGGCTTCGCGTTCGCGCGGATGGAGTTCCGCGGACGCCGGATCTTCTTCGCTCTCATGCTGGCGACGCTCATGCTGCCTCAGCACGTGCTGCTCGTGCCGCAGTACATCCTCTTCGCCGAGCTCGGCTGGGTGAATTCGTTCCTGCCACTGGTCATCCCGAAGTTCCTCGCGGTCGATGCGTTCTTCGTCTTCCTGATGGTCCAGTTCCTGCGAGGCCTGCCGCGAGAGCTCGACCAGGCTGCGAAGGTCGACGGTGCCGGCCCGTGGCAGACGTACTGGCGCATCATCCTGCCGTTGACGATGCCCGCGCTCGCGACGACGGCGATCTTCACCTTCATCTGGACCTGGAACGACTTCCTCGGCCCCATCCTCTATCTCCAGGACCCCCGGCTGTACACCGTGCCGCTCGGGCTCAACGCATTCCTGGATGCGAGCGGTGACAGTGCGTGGGGGCCGATGTTCGCGATGGCCGTGCTGTCGCTCGGTCCGCTGTTCGGCTTCTTCCTCGCCGGTCAGAAGTACCTCACCTCCGGAATCGCCACGACAGGACTGAAAGGCTGAACCAGACAATGACGCGAAGCAGAGTGCGGATCGCGGTGGTCGGAGCGGGCGGCATCGGTGCGTCGGCGCATCTTCCGGCGGTCTCGTCCCTCGCGGACGAGGCGGATCTCGTCGCCATCGTCGATCTGGACGAAGCCAAGCGCGACGAAGCGGGCGCGCGGTTCGGGTGCGCGAACCTGTACGACGATCTCTCGGTGATGCTCGCTGAGCAGCAGCCCGATCTGGTCGCGCTGGCGACTCCGCCGAGCCTTCACGAGCCGATGGCGATCGAGGTGATGCGCGCCGGGGCGTGGGCGTACTGCGAGAAGCCGCTCACCGGATCGCTCGCGAGCGCCGACAGGATCATCGCGGCGGAACGAGAGACCGGCCAGTGGTGCGTCGGGGTATCGCAGTTCCGATATGCCGGCGGTTCTCGGCAGGCCTACGATGCCCTGCGCAGCCGGCGATGGGGCCGCCCGCTCATCGGCGTCGCGCACACCACGTGGTACCGAGGGCCCGAGTACTGGGACATCCCCTGGCGGGGCAAGTTCCGCACCGAATTCGGGGGTGCGACCACGACCCAGGCGTACCACGCGATCGATCTGCTCGTCTGGCTGATGGGCGGGGACTGGTCGGGCGTCTCGGCGATCGTCGACACCCTCGACCGCCCGATCGAGGTGGAGGATGCGTCGGCGGCCGTGCTGCGGTTCGAATCCGGAGCGATCGCGACGCTGCTGTCGACCGTGCTGAGCAGCGCCCAGGAGACGCGACTGCAGGTCACAACCGAACGCGCGACGATCGACCTCGACACGCTGTACCTTCCGCAGCGGGACGAGTGGAGTCTGCGGCAGGTCGACGCCGACGGCGCGACGCAGATCGTCGCGGACTGGCCCGAGCCCGAGCCTCCGCTCGAGGTGAATGCACACCGCGCGCAGATCCGCAGTGTCCTGTCGGCGTGGCGCGAGGGTCGCGCGCCCGAGGTCACGGCGGCGGAGGCGCGCAAGACGCTCGAACTGCTCACTGCGCTCTACAAGAGTTCGGCGACGAGGGTCGAGGTCGCACGGGGCGAGATCTCGTCGGGCGACCCGTTCTACGAGGCGCTGGATGCCGCCGGGCCCGATCGGAAGGGGCTCGCAGCCCGTGTCTGACATCGCGCTCACCACCGAGGGTCCGGACCTGCTCCTGTCTGTCGACGGTCGTCTGATCGCCGACTACCGTGTGGCGGACGCCTCGATCGCAGACGAGTACACGCCCAAGCCGTACTTCCATCCGGTGCGCACCCTCGACGGGACCATCGTCAGCGGGTTCGCGCCCGAGGACCACCCATGGCACCACGGCCTGCAGTTCGGCATGCCCCGCGTCGGCGACGACAACTTCTGGGGTGGCGGGACCTACTTCGGTCCGGAACGCGGCTACGTCGTCGTTGCGGATCATGGGGCGATCCGTCACCGCGAATGGCTCGACGTCGATTCCGCGCAGGGTGTGCTGCGCGAGCGATGCGCGTGGGAGGGGCACGGCGGCGAGATGCTGCTCGACGAGGTGCGGACCCACCGTCTCTCGTCCGTCATCGCCGGTGAGGCTCGCGGATGGCGCCTGGACCTCACGACGGAACTGACGAACGTCACCGACGCAGACCTCGCGCTCGAGACCCCCGCGCAGCGCGGGCGGCCGGACGGTGGATACGGCGGATGGTTCTTCCGCCTCGCCGAGGGGTTCACAGCGGCGGCTCTGACCGCAGACGGAGTCCCCGTCGATGCCTCGGGCGTCGCCGCGACAGTGCTCGTCGTCGACGGCCGCACGGCCGACGGAACGCCCGTGACGATCGGCCTGCATCACGGGCCGTCGACCAACCCGGGCGACCGCGCCTTCCTGTACCGGTTCGACCCGTTCCCACTCGTGGGTTTCTCGGTGGCCTACGACGACGGACTGATCATCGAGAGCGGAGCGACGATGTCGCTGTCGCACCGGATCGCAGTGTTCGACGGCTCGGTCGGCGTCGACGCCGTGGCGGACGCCCTTGCGTGAACGCTAGGAGCTCGGCGAGGTCGTCGATTCTCGAACGATGAGCTGGGGGTGGGGCTCGGTCACGAGTTCGTCGGCGAGCGGTTCGCCGGCGAGATGATCGAGCAGCATCGCCGCGGCGCGCGCACCGGCTTCGCGCATCGGCATGGCCACCGTCGTCAGCCGCGGCACCGTGTACTCCGACATCCACGCGTCCTGCACGGCGACGACGCTCAGTTCGGACGGCACGGCGATCCCCGCGTCGTGGGCGGCGCGCATGGCACCGATGGCGGTGTTGAGGCTCGCGGCGACGAGCGCGGTCGGTCGCGGCGAGAGTGCGATGAGGGTCTTCGCCGCCTCGGCCCCGGCCGGAGCCTCCCACCCGGCCGGGGCGATCCACTCCTCGCGGGCGGTGAGCCCCGCGGCGGCCATGGAGTCGCGGAAGCCCTCGAGTCGGCGGGTCGCGGCATCGTGGCGGGGGGCGCCGGCGACGAAGCCGATGCGCTCATGGCCGAGTTCACGCAAGTGGTTCACGGCGAGCTCCACCGCTTCGCGGTCGTTGAGCGCCACCGAACCCGCGTACCCTTCGAGGCGTGTGTTGACGAGGACGACGGGCACGTCGAGCTGGATCGCGGCGATCAGGTCGTCATCCGTGAAATGCTCGTTGCGCTGCACGATGACGCCGTCGACCCGGCCGTTGCCGATGAGCTGCGCAAGGGCATTCGCGTCGGCGGTCTCGGCGTCGAACTGCGCGAGGAAGACCGCCGAGTTCCTGTCGTGGGCGACCGCCTGAACGCCTTGATGAAGGCTCGAGAAGATTGCGTTGTTGACCTCGGGCACGATGAGCGCGATCGCGTCTGCGCGCGAGAGCCGCAGAGCCCGAGCGCGGTGGTCGGGCACGTAGCGGAGCTGATCTGCGGCGTCGATCACCCGCTTGCGGGTGTTCTCGTTGATGCGGGCCTGCGTGTCGTTGTTGAGCACGCGTGAGGCGACGCTCGGCGAGACGCCGGCGAGGGCGGCGACGTCTTTCAGGCGAGCCACGTGGGGGTCCTCTCGAGGTGAGGCGGCCGCGCTGCCGCATCTTGCTCAGTCCCGGCGGCCCGACCAGGCAGCGTGCCTGTGCGCGTCGACGGTGACTGCGATGAAACCATATCGCTCCACGAGTGCACAACCGTTTGCTCTCGCAGCGTCATCGAGGCGGGATCAGATCGACGCGGCGGCGGAGTCGTAGCTCAGGATCGGGAGCGCGCCGATGTCGGCTTCCGGCGCGAACCCGAAGGGAGCTGCGAGGATGCTGGCGATGTCGAAGGCGCCGTCGTCGATGCGCAGCCGCGTGCGCCCGTCCGCGCCCGACGCGTACAGGTCGGGATGCGCCTCCACGGCGAGGCGATCGACGTCGGGGTGCACCGGCGCGAGCCGGCCGAAGAAGTGGTGCCCGTTGCGTTCGATGTGCTCGATTCCCATCGCCGCCGCGACGACGAGGTCTTGCCCCACCGTCAGCGGGGGGAGGGTCGAGAGGTCCTCGACGGTGAGGACGGCCGGCATGCCCGCTGCCCGCCGGTGAGCGACGAGCGCACCGTTCGCCAAGCCGCGGAACACACCCTTGCAGCCTTTGTAGGTGCCTCCGGCGTAGCCCAGATCCATCGCGCGCCTGACGGCGTGCACGTCGTCGTCGGACTCGTCGACGATCACCGCGATCCCGCGCGAGGCGAGCTCGCCGAGGGCGGGGGCGAGTTGCGGATCGAGAGCCGCGTCGCGATGAATGGGCTGTTCGACCGCGATCAGCGACTCCCGCAGTTCGTCGCCGACGACGGGATCTTCCAGAAGCGTGTCGATCCAGGTCGCCAGCGCTCGCCCGTCGCGCATCGACTCGTTTCCATCGATCGTCACGCGGGGCGAGATCGACGCGGCGCGGCACAGGTCGAACAGCGTCGCGAGCCGCTCGCGATCGACCGCGGGATCACCGGCCGTCTTCACCTTGAGGAATCGTGCGCGTTGCGTCGCGAGCACCGAAGCGAGGCTCACCGGCAGGCCGTCGGCGGGGTCGTCGACGACGTCGTGATCGGTGAGCGGGTCGGCGAGTGCCACCGTGTGCCGAAGACCGATGCGCGTTGCCGGCCGTTCGGGGAACAGCCCCCGCCACTCGCCCTCGGCAAGCTCGGGGTGGATCTGCTCTGGCGCGAAGCCGAGCGCTCCCGCGCGAAGGGCCTGGACGAACGGGATGCCTTCCGCCCGGCACACCGCGTCGATCACGGCGCGCTCGACGAGGGCGGTTCCCAAGCCCGAGAGCAGGCCGGGAAGCCCGCGCTCGCGCGCCCAATCGGACTGCGCGCGATCGAGGTCGAGCCACAGGGCGAACGCGTTCGGGCTCGCCATGCCCGGTGCCGTTCCCGCAGCATGTTCGACGACGGCGACGAGGTCGACGAGATCGTCGGCGAAGCTCGAATCCGGGTTCTTCGTGAACCACTTCGGCGGAAGATGCTCCGATGCCCAGCCGCGCGTCCGGCCGCCCGCCGCATCCGAGATCGTCACCTCGACGACGACGTGCGGTGCCGCCGTCATCTCTGCGATCCCGTAGCGGAAGGGAAGCCTCGTCCGCGCCGGCGCCACCCGAACATCGACGGTCTCGATGGCGATCATGCTGCCCCCTCGCGCGAGATCCGCAGTGTCATCAGCTGGAACGGTCGCAGCTCGAAAGCGTAGCCGTCGAGGCGATTTTCGCCGCCCGCGGCGCGCGGCTCGACCGCCCGCTCGAGCAGGTCGCATTCGTGTGCGGACCGCGCGGCGAAGTCCCACGTGATGCGGCCTCGGCTTCGCGCGCCGTGCGCTTCGTACAGGCGCACGATGACGTCGCCGCTGCTGTCGTCGGCGAGCTTGACGGCCTCGACCATGACCCCCGGCGCGTCCACCCTCACGAGCGGTGCGATGTCGGCGCCGCCGACCCGGGTGACCTCGCGGATCGGCACGTTCAGCCGGTACCCTTCGGCCACGGCCTCCGCAATCCCCGCGCCCGGTCGCAGCGTGAAGGCGAAGCGGTGGCGCCCTCGATCGGACTCCGGGTCAGGGTAGCGCGGCGCGCGAGCGAGTGAGACGCCGATGACCGTGTGCACGCTCTGCGAGCCGCCCTCTCGGGTGACGCTGTATCCGTAGGTCGACTCGTTCGCGAGGCTCGCCCCATAGCCGTTCTCGCCGACATGCAGCCAGCGGTGTGCGACGACCTCGAAGCGGGCTTCTTCCCACGAGGTGTTGGTGTGGGTCGGGCGGAAGACGTGACCGTAGCCGACCTCGGCGGCCGCGCGATCGGCGTGGATGTCCAGCGGCAGGACGTACTTCAGCAGTTTGCGGTCCTCGTGCCAGTCGAGGTCGATCGAGATGTCGAGGCGCGGTGCGTCCGGCGCGAGTCGGTAGTGGATGCGCGCGGTCGAGGCGCCCAGGTCCCAGTCGATCGACGCCGACGCGCCGTCCTCGTCGACGCCGAAGGCCGAGATGTACGCGGGGTTCGGCAGAGGAACGATCCGGTCGGCGTAGTGGTCGTCCAGGTCCCACGCATCCCACGTCGTCGGCGTGTCATGGTGAAGTCGCAGGATGCCGGCCGGTGTGCCCGCGGGGATGAGCTCACGGTCCGCCGCGATGTCGAACACGGACTCGATGTTCCCCTCGCGTGCGAACACCACGCGCAGCCGACCGTTCGCGATCTCGACGCGGTCGTCGTCGAGCTCGCGCGCTGACGCATCCGAAGCAGGGCGAGGCCGACCCTCGAGGCCGGTGGCGCCGAGGGCGAGCACGCCTGCGTTCGGCAACGGACCGGCGTTGAGCTGAACCGTGTGCGATCCGTCGCCGAGCAGGGCGCGGACGGCCGACTCGATGATCGCGGTGAGTTCACCCCGGAGCGCCTCGTACTTCTCGGCGGCCTCGCGATGGACCCACGTGATGGACGATCCCGGAAGGATGTCGTGGAACTGCAGCAGCAGCACGTCCTGCCAGATCCGTCGCAGCGTGTCCGCCGGGTAGACGGCGCCTCGGCGCACGGATGCCACCGTGCACCAGTACTCGGCTTCGCGCAGCATCCGCTCCGCGAGACGGTTCCCGCGCTTGAGCTCGATCTGCGTGGTCGACACGCCGCGGTGACGTTCGAGGTAGAGCTCGCCCACCCACACCGGCGGGTCGTCGTAGTCGGCGGCCGCTGCCGTGAAGAACTGCTCCGGTGTCGACAGCGACACGCGCGGAGCGCCCTCGAGATCGGCGAAGCGCTCGGCGGAAGCGAGCATCTCTTCGGTCGGGCCGCCCCCGCCATCGCCCCATCCGAACGGGAGCAGCGACAGGTCGGTCCTGCCGCGGTCGGCGAACTGCGACTCCGCGAGGAAGAGCTCCTGTGCGCTGATCTGCGCGTGGTACGTGTCGGCTGACGGGAAGTGCGTGAAGATGCGGGTCCCGTCGATCCCCTCCCACAGGAAGCTGTGGTGGGGGAAGGTGTTCGTTTCGTTCCACGAGATCTTCTGGGTGAGGAAGTACCGCGATCCCGCTGCAGAGGCGATCTGCGGCAGTGCGGCGCTGTAGCCGAACGAGTCGGGGATCCAGACCTCGGGCGAGTCGATGCCGAACTCCTCGAGGAAGAACCGCTTGCCCTCGATGAGCTGGCGCGCGAGCGACTCCCCGCTCGGCAGGTTGCAGTCGGGCTCGACCCACTGCCCTCCGGTCGGGATGAAGCGGCCCTCCGCGACCCGCTGCCGAACGCGCTCGTACAGATCCGGGTAGTCGGACTTCACCCACGCCCACTGCTGCGCCGAGCTCGCGGCGAACGTCAGCTCGGGGTGGCGGTCCATGAGCGCGAGGACGTTCGCGAACGAACGCGCGACCTTGCGGCGCGTCTCGCGGATGGGCCACAGCCACGCGCTGTCGATGTGCGCGTGGCCCACGGCGTGGATCCGGTGCGCCGACGCGCTCGCCGGCCGCGCGAGCACGGAGGCGAGTCGGCCCCGGGCGGCGGTGGCGCTGTCGCGCACGGCGAGCGGATCGATGGCGTTCAGCGCATCCTCGATCGCGACGACGATCTCGTCGCGGCGGCCGCCGGGGGAGAGCTCGGCGGCGAGGCCGGTGAGCGCCGTCAGATCCTGGATGAGCTCCCACGTCGGCAGGTGGCGCACCGTCACCTCCACGCGCCCGAGGCGGTACAGAGGCTCGCCCTGGGTCGCGCCGCGGTCGCCCAGTGCGGTCGTGACGAACTGGAACCCCTGTGCGATGTCGGGATTCGCGGCGGCCTCCAGGTAGTAGATGAACCCGTCGCCGGGCCGATGCGGCAGGGGGAACGAGCGCTGCAGGGGCTCGACCCCCTTGAGAGGCCGGCCGTCTTCGCTCCACAACAGGCCCTCGCACTGGAATCCGACGCGGGCGTCCGTGAACCCGAGATCGACGAGCAGTTCGAGCCGCTCGTCGTCGTCGATCACCCACTGCGCCGGCGCGGCCGCGGAGATGCGCAGCCATGTGGTTCCCCACGGGCGGCCCCACGGCATGCCCGGGGCGAACGGAGCGAACTCCTGGGCTACCGCTTCCGTGAAAGCGACGGGCTCTCCGGGTGCGTTCCATGCCTCGAGGGATGCCGGGGTGCGGACGCGGTGGAGCGCGGGGCGGATGTCATCGCGAAGGGTTCTGGCCGCGCGCGCGAGCACGGCGGTGGTCCGATCCATCAACTCACCTCTCCTGCCGGTTCACGCCGGAGACCGTGACGCTCGATCGCGACGGCCATGATCCCGAATTGCTCGGTGAGCAGACCTTCGTAGCCGCATTGCGCGCCGTCCCAGTACCGCCAGTCGCGCCCCGTCTGCGATCCGCCGAACGCGGTGCCGTCACCGAGGGTCTCGCACAGCGCCTCGAGGAGCGCTTCGCCTTCGTCGACCATTCCGGTGCGCAGGAGCGCATCGACGAAGTGCCGCGACTGCGAGTGCGAGAGGGCGCCGTTCAGGTAGAAGCCGTGCGGGAACCCCTCCATCGGCTCGGTCAGATCATCGTCGGGGATCTTCCACAGGTTGTTCGGAAGACCGAGGCGGGGGTCGGGAGCACCCACGCGCTGGTACTCGTCCCAGAGTGCGCGCGTGATTCGGCTCGACGTCTCCTCGGCGAGCACACCGCTGTTGACCACGGTGCCGTTGACGGCGAGGAACGCATAGTCGTGGAGCCGGTCCTCGGCGCATCTCCACCCGGCGATCCACCCGGTCTGCGGATTCAGGAACGTGGGCTCGAACGCGTCACGGATGCGTGCGCGCCACGCGTCGAGGCCCTTGGCCAGGTCATGAGCGCCGAGCGCCGGAAGGACCTCGGCGAACAGGGTCAGCGTGCGGAACAGCAGGGCGTTGACGTACGCGTCCTTCCAGCCGAACGACACGACGTCCCACCAGTTCGTGCTCCAGTCGTGCTCGCCGCTGACTCCTCGTCGATAGGGACTCTCGATGAGTCCGTCACCGTCGATGTCGCGCGCCGCGAGCGCGGTCAGCTTGGCCCGCAGGCGCGGTGCATATCGCTTCAGCCATGCGCCGTCGCGCGTGTGCGCGATGTAGTCGGCGGCGCCGAGGAGCGTGCCCACTCCGGTGATCAGGTACTCGTCCTCCGCGGGGCGCAGCTCGCCGTCGTCGCGCATCGTGCCTGCCGCGTACCCCGGCCCGCCGTCGAGCCAGCGCTCGAGCGAGTCGCGCAGGAGCTCCACTGCGTCGAGGCCGGGCAGCACCTCGCCGAAGGTCGTCGCGAGCGCCGACCAGCAGTCCATGCTCATCGGGCAGTGCATCGAGGCCGCGTTGTTGCTGATCGTGGCGGTGTCCGCGCGATAGGCGAGGCCCGTCAGAGCGACGCGCCGCAGTGCGCGACTCACCGTAGGGGGCGTGCTCTCGCGCGCGTCGACGCCGTGCGCGCCGGGCCGCAGGGTCAGGGTGGACCGGTGCAGGCCCGCGGTGAGGACGGTGGTGCCCCACTCCGTCGCCGTCTCACCGAGTCTCAGCTCCCCCAGCAACCAGCCGTTCGGGCGATCGGCGTCGGAGCGCCAGGTGGCCGTGTCGCCGTCCGCGCAGACGCGCAGACTGCCGTGGCCCGGTGCGTGCAACAGCACCGGCAGGTCGAGAAGGCCGGTGCGTCCCTCTTTGCGGGTCCGCCCGAGCGTCGCCGTCGCCGACGCGTGGGGGTCGAGGGCGACCTGCCACACTGCGCTCTCCCACGCCTCGACGTCGGCCTCGCCCTCGCGTTCCGCGAGCAGTTCGATGTGGTCCGCGTGCATCCGCCAGTCGAGCCGCAGGCGCTGCCCGGCCGCGGGGATCGAGAGGTCGTAGACCACTCGGTTCCCCGTCACGGTGACCCGGCCGTCGACATCGCAGCGGAGGGCCGGGGCGACCGCCGGTGCGTGCCCGACCGCATGGAGCATCACCCCCTGGAGGTCGATGCCGGGGGCATGGTGCAGCAGGTCGCGCCCGGTCTCCCGGTTGCCCTCCTCGTCCAGCGCCAGGTAGCTGAAGCCGGCACGGCCGAGCGCGAACCCGACTTCGTAGCCGGCTGTGCGATACCGCACCTCGCCGGGCAGAGCGCGGACCTCGACGCCTTCGGGCAGGCCGCCGAGGTCGACGGCGTCGACCGTCAGCCGACGCTCTCGCTGTTCGAGCGGGCCGGGTGCGACTCCGTGCAATTCGAACGCGTCGTCGGCGAGGTTCCACGGAGTCCACTCATCGTCCAGCCCGCATCGCGCGATCTCGATGACGACGCTCGATGCGACGACCCCGGCGAGGTCGTACGAGGTCGACGCGTCATCGGCGGACTGGGGGTCCGGTACGTCGGTCACGTCCAGCACGGTCCGCCATCGCCCACCCTCATGGACGGACAGCCGGAACGCCTTCACCCAATCCCACTGATCGTCGCTTCCGCACTTGTGGTACCCGCGCCCGGGTCGCACGGTCAGCGTGGTGAGCCGCGTCGGGGAGGGCAGTCGAAGGGTGCGGGCGTGCACGATGCGGCGGCCGACGATCTCCGTTCCCGGCTCACCGTCGCGCCAGATGGCCTGGGTGACGCCGGAGCGATTGTGGTAGCCCATCCCGCCGAGGGGAGGGGGTCGCTCGATGAGCGTGAGCAGGTCGCGGGTCTCGTCATTCATCGTCGAACTCCGGGTCGGGGGCGACCTCAGCCTAGACAGGCGCAATCGATTTCACAAGAACCCGCGTGCGGGGTCATCCCGAAGCGTCCGAGGCGTCGACCTGATCCTCCAGGTAGCGCATCGAGAGCGTCGACGAGTTCACCAGATAACGCCACGGACCCCCGGGTCTCGCATGCGGATGCCCTGGAGGGAGGTGAGCGCGGGCGAGCGCGCGCGACACCCCTCGGGCCGCGTGGTGCACCAGCCCGCCGACGCCCCCGAGGTCCGACCCGCTGGGCACGACCGCGCCGAGCGCGGCCACCACCTGACCATCCGCTCCAGTGACGGGCGCTGCGACGCCGGCCGATCCCGGATAGATGAAGCCGTCGGCGATGGCGTATCCGCGCCGTCGGGTGGCTGCGAGCGCGGACTCCAGGTCGGCATCGGTCTGCAGCGCACGGGCACTCGGCGGCTGCAGGCCCACGCGTCGGACTTCTGCGAGCACCGCTGAGGGCGCGTGGGCGAGCAGGGCCAGCCCGGTCGCCGTATGGGGCAGCGGCATGTGGCCGCCGACCACCGTCGCGTTGACGACGGCATCGCGGACGGAGATCCGCTCGACGATCAGTGCGTCGATGCCGTAGAGGACGGCGAGCTGCACGTGCTGCCCGATGCGCCGGTGCAGCTCGGCCATGAAGGGTTGGGCGATCTCGCGCAGCCCGAGCGAGCCCGGCGTCTTCGACCCGAGCTCCCACAGCCGATTCCCCAACCGATACCGGCCGCCCTCCACCGGCTCGAGCAGCCTGTTGCGTGTGAGCTCGCGGACCAGGCGGTGCGTGGATGACACGGGGTAGCCGACGCGCCGAGCGATCTCGGTGACCGTGAGAAACGGCGTGTCGACGGTGAAGACGTCGAGCACCGCGAGCGAGCGAGTCAGCGCAGAGACGCCTCCCGACGACTTCGCCATGACCTCCACCTCCTTGCAGACCTCGCAGGAATACGCATGAAAGGTAATGTAGTGGCTTGCGCAATCGAATGCTCATAGGTTTGTGCCCACAGACTTCGCCGCGCAGCCACCCGAGAGCAAAGGAGCTCGTCTTGTCACAGACACTGGTCACGACCGGGAACATCGAAGCCGCGATCGAGCGGGCGGGCGGTGTCGTGCCCCTGATGCGCGACACCGACTTCCCGGCGTTCATCTTCCCGATCGAGGCGGAGTTCACGAACTGGCGCTCCGAGGAGCACGCCTGGCGCGACGCCGTCGCCCTGATGGACCTGTCGCAGCACATGACGAACCTGTTCGTGGACGGTCCCGACGCTGCCGCCGTCCTCAACGGGCTCGCCGTCAACAGCTTCGCGGGCTTCCGGCCGGGGATCGCCAAGCAGATGGTGGCCGTGAACGACGACGGATACGTCATCGGCGACGGCATCCTGTTCTACCTCGGCGAAGACAGCTTCGACCTGGTCGGGCAGCACAGCCTGATCGACTGGGTGCGCTACAACATCGAGCAGTCCCCGCTCGACGTGCGGTACCGGCTCGATGGCAACGCGCTCGTCCGTGACGGCGACCCGGAGCTCTACCGCTACCAGCTTCAAGGGCCGAAGGCGCTGGCGCTCATGGAGGCACTCACCGGGGCGCCCGTGCCGCCGGTGAAGTTCTTCCACATGGCCGACTTCGTCATCGAGGGTCGGAACGTGCGCGCCCTGCGCCACGGAATGGTCGGTCAGCCCGGGTTCGAGCTCTTCGGTCCGTGGGACGACGCTGCGACGATCCGCGAGGCGATCCTCGACGTCGGTGAGCAGTTCGGCGTCCAGCCCGTCGGCGCGCGGGCCTACGGATCCACGCCGCTGGAAGCGGGGTGGATCCCGACGCCTGTGCCCGCGATCTTCGGCGACGACATGGCGGCGTACCGTCAGTGGCTCCCGTCGTCGCGCGTCGGATCGCTCGGCGGCTCGTACCTCAGTGCCGCCATCGAGGACTACTACATGACGCCGTCCGAGCTCGGCTACGGCCGCCACGTCAAGTTCGACCACGACTTCATCGGGCGCGAGGCCCTCGAGTCGGGGCGGACGGTGTCATCGCGGCGCAAGGTCACGCTGATCTGGAACGCCGACGACATCGCCGAGGCCCACCGTTCTCACCTTCAGCCGGGGACCCCGTGGAAGTGGATCGAGTTCCCCAAGGCCCGCTACTCCTACCACCAGTACGACAGCGTGCTCGTGGGTGACGAGCTCGTCGGAATCTCGACCGACGCCGGCATCCTCGTCAACGACTCGGTCTTCGTTTCGCTCGCCACCGTCGACGAGGGCGTCGCGGCGGAGGGCACGAAGGTCGAGGTCCTGTGGGGAGAGGACCCGGTCTCGCGCAAGCCGCAGGTCGAGCCGCACCGCCAGCTGCGCATCCGGGCGACCGTCGCGCCCGCGCCCCTCAACGACTTCGCGCGCACCACCTACCGCGACCGGTGAGCGAGACGGCGGGAGACATGGACTTCGCACGCGACGCGAGCGTGGCACTCGATCTGCTCGAGGGCTTCTCGCTCGAGATGACCGGCAAGGACATCGACGACCTGCGGCGGGCCGCCCCGATCCTGCCGACGGGCACGCGCATCAACGTCACGTTCCTCGGCAACGAAGACCTCGAGATGCGCGTCGCGGCCGCAGCGGCCGTGCGGGACGCCGGCCTGGTGCCGGTTCCGCACATCTCCGCGCGCAGGCTCCGCGACGAGCGACAGGTCACCGAGTTCCTCGCGCGACTCCAGCAAGTGGATGCCTCGGAGCATGTCTTCGTCGTCGGCGGCGATCCTGCTCAGCCCGAGGGGCCCTACCCGGACGCGCTGAGCGTGATCCGCAGTGGGATCCTGGCTGATCACGGCGTGCGCAGCGTGTCGATCGCCGGCTATCCGGAAGGCCACCCCGACATCGCCGATGACGTGCTCTGGCGCCACCTCGAGGACAAGACCGCGGCTCTCGCCGATCACGGTCTCGACGTGACGATCATCACCCAGTTCGCCTTCGACATCGATCCGGTGACGACGTGGATCGATGGTGTGCGCACCCGCGGAATCGACGTGCCGATCCGCGTCGGCACACCCGGTCCCGCAGGGATCAAGCGCCTCCTCGGGTTCGCTCGCCGGTTCGGGGTCGGCGCGAACGCGATGATCGTGAAGAAGTACGGCTTCTCGCTCACCAACCTGATGGGCACGGCCGGTCCCGATACCTTCGTCGCCGATCTCGCCGAAGCCCTCGCGCACCGGGCGACCGCAGGCGACGTCGCGCTGCATCTGTACACGTTCGGCGGGATCGAGGCCACCGCGCGTTGGGCGGCGGATTTCGCGCGCGACGGTGGGGCGCGTGTGAGATGACGCCGATCGCCGAGCGCGTTGATCACGCGTGCTTGATCGTGCACGGGCCCGACCAGTCGGGTCTGGTCGCCCCGATCGCGGCGCTGGTGACGCGCAACGGCGGCAACGTCGTGAGTCTCGATCAATACTCGTCGAATCCGGAAGGCGGCGACTTCTTCCAGCGTGTCGTCTTCCACCGTCCCGGCCTGCAGGCGGCGCTGCCTCAGATCGAGTCGGACCTCGAGGCGACACTCGGGCCGCTGGCGCTCACATGGAGACTGACGGATCAGTCGATGCCGAAGCGCATGGCGATCCTGGCGTCCACCAGCGACCACTGCCTGCTCGAGCTGCTGTGGCGTCACCGGCGTGGAGAACTGCCGGTCGAGATCCCGATGGTGATCAGCAATCACACCACCACGGCCGAGGACGTGCGCGGCTTCGGCATCCCATTCCTGCACGTTCCCTCCCGCGGGCCGGACAAGTCCGAGGCAGAGGCGAAGATCCTCGAACTCGTGCGCGGGAACGTCGACTTCCTGGTGCTCGCGCGCTACATGCAGATCCTGTCGGACGACTTCCTGCGACAGGTCGAGGTGCCGGTGATCAACATCCACCACTCGTTCCTGCCCGCTTTCATCGGTGCCGCCCCCTACCGGCGGGCGCATGAACGCGGCGTCAAGCTCATCGGTGCGACCAGTCACTACGTGACGAAAGACCTCGATGAGGGCCCGATCATCGAGCAGGACGTCGCTCGCGTCGACCACTCGATGACGGCGGCGGATCTGCAGGCCCGCGGTGCCTACGTCGAGCGTGCCGTCCTGTCACGGGCCGTGCAGTGGCACGCCGAGGATCGTGTCATCCGGCACGGCAACCACAACATCGTCTTCGCGTGACCGCGGCTCGACCCGCTGTGCGAGAGTGGCGGAGTGAGCGACGACGTCATCGGCCAGCGGCACGATCCCGACCTGCCGAGGTACGCCGGAATCGCGACGTTCGCGCTGCTGCCGACGATCGATGACGTCACCCGCGCCGACATCGCGGTGCTCGGAGTCCCGTTCGACTCGGGCACGAGCTTCCGGCCCGGCGCGCGGTTCGGCCCGGCGCACATCCGCGAGAACTCGCGGCAGCTGCATCCGTATCACGCGGTCCATGACCTGCATCCGTTCCGAGACGTGC
>JAUIBG010000201.1 GCA_030428165.1 Actinomycetes bacterium
CCATGAGCGACGCGGCCGGATACTCCTCGTGGTCGATGTGGTTCTTGCGCAGCGAGTCGTGGATGAGCTTCTCGGCCTGCGGCTCCATCCACGTCGTCACGAAGGAGGCGAGGTTGAGGGTCTCACGTCCGTCGAGCATCAGACCTGTGTGGATGAGCTCGTACGCGTCGTCCGCGGGCATCGATTCGGCGGGGAACGTGAAGGGATCGATGTGGGTGCGGTAGGCCCGTCCGCCGTGGATCGGCCCAATGGGATCGTACGTCGACATGTCGTCCTCGATTCTGGGTACGCGCGACTCGCGACGCGTCAAGGATCGCGCGCCGCTCGCCCGCCGAGCATCATGCAGATCGCGTGATGATCGGGCGGTCCAGCGGCGTGCCGCACCTACACCGAGTGGGCTCGGACGTAGTCGGCGTAGACTCCCGCGCTCGGCTTCGCGGTCCGCTCGAACGTCTCGCGATCGACCTCGTGCAGCCCGAGCTTCGGCCCGTAGCCGAAGATCCACTCGAAGTTGTCCATCAGAGTCCAATGGCAGTAGCCGAGAACCGGCACACCGTCGGCCATCGCCCGCGCCAGACCGTCGAGCGAGGGCTCGATGAACGCGGCGCGGATGCTGTCGTCCGGCGTGCTCACGCCGTGCTCGGTGACGAAGACCGGAACACCGCTCACCTCGTGTGCGTACGTCACCGCGCCGCGCAGTGAGTCGGAGTCGACCGGCGTGCCCATGCCGTTGAGCACCGCCCCCTCCGGCGGCGGCACGAGCCCCTCAGGCCCGTAGGTGAGGCGCTCGTAGTTCTGCACGCCGACGAAGTCGTCGTCGCGCGCCAGCTCGAGCCAGTAGTCGTAGACCTCGGCTCGCTTCTGGTCGCGCACGGCCTCGCCACCCGGCTCGGCGACGTCGTCGCACATCGCGAGCGACAGTCCGACCGGCAGGTCGGGGCGCCGCGCCGAGATCGCGCCCTTCGCCGCGCGGTGCGCCGCCGTCATCCCTGCGCGCATCCCGGCGAAGTCCTCGCGCAGCATGACGTTCCCGGCCCGGTAGCGCTCCACCCCGGCCGCGGCGGATGCCGCCTCGAGGGTCGCCCGCTCCAACTCGGCGACGAACGGGGGAAGGTCGGCCCACGTCAGCATCTCGGGCAGGTCGGGCTCGTTGAAGGTGACCGCCGCGCGGATGCGGTCGCCGAAGCGCTCCATGACGACGTCGACGAACCGCGCGAACAGCTCGGGCGCCTGGGGGTCGAGCCACGCCCCGCGCCCAGCGAACCAGTGCGGCGACGTGAAGTGACTGAACGTCACGATGGGTGCCAGCCCACGGGCGAGGCATCCGTCGACCAGCGCCTCGTAGTGGTCGAGCGCCTCGGCCGAGAACTGCCCCTCCGCGGGTTCGATGCGCGCCCACTCGACGGAGAAGCGGAAGGCGTTGAGGTTCATACCGGCGACGATGTCGAGGTCGGACTCCCACAGCTCCCAGCCATTGGTGGCCTTCCCGGACGGCTCGCGGAACACCGTGGGCGTGACGTTCTCGAGGAACCAGGTGTCGCTGTCGACGTTGTCCCCCTCGTTCTGATGGCCGGCCGTGGCGACGCCCCACAGGAAGTCGGATGGGAATCGGGTGGTCATGAGTTCTCCTCGGTCGTCGGGTTCAGGGCGATAGTGCGGGTGTGTGTGCCGGATCCGACGATCTCGTCATCGCGGGTGGGCAGTCGCAGCATGGCGCGGGCGCCATCGGGCACGGTTGCCCGGACGGTGAGCCGGGCGCCGTCGAGCTCCCACCGCACAGAAACGCGACCGCGCGGGGTGTCGAGCTCGCACTCGGCCCACGTGAGCCCGCCGCCCGGCCGGGGAGCGATCAGGATGCGGGAGTACCCGGGTTCGAGCGGCGCGAGACCTCCGATGGTCCGGTGCATCCAGTCGGCGACGGCGCCGAGCGCGTAGTGGTTGAACGAGGTCATGCCGCCCGGGTTGATCGAGCCGTCCGGCAGCATCGAGTCCCAGCGCTCCCACACGGTGGTGGCGCCCATCGTGACCGCGTACAGCCATGAGGGTCGCTCGGTCTGCAGCAGCAGCCGATAGGCGGCATCGAGGTGCCCGGTGTCGGCGAGCGCATCGGTGATGAACGGCGTTCCGGCGAATCCGGTGCTCACGCGGTATCCGCCCCCGTCGACGAGTTCGGATAGTCGCGCGCCGGCGAACGCCCGATCAGCGTCGCGCAAGATGCCGAAGACGATCGCCAGGGCGTAGACCGTGGTGCAGTCGCTCTCGATGACACCATCGCGCAGGTACTCGCTCTCGAAGCCGGCGCGGATGCGATCGGCCAGGGCGGCGAACTCCTGATGCGCCTCACGATCGCCGAGGATCTCGGCGGCGGCTGCCACGAACCCGGCCGTGCGGAACGCGCACAGCGTCGCCACGACGTGCGGATCCGCCTTCGACTTGAACGGCGCTTCGGGCGGAGCATCCGGGTCGAGCCAGTCGCCGAACTGGAAGCCGTTGGTCCAGATGCCGGTCGGCTCGAGGTTCGCCGCGATGGCGCGCGCGTGCGTCGCCATCGAGTCGAACTGATCCTCGAGCACACGCCGATCGCCGTACGCGGTCCACATCGCCCAGGGCACCCACACTGCCGCGTCCCCCCAGATCGCCGTCGTGCCGGGCTGAGGCATCCCCTCGGGAAGGGTGAAGTACTTCTCGGCGTCGGGCACGACGATCGGCACGGCCCCCTTGTGCGACTGCTCGATCGCGAGGTCGCGCAGCCAGTCACGGACGAAATCCTGCACGTCGTAGAGGAAGACCGCCGTGGGCGCGAAAGCCGACAGGTCGCCGGTCCAGCCGAGGCGCTCGTCGCGCTGCGGGCAGTCGGTGGGCACGTCGAGGAAGTTGCCGCGCATACCCCACACCACGTTGTCGTGGAAGCGGTTCAGCAGGTCGTTCGACGAGCGGAACCACCCGGTGCGGCGCAGGTCGGATGACACGACGACCGCGGTGACCGCCTCCTTGAGGCTGTCGAAGTCACCCGGCCAGCCCTCGACCTCGGCGTAGCGGAAGCCGTGGAAGGTCAGCGTGGGCTCGAACACATCGTCTCCGCCGCTCAGCGTGAACCTGTCGGTCGCCTCGGCCGAGCGCAGCGGCCGCGTGCCGAGCTCCGCGCGTTCGAGCACCTCCGCGTGCCGGATGGTGATGACCCGACCCGCCTCGCCGCGCACAGAGACCCGCAACCACCCGACCAGATTCTGGCCGAAGTCGATCAGCGTCTTCCCGGCGGGCGACCTCCAGACGTCCACCGGTTCGAGCGACTCCTGCCGCCGCACCGGCGGCCCGAGGTACGGCTCGAGCTTCGCGAGGTCGACGTCGAGCGTGAGCGACTCCGGGAGCACCCGGCGCAGGGTGGGGATCACCGACGCGAGCGCCTCGTCGAGCACCAGCGGGCGCCGCCGCAGCGGGCTGCCGCGGGCGAAGCTCATGAGCCTCCGCACGAGGTCCGCCCCGCGCTCGGCGGCGCGCATCACCTCCTCGAGGGCCTCGCCCGCTCGC
>JAUIBG010000033.1 GCA_030428165.1 Actinomycetes bacterium
CTTCTCCACCGTCGTCGCCACGACGGACTTCGCGGCCGAGGAGTTCAGGCGCATCGGCGTGCCGGTGCGCAAGATCTCCCTGGGCGTCGACCTGGACCTGTTCGGACCCGAGCACTCGTCGGCGGAAGTCCGCGCCGAGTACGCCAACCCCGATGAGGAACTGCTGCTCATGGCGTCGCGACTTTCTCCGGAGAAGCGCCCGGACCTCGCCATCGACGCCGTGCGGGCGCTCGTCGCCCGCGGGCGCAGCGTGCGCCTCGTGAGCGCGGGAACTGGCTCGCTGCGCAAGGAGATGGAGGAGCTCGCCGAGGGGCTCCCGGTCACGTTCCTGGGCTTCGTGGGCGACCGCGAGCGCTTCTCGAGCCTGCTGGCCGCGGCCGATGCCGTGGTTGCGCCCGGCCCGATCGAGACATTCGGCCTCGCGGCCCTCGAGGCGCTCGCCTCGGGCACGCCGGTGGTCGTGAACGCCAACTCGGCGCTGCCGGAGGTGATCGGCCCGGCAGGCGCATCGGCGGACTCGAGACCGATCGCCTTCGCCGACGCGATCGAGACGCTGCTCGACACGCCCCCGGACGAGCGCAGGGCCGTCGCTCGCGCACGGGCGGAGTCGATGCCGTGGTCGCAGACGGTGGAGGCGATGCTGAGACTGCACCGCGAGGGAAGCGCAGGTGCGGCGCTCGCGTCGTAGACGGGGAACAACGGGGAGATCGAAGGGGGCGAAGGATGTCAGGTCCATCGATTGTCGCCATTGGCGACTCGATCACTCTGGGGGTCGGCGACGGCACCCAGGAGGCCGACGGCACGCAGGGCTGGGCGGCATTGGTCGCCCAGGCGCTCGGCGCCAGGTCGTACCGCAACATCTCCGACAACGGCGTGCGCGCGCGGCACCTCCTGGCCGACCAGGTCCCCGTGGTGCTCGCCGAGGACCCCGACATCGTGCTCGGCTCGGTAGGCGGCAACGACGCTCTCAGGGGCGACTACGACGCACGGGAGATCGAGCGCTGCGTGAGGGAGGCGATCAGGGCCATGTCCAGGCCCGGCAGGCGCATCATCCTGGTGACCATCGACCACATCGGCCTCTTCGAGCTGCTGCCAGGCGCCGTGCGCAAGGTGATGGGTCGCAGGGCCGACGAGGTCAACAGGGCCCTCGTCGCCGCCGCGGCCGACACGGATGCGATCCTGCTCAACGGATCAGAGATGTTCACGTCCGAGGGCAAGCAGGCGTGGCACATCGACCGCATCCACCCCAGCCCGCTGGGGCACCGCGCCTTGGCCCACACCGCGCTCGGGCTGGTCGAGCAGGACTGGCCGGCAGTGGCCGACGTCCCGCCTCCCCCGCCGGCTCCGGGACTGCCAGAGCGCGCCTGGTGGCTCGTGCGCAAGGGTGTGCCGTGGTTCTTCCGCCGCAGCCGCGATCTGGTGCCGCAGTTCAGCCGCACCGTCGTGCATGAGCTGCTCGAGGAGCGCCGGCTCAGGCACGGCGTGCACCTGCGGGCCTAGCGACCGCCGCGCGGGGCCTCACACGCCGCTCCCGCCCCGGAACGCAGTTCGGGCCCCGCCTCATGAGAGGCAGGGCCCGAACTTCTGGGGGATGGGGGAACTAGACCAGCCAGGTCCACTTCTGGACGATGGGCAGCTTGCGCCAGAGCGTTCCGAGGCCGATCGACTGCTTCTCGAGCTCCGCGTAGGCGACCGCGACACCGGTGACCGCGTAGAACACGTGGTGGTCGAGGATCGGGTTGGTGACCAGGTCGGCAGCGGCGATGTACATGAAGACGGACATCAGGACGCACGCCCAGGCGGCGACCTTGGTGCCGATGCCGAGGATCAGCGCGGTGCCGATCGCGAGCAGGCCGAGCATGAACAGCCAGTCGAGGTAGCGGAAGCCGCCGATGTTGGCCTCGGCCCAGCCGGCGAAGAACGCGCCGGAGCCGTTGACGCCGGCAGCCTCGCCGGTGAGGTCTCCGGAGGCGTAGGCGAGGAAGCCATAGGTGGGCTTGCCGCCGTTGAACCAGGCGCCTCCCTCGCACATGTAGTTGATCGCGCCGGTCTCGCCGTCACGGCACGTGCTGAAGCCGAGCCCGAACGCCTTGTCGATGAATGCCCAGAAGAACACGAATCCGAGCATGATGCGCAGGATGCTGAGGGTGACGCGGCCCAGGGCCATCTCGCCCTTCGAAGCGATTGCGGACGGAGCCGCCTCTGTGGTTGCCATTGTCTTCTCCTTGCTGTGGGGACCGGGCCTCTCCTTGCCCGAGGTACCCATCCTTGGGTTCCTGGTACCGACCGTATGCGGCATTTCACGTCGCAGGACAGGAACTTTGTCCCAACTTTTCGGACGATATTCGCGACGCGGATGAGCGCACGGAATGCTCGGGCGCCGACACGCGCGCCACGCGTAGCATGGCGCCATGAGCGCACCTCTGACCCTTCCTCCCGTCGATGGCGACTGGGCGTCGTTCGTCGACTCCTATGCCGCTGAGAAGCTCACCGCCGGCCACGCTGCCGCGGGCCGCATCCATGACGGCACGACGGGGGACGCGCTCTCCGACTGGAACGAGGCGGCACTGAACTTCGCGGACGCGCTGTTCCTGCTGTCGACGATGTCGGAGACCCACCCCGACCCCGACGTGCGTCGCACCGCCTCGGCGCGCCACCTCGAGACGGAGAACGCCGCGGCCGACCTGCATCGCGACGCCGCGTCCTTCTCGGCCGTCTCCGCCATCGATCCCGCGACCCTCGACTCCGACGCCGCGCGGGCCAGGGAGCTCATCCTCGAGGCGCTGCGCGCCTCCGGCGCCCACCTTGCCGACGACGAGCGCGAGCGGCTCGCCGCCGTCGACCGAGAGGTCACCGAGCTGTCGCAGGCGTTCGACGAGAACATCCGCGAGTCGAAGGGGTCCATCACGGTGCGCCCTCAGGACCTCGTGGGACTGCCAGAGGACTTCATCGCGGAGCGCACGGGAGACGACGGCTCCGTCACCCTGACGACCGACTACCCCGACCTCATCCCCGTGATGGACATGTGCGCCAGCCACGAGGTCCGCGCAGCGCTGCTAAGTGCCGCGTACGAGCGCGCGTTCCCCGAGAACGACGACGTGCTGCGGCGCCTCCTCGACGCCCGCGACCGCAAGGCGCGCCTGCTCGGCGCGGCAGACTTCACTGACGTGTCCACCGCGCTGCAGATGATCGGGTCGGGCGAGGCGATCGAGGAGTTCATCGGCTCCGTGAACCGCTCGGCGCGGCCTGCGGCCGAGCGCGATCTGGCGCGGCTGCTCGAGCGCGCCCGTCGGGACGACGCCGCGAGCGACTCGATCACCTACGCGGACTCCAGCTACTACATCGAGCGGCTGCGCGACGAGGACTTGGGCGTCGACCCCTCAGAGGTGCGCTCCTATCTCCACTTCGACAAGGTGCGGGACGGGATCCTCGAGCTCGCGCAGCACCTGTTCGGCTACGAGTTCGCATGCGTCGCCGATGCGCCGCGCTGGCACGAGGACGTCGAGGCCTATGACGTGACGGCCGACGGCGACTACGTCGGCCGCTTCTACCTCGACATGTACCCGCGCGAGGGCAAGTTCTCGCACATGGCCTGCTTCGGGCTCGGTGCGGGATACGCCGGCCGCTCGGTGCCCGAGCCCGTGCTGGTGTGCAACTTCTCGCGCGGCTACATGACCTTCGACGACCTCGTCACGTTCCTGCACGAGTTCGGCCACCTGATCCACACGCTGGCCGAGGGCCACCACGCCTGGGCGCCGTTCTCCCGCATGGCCGGCACGTTCGAGTGGGACTTCATCGAGGCGCCGTCGCAGATGCTCGAGGAGTGGGCGTGGAACGCCGACATCCTGCAGCGATTCGCGACCAACGACGCCGGAGAGCCCATCCCCGCCGCGCTCGTCGAGCGCCTGCGCGCCGGTCGCGACCTGTGCGAGGGCCTGCTGACCGCCAGGCAGCTGTCTCTGGCCACGCAGGCCTACCGACTGCACCGCGACCACCCCGAGGACGTCGCCGGGGCCGTCGAGAAGATCGAGCGCGAGTTCGACGTCCGCGAGCGCCTCGCGGGCACGCATGCCTACGCGAGCTTCGGCCACCTCAGCGGCTATCAGGCGAACTACTACACGTACCAGTGGTCGCTGTCGATCGCGAAGGACCTCTTCACGGCCTTCGACCCCGAGGACATGCGCGCCGCCGACGTCGTGCGCCGGTACCGAGACGAGGTGCTCTCCCCTGGTCTCTCGCGGCCCGCAGCCGCGAGCATCGAGGCCTTCCTGGGCCGTCCCGGCTCGACCGACGCCTACCAGGAGTGGCTCGACTCCCTGTAGCCGGCATCGGCGCCGGACCCGGCCGTGCGGTCCGCGACTCCTCGGGAATACTGCGAGGGCTGGTCAAGTTGTATGCATTTGCATAGACTTTGAGCAGATCCCCTAGCCCTGGAGGCGACCATGCAGTTCGGACTCATGTCGGTCAGCGACGTCACTCGCGACCCCACCACCACCGCGACGCCCTCGGAGGCCGAGCGCATCAAGTCGATGGTCCGGATCGGCGTGGCCGCCGAGGAGGCGGGCCTCGACGTCTTCGCCGTCGGCGAGCACCACAACCCTCCGTTCGTGTCGTCCTCCCCCACGACGCTGCTGGCGCACATCGCCGCGATGACCGAGCGCATCATCCTGTCGACGTCGACGACGCTGATCACCACGAACGACCCGGTCCGCATCGCCGAGGAGTACGCGATGCTCCAGCACCTCGCCGACGGCCGCATGGACCTCATGCTCGGCCGCGGCAACACCGGCCCGGTCTACCCCTGGTTCGGCCAGAACGGCGCCCAGTCGCTCCAGCTCGCGCTCGAGAACTACAACCTGCTGCACGAGCTGTGGCGGAAGGACGTCGTCGACTGGGAGGGCAGCTTCAGGACGCCGCTCCAGGGCTTCACGTCGACCCCGCGCCCGCTCGACGGTGTCGCGCCGTTCGTGTGGCACGGCTCGATCCGCACCCCGGAGATCGCCGAGCAGGCCGCGTTCTACGGCAACGGCTACTTCGCGAACCACATCTTCTGGCCCACGCACCACTTCAAGCGCCTGATCGACTTCTACCGCCAGCGCTTCGAGCACTACGGCCACGGCACCCGCAAGCAGGCGATCGTCGGCCTGGGCGGCCAGACCTTCATCGCGAAGACCTCGCAGGAGGCGCACGCCCAGTTCCGCCCCTACTTCAACGAGGCGCCCGTGTACGGCCACGGCCCGACTCTCGAGGAGTTCGAGAACTCGACTCCCCTGACCGTCGGGAGCCCCCAGGAGGTCATCGACAAGACGCTGACCTTCCGCGAGCACTTCGGCGACTACCAGCGCCAGCTGTTCCTCATCGACCACGCTGGACTCCCGGAGAAGACGGTCCTGGAGCAGATCGAGCTGCTGGGCAACGAGGTCGTCCCGACCCTGCGCAAGGAGCTCGACGCCCGCCGCGAGGACGGCGTGGCCGACGCCCCGACGCACGCCGGCCGGGTGGCAGCGCAGTACGGCGACGCCGCTCCGCGCGAGTTCCGCCCCGGCGCCAACCGCGGCGACAACCTCGTGGGCCCCTCGCCGTACCTCGAGCCCGAGACTGCGGCGGTCTGACATGACCGCGATCGACGAGCGGACGGCCGCGACCACGGACACCCGTGGCCGCAGCCGCCTCGCGAACGACTCGTGGGAGTCACTGATGTCCGCCTACGCGGCCATGCACCGCCGCCTCGGTGCCGATGCGCCGTTCTCGTCCGTGTCCGTGCACGAGTACGACGTCCTCTACACGATGTCCAAGTGCCCAGGACCGGCGCGGATGTCCGAGGTCGGCCGCAACGTGAAGCTCTCACAGCCCGCGCTGTCGAGGCTCGTCGACCGCCTGGTCGAGCGCGGCCTCGTGGAGCGGTCGACGTGCGAGGCCGATCGCCGGATCGTCGAGCTCACCCTGACCGATGCCGGACGCCAGCTTCAGCGCGCCGAGGGCGGACCGTACGGCGTGAGGATCGCGCGTCTCGTCGCGAGCGCGCTCACCACCGAGGAGATGCGTCAGCTCGAGGAGCTGACGGGCAGGCTTGCCAGCGCGGCACGGGAGGACTCATGACCGCCAAGAAGCTCGTGATCGTGCACGCGGGGATGTCCGAGACGTCGTCCACCGCGATGCTCGTCGGCAGGATCGCCTCAGCGGTCGCGAAGGCCGGCGTCGAGCACGGCGTCGAGATCGCCACCCGGGTGGTGTCCGTGAGGGAGCTGCTCCCCGAGCTGCCCGCCGCCCTCGGCAGCCAGCACTTCGGCCCCGGCTTCTCCTCCGCGATCGATGCGCTCCGGGAGGCCGACGCGCTCGTGGTGGCGTCTCCGGTGTACAAGGCCCAGCCCTCGGGTGCGCTGAACGCCTTCCTGCAGGTGCTGGACGACGACCTCGTCCAGGGGCTCCCGACCATCGTCGCGGCAACCGCGGGCACCAAGCGCCACGCACTCGTCGCGGACACGGACATGCGCGCACTGCTCACGTACATGCGAGCGCTCGTCGTGCCGACCGCGCTCTTCGCCACCGCGGACGACTGGGCCGATGGCGCCCTGCCGGCACGCGTCGACCGCGCGGCTGGCGAGCTCGCTCTGCTGATGCAGTCGGGCTTCGCGGAGAGCGTCAGGGGCGGAGCGTCCGGCCGGTACCGGCACGACTTCGGATCGGCGCGCACCGAGGACTCCCCCATCGAGCTCGACACGGACCTGATGCGCATCGCCGCGGGGGGTGCACCGGCGCGCAAGGCGTGACATACTGACGGTCGAAACGTTTCGAACGTCGGCGGCAACGCTCGACGCCGTCCCGACCGGAGGTCACCGTTGCCCACCACCGTCTCGCCGCGACTGAGGCGCGCGAGGCTCAGCGTCTCGCTGATGTTCCTCACGAACGCGCTCGTCATCACGAGCGTGCTGCCGCGCTATCCCGAGATCCGCACCAGCATCGGAGCGACCTACGGCGAGTTCGGCATCGCGATCGCCATGGCGCCGGTCGGCTCCCTCGCGTTCGGCCTCACGGCCGCGGTGCTGATCCGCAGGCTCGGGTCGGCGCGGGTGGCGACGATCGGCACGCTCGTGGCGGCGCTCACGGTGGTCGGGTACGCCTTCGCGCCGTCGGTCTGGTGGCTCGGCGGGCTCGCGTTCGTGGTGGGCTCGCTCGACACCATCATCGACGTGGCACAGAATGCGCACGGCCTCAGGGTCCAGGCCGAGTACCGCAGGTCGATCCTCAACTCGTTCCACGCGATCTGGTCGCTCGGAGCGGTGCTGGGTGGACTCCTGGGAGGCGCAGCGGCCGCGATCGGCATGCCGCTGGCGTGGCAGTTCTCTGCGACGGGCCTCCTCGTCGCCGTGATCGCCATCGCCGCGCTCATCATGGCCCTCCCGGGGCCTGACCCCGAGAAGACCCACGAGGACGGCCACGCGCCCGCCGGACTGCGGCGGGTGCCGCTGCGCATGTGGGGAGTGCTCACCGCGCTCACCTTCGTCGCCATCGGCGGCGCCTGGGTCGAGGACGCCGCGATGACGTGGGCGGCCAGCTACCTGTCCGACGAGCTCAGTACCGGCGCCGGCCTGGCGGCGGCGGGACTCATCGCCATGATGTCGATGCACTTCCTCGGCCGGATCATCGGCGACCGCCTCGTCGACCGCTTCGGGGAGCGCGCGGTCGCCCGCGCCGGCGGCATCCTCGTCATCGTCGCGATGGGATCCGCCCTGGCGTGGCCGTCGGTGCCCATGACGATCATCGGGTTCGGTCTCGCCGGCCTGGGCGTGGCCACGACGATCCCCTCGGCCTACCACGGGGGTGAGCGCCTGCCCTACCTGGGCACCGGCACCGGGCTGATGATCATGAACCTCACCCTGCGCATCGGCTTCCTGGTCTCGCCGGTGATCGTCGGCGCGCTCGCCGACGCGTACTCGCTGCGGGTCGGCCTGCTGCTGATCGTCGCCTCGGGCGTCCTGGTCGCCGTCTTCGCGCAGTGGCTCCCCGGCAAGGGAGCGCACGCGCACGAGCCGGCGACTCAGGCGCCGTCGGCGGGATAGCGCCCCTTCACGATCGACGCCAGCAAGTCGGGACCGATGCCGAGGTCCCGCGCCCTGGCCGCCAGCGCATCGGCCATGTCGCCGAGCTCTCCGAGAGCCTCGGCCCGGTCGGCGACCACGGCTCCCCTGCCGCGACGCATCTCGACCAGGCCCTCGTCCCGCAGACCCTGATAGGCCTTCAGCACGGTGTGGAGGTTGACCCCGAGGGACTCGGCCAGATCGCGCGCGGCGGGGAGCCGCTCCCCGGGTCCCACCTCGCCGGCGGCGACCGCCGAGCGGATCGACTCGGCGATCTGCGCGAAGATCGGCGCAGACCCCGCGGGGTCGACACGGACGAGCACCTCAGCGCTCCGAACTCTGCGCGACGAGCGCCTCGAGCACGGCCGCCCCCGTCGCAGCATCGTCGACGGTGACCACGAAGCGGCGCCCCGAGGAGCGCGTCACCTCGATCGCCTCGCCGGCCCTGAGGATCACGCCGAATGCGCCGGGCACCGAGCGCAGGCCGTACCCGCCGAACTGCCCCAGACCCGACACCTCGATCGCCGTCACGGACTCCATGTCGTCGAGCGGCACCTCGAAGGTCGGCCATCCCGCCGCGGCCCGCACACGCAGGCCGCGGTCGTCGGCGGTGACCGCGAAGGTCGTCGTCATGGCAGCGAGGGCGCCGATGAGGATCCCCGCGCCGAGCATGATCCCACCGGCTGCCGGATCCCCGGCGACGAGCATCCACACGCCCGCGAGGCCCAGCGCAACCGCGACGCCGCCGAGCAGCACGACGAGACCCCCGCGCATGCCCGCGGTGCGCATCCACACGACGCGCTCTCCAGCCGCCAGCGTGACGGCAGGGAGCTCGTGCTGGGTGCGGACGTATGGCAACGTCGGCAGGGCGATCCAGGCGATGCCCGCGGCGGCGATCCCGGCCGCGAACGCGAGCCCGACGAGCCACCCCGCACCCGGCGCGTCTGCGGCGTCGTCGAGCCCGCACTGCGAGACGAGCAGCGCCGTGGCGAGCGCGGACATCAGCACCGACAGCCCGAGGGAGGTCGCGGCGAGAAGCGTGAACGTCGGACCGGAGTCGCCGCGCCGCACCGACGGCAGCGCGCTGAGCGCCAGCAGCGCCGGGAGCAGGAATCCGACGAGCGCGGTCATCAGCGGGTAGGACCACGCGGGCCCGAAGCCATCGGGCCCGCCGACGGACCAGTGCACGGCCACCGGGTCGGGGACGTCGGGAATCACGACGAGCTGGACCGCGATCGCGGCGGCCGCGACGAGCAGCGGCGCGAGCAGCCCGGCGTAGACGTAGGCGCGCAGTGCGCGATCGCGAGCAGTCGAGTCCATGAGTATCTCCTCTACATTGTTCTATAATTACTATAACACTTGTAGGTCCCCTCGGACATCCCTCGAGGTTGCGTCCCCAGGGCACATGGCGGTGCCCTTCTCCCCAGCCCGACTCCGGTGAGGAGTGCGGGCGTTCGCGGCGCACGAGCCTGAAGGCGTCACCTCACGACCGCACTCCCTAGGAGCCCTCATGCACCACGCCGCCTCGCTCGCACGATCGCTGACGGTCGTCCTCGTCTCTCTCGCCGCCGTCATCGGGATCGCGGTCGGACCCGCCCGAGCGGACGTGCTCGAGGACGGCTGGATCTCATCCGACGGCCGACGAGGCTCAGGATCCGGCCTGCTGCTCCACCATGTGTGGCAAGGATCAGGGAGCGAGCCGACATCCGTGCACTGGGCGGGGGCGCTCGTCCCCTCGACCGTAGTGCCCTCGGTCCCGGACGCGCTCGCGACCGACCTCTGGTGCATCGAGTCGGGGGTGCTCGCCGACCCGTCCGCGAGCTATGCGTGGTCGACGGACAGCAACGCCCGTGCCTCCTACCTGCTGTGGTTGGCCGACCACGGCTGGGACACTCCAGGCGAGCGCGCGGCTATCCACTACCTGCTGTACGCCGACGCCTATCCCGAGCGAGGGTGGAACACCGACGCGCACGACATGGCCGCGCTGATCTACGCCCACGACGAGTTCACGGCGCCTGCGCGCGACGCCGTCGCACTGTTCCGCGAGCTGACGTCCTTCACCAACTCCGCCGGCCCCCTGACGACCACCGCGAGCGGGATTCCGAGCACAGGCGAGCTGGCGGGGGTCGGCGTGACCGATGCCTGGGGACGCCCCGTTTCCGGCCTCACGTTCACGGCGACGATCACAGGGCCCGCGGTGTTCGACGCCACCGGCACGTCGACCGTCTCCGACGTCACCGGGGAGGCGATGACGTCGCTCGCATGGACCGCCACCGATGCCGGCGAGGTCTCGTTCGCTGTCGACTACGCCGATGCGGCGCCCGGCGGCCTCACCGTGGGCTCCTCGATCGCGCAGGACTATGTGGGCGGCACCGGGTTCACTGATCTGACCGCGTCCACAGGTCCGGTGACGACGAAGATCGACTTCCAGCCTGGCGGCACCTCGCAGGTCACCGATGCCGTGGTTGGCCAGGGCAGCGTCTTGTCCGACTCGTTCGTGCCTGCAGCGATCGCGGGCACCGAGTGGCAGACGAGTGCCGACGGCACACCCGTCCCAGTGATCTACACGGTCGCCGCCTACGCGCTCGGTGACACTGCGCCCGCCTCAGCCAACGACTCGCCTCCCGCAGGGGCCGTTCCCGTGGCGACGGCGTCGGTCGTGGCGACCGCACCCGGCGAGATGCTCGATGTCGACCTCGGCGTCGCCCCGGAACCGGGGTTCTACACGTTCGTGTGGTCAGTCGCTCGCGCCGATCAATCCGACGGGTTCAGGGACTACATCCGAGCTGACTGGGACGACGGATACGGACTGCCCGGTGAGACCATGTCGGTCCTGCATGAGGCCGAGGTCTCGACCGAGGCGTCCACCCGCTCGACATCGCACGGCACGTTCCTTGTCGACGAGGTGTTCCTCGACGGATTCCCGAGCGACCACGGCGACTGGGAGGGAACGCAGGCCTTCTCCCCCGATGCCGGCACGGTGACGCTCACGCTGCTGTTCTTCGCGGAAGGCGCGAGCGTCACCGACGACAACATCGGCGCGGCGGAGCTCGTGGGGTCCATTGCGCTGCCAGCCGAGAACGGGCACTACCCGGCCGTGGGATCGCCCGACTTCCGCGCGCTCATTGATGCCGACGGCATCGAGATCCCCGGCACCTACGTCTTCGTGACGTCGTTCGAAGGCGATGACCGCGTCGCGCCCTTCACGACGAGCGTGGAGGACGTCCATGAGCAGGTCGAGGTCGGACTCACGCACGCGGGTCCCGTTGTCACGGACGGCACGGTCCCTCACTCCGCGGCGGCGGCACCGACTCTCGCGGAGACGGGGGTCGACTGGATGGCAGTCGTCTGGATCGTCGCGGTGGGACTCACGCTCGCCGGTGCGCTGCTGCGAGTGCGTGCGCGCAGGGGATGACACGACACATGAAGAAAGGCGGGTCCTCGGGGGTGGAGCCCCGGCGAACCCGCCTTCACATTGCTCATACGAGCGCTGTCTCAACACGGTGCTCCGAAGAGCACTGCGTGGAGCTGAGGGGACTCGAACCCCTGACCCCCTGCATGCCATGCAGGTGCGCTACCAGCTGCGCCACAGCCCCGCGACTTCCGGCCACGGCCAGAAGAGCGAATGACAGTCTAACCCACGGATGGGCCTCAGGGCCAATCCGCGCCGAGCCCGTAGCTCCGCAGTCTCCACTGACCGTTTCCGGCTCTGGCGACCACGTGCCAGGCCCCATGCGGGAGGTGCCCGAACACCCCCGCGCTCGGGTCCACGCCCAGGAGATCGGACAGTCCGGCCGTGATCGCGCTGCCGTGGGACACGACCACGGTGAGGTCGGCGCGCTCCCCTGCCTCCCGCAGCGCGGCGCCCATCCGGCCCGCCACCTCGGCCCACGACTCCCAGCCTCGGATGCGCGGATCGGCGCCGTCCATGCGGCGCTCGTACTCGAGCGGGAAACGCTCGCGCACCTCATCCCAGGTCAAGCCCTCCCACTCGCCGTAGGAGCGCTGCTGGAGCCGCTCGTCGGAGAGGATCCCGACCTCCGCGCGCTCGGCGATGGGCATAGCCGAGTCCACCGCGCGCGACAGCGGCGACGCCATCACCTGGTCGGGGAGCCCATGCCTGTCGACGACCCGGCCCGCCACGACGGCCGCGAACGCGCGGCCCTCATCTGTCAGGGGGATGTCGAGACGCCCCTGGAGACGCCCTGACTCGTTGTGCGCCGTGGGGCTGTGCCGGACCAGGACGAGCTTGCTCACAGCGGTCCCGGCACTGTCGATGGGCCGATGCCGTAGCGCAGCAGGCGCCAGCCGTCGGCCCGCCTCCGGAGCACGGCGGACTGGGTGTTGCCCAGTCCCTCGAAGCCACGCCCCGTGCCCATGCCCAGCAGGCTCTGGATTCCCAGTCGGGCGGCTGCGCCGTGTCCGACGGCCAAGACGGACTCGTGTCGAGCCGAGTGCTCCGCGAGGGCCTCAGCGAAACGCGTCCCCACATCCGCCGCCGGCTCCGAGCCCTCGACGCCGGGGTCGGAGTACGAGTCCCAGCGCTCGACCGCAAGCGGAGTGTCGCGCACCCGATCCGCGAGGGTGGTGCCCTCCCAGACGCCGAACGCACGCTCCGCGAGCCGCGCATCGGTCGTGACGTCCGCCCCGAGCGCCGCGGCGATGATCTCCGCGGTCTCGCGTGCGCGGCTCAGGTGCGACGCGACGACGTGCGTGGCGCCGTCCAGGTGGTCGGCGAGGTAGGCGGCGGCGTGCCGTGCCTGCTCGCGCCCGTGATCGTTGAGCGGGATGTCCGTCGCTCCTTGGAGCCTGCCGTGCAGATTCCAGTCGGTCTGACCGTGGCGCACCACGACCACCTGGCTCACGACAGTGCCACCAGCGGGCAGTCCTTCCAGAGGCGCTCGAGGTCGTAGTAGACCCGCTCCTCGTCGTGCATCACGTGCACGACAATCTCGGAGAAGTCGAGGAGCGCCCAGCGGCCCTCCTTGAGGCCCTCGCGCCTGACCGCGTCCGCGCCGAGCTCGGCCAGCGCCTCCTCGATCGCCTCGGCGATCGCCGACACCTGGCGCTCGTTGGAGGCCGAGGTGATGACGAAGACATCCGTGAGGGCGAGGTGGGCACTCACGTCGAGGGCCAGCGTGCGCTCCGCCTTCTTGTCGTCGGCTGCCGCTGCGGCGGCGCGAGCCAGCTCGACAGCGCGATCCGATGCCGTCACGTGCTAGCCCTGCCAGAGCAGGAAGATGATGACGCCGGTGACCGCGAGGGCTCCGACGATCATGAGCGTGTACAGCCACGGCCTGCCGTGGCTCGTCTTAGTCTGAGCCAACTCCTCCTTGGTGGGGAGCTTGATGGCGCCCGTGTCGATCGGCTCGGTGATCGGCCTGAGGCCGCCCTGCGCCGTCGAGGTCATGGTCCGCAGCGCGGCGAACTGCGGCATGGGCAGGTCCTCGTCCCCCGTCGGCAAGTCGTCGCGGCCCGCCGTCGCGAAGGCGGACGGACGGGAGGGCGCGCCCTCCTGGGGCTCCTGCACCTCGGCAGCTCCCGCGGGCTCGGAGACCGGCTGGAATCCGATGAGGCCAGGCGGGACCGCAGGGCCCTGCGCTTCATCGTCCGTGACCGGAGCGAGCGCGGGAATCGCAGCAGCGGCGGCGGGTGCCTCGGGCGCGATCGACGGCGCCCACTGGGGCTGCTGGGGTGCAGGCTCGGGCACCGGGTGCGCCGCGGCCTCAGTCCAGGCCCGCGCGGTCGGCGTCGTCTCGGAGAAGTCCCACTGACCCTGGGGCGGAATCGGGCTGCGCTCCTGCGGTGCCGCCTCCGGCACCGACACGGGCGCGAACGGGTGGGCTGCAGGGACGCCGGCATCCGGGGTCGCGTCGGTGATGGGCGGCCACTCGTCGACCGGAGTGTCGTCGTCCTGGCCGAGCTCGTCCTCCGGCTCGGCGACCGGCGCGGTCGCCCCGAGTCCGGCGGCGGGGAAGATCGAGGGCCGCTCCGAGGGCTGCTGCGCCTCGGGCGCGTTCACCGCGGGCTCCTCCGCGACAGGCGCCTGCGCGGCCACGGGAGTCTCAGGCACCGCGGCTGCTCCCGCGGCCTGGATGCGCTCCTCGAAGAGGCTGCGCTGGAGCGAGCCCTTGGGGAACATCGCGAGCGCCTGCTCCATCGTCATGCCAGGCGGCAGGCCCATGTCCCGTGCCACCTCGGCGAACTGGGCCTCGGTCACAGTGTCGTCGGAAACCGCGGTGTCGTCGGAAACCGCGGAGTCCGCGGGAGCGGACGGCTCGGGGGCCGGAGACTGAGGAGCCGGGTCGACGGCGACCGCGGCCCATGCCTGCGTGCCGGCGTCGGCGTCGTCCTCGGGGTGGTGCCACTTGGAGCGCTGATCGTCCTGCGGGTCCGCCAGCATCGCGTCGAAGTCCTCCGCGATGTCGTCGGCGACGGCGGGCACCGGCTCCGGCTGCCACACGGGCGCCGCATCCTGCTCGGCAGCGGGCTCCGGCTCGGCCGACTCCCCCGCTCCGGCGCGATCATCAGCCTCGGTTCCGGCGAGCGCCGCGAACTCGTCCATGGCCGAGGGGCGCTCCTGCGGCTGCGCCGCCTGCGCGAACTCCTCGCTCCACTCGGCTGCCGACGGCGAGAAGGCGGGCGCGTCAGCGACGGACTCCTGCACCTCGGCCGCCGCGGGCGGCGCGAACGGCGATCGCCGCACCGGAGCCTCGGCGGCGTGCTCCATCTCGGAGACGTGACGCTGCGCCTGCTCCATCGCGCGCGCGGCCTTCTCCTGCTCGATGCGCTCCTGCTCCGCGATGGCCTCCGGGGTCAACGGGGGCATCTGCCCCGTGGCCTCGGCCTCCTCCTCGGCGGTCCACGTCATCATCGGGTTCTCGGCGCGCTCGAGCATGCGGCGCTCCTTGCGCGACAGCATCGCGCCGTCGCGGGGCGCGCTCGAGATGGGGGTCTCGTCGACAGGAGCCCCTCCGGCTGCCTGGCGCTCCAACTCCCGCCGCTCACGCCGCGAGAGGGGCCTGCCCGGGTCAGTCATCATTCCTCCGCGTACAGCCCGTGGTCACGGATGTAATCCGCGACGCGACGGGGTACTAGATATCGAATCGGTGCGCCGGATGCCACCCTCCACCGCACATCCGTCGAGGATACATCCAGGGACGGCACCTCAACCACGGTGCGCGCCGCTTCCGCCGAGGTCAACGAATGGCCAGGCCGAGTCACTCCCACCAGGGTGCACAGCTCCTCGATCCGCGCAGGATCGCGCCAGCGCGGCAGCGTGGCAAGCGAGTCCGCCCCGGTGATGAAGAAGAGCTCTGCCTCCGGGTACTCGCGGTGCAGGTCCTCGAGGGTGTCCACGGTGTAGGTGACACCGCCGCGGGCCACGTCGACATCCGAGACCTGGAAGCGCTCGTCGGACTCGATCGCGAGCCGGCACATCTCGAGACGGTGCCGGGCGTCGGTGCCGCCGTCCTTGAACGGCTGCGTGGCGGTCGGGACGACCAGGGTGAGGTCGAGACCCAGGGCGGCATGCACCTCGGAGCCGGCCGCGAGGTGACCGAAGTGGATGGGATCGAACGTCCCGCCCAGGACGCCGAGCCGGGAGACGGTCGCGTCCACCACGTCTCTAGTGGCGCGAGCTGAGGTTCCGGTAGGAGAACGTGACGAACAACAGTCCCATCAGGACGACAAGCGCGATCAGCCCGAATCCCTCGGCGGGGATCGGCAGCTCGTTCACGACGTGCTCGGTGGTCTCAGCCGTCACAGCAGTTCCTTCCATCGGGGTGTCTCGATTATGGCACGCGCCGCTCAGGCGCGAGTCTGACCCTCGCCGTAGACCAGCCAGGTCGTCGTGGTGAGCTCGCCCAAGCCCATGGGACCCCTGGCATGGAGCTTCTGCGTCGAGATGCCGAGCTCGGCTCCCAGCCCGAACTGCCCTCCGTCCGTGAACCTCGTCGAGGCGTTCACGATGATCGCCGCGGAGTCCAGCGACGTCGTGAACCTCTCGATCGCGGCGTAGCTCTCGGACACGATCGCCTCGGTGTGGCCCGTCGAGTAGGTCCGGATGTGCTCGATCGCCTCGTCGATGTCGGCGACCACCTTCACCGCGAGGTCCATCGAGAGGTACTCGGTGGCCCAGTCCTCCTCGGTGGCCGGCACGGTCGCGATTCCGGCCGGGGCCGATGCGGCAGCGTCGCCGGAGGCGTGCAGCGTCACCCCGGCGCCGCGCAGCGCCGCCATGATCGCGGGCAGCACGTCGCCCGCGCGGTCCCGGTGGACCAGCAGGGTCTCGGCCGCGTTGCAGACGCCGACGCGGTGCGTCTTCGAGTTCAGCACGATGTCGACGGCGCGCTCGAGCGGCGCGGTGGCGTCGACGTAGACGTGGCAGTTGCCCTCGCCCGTCTCGATGGCGGGGACCGTCGACTCGCGCACGACCGTCTGGATGAGGTCGCGCCCGCCACGCGGGACGAGCACGTCGACGAGCCCGCGAGCGTGCATGAGCGCGGTCGCGCCCTCGCGGCCGTAGGCGTCGATCGACTGCACGGCGTCGCGCGGGAGGCCCGCGGCCTCGAGCGCCTCCTGGAGCACGGCAACGATCGCCTCGTTGGACTTCGCCGCGGCCGAGCCGCCGCGCAGCACCGCCGCGTTGCCCGACTTGAGGGCGAGGCCTGCGGCGTCCACCGTCACGTTCGGGCGCGCCTCGTAGATCATCCCGACGACGCCGAGCGGCACGGACTTCTGCACCAGGCGCAGTCCGTTGGGCAGAGTCGAGCCGCGGCGGATCTCGCCGACGGGGTCGGGAAGGCTCGCCACCTCGCGCAGCGCCGCGGCGATCTGGTCGATCCTGGCATCGGTCAGGGTGAGCCTGTCGAGCAGGCCCGCGCTCATGCCGGAGGCCTCTCCCCTGGCGATGTCCTCCTGATTCGCCGCGACGATGCGTCCTGCCTGCGCGACGAGCGCCTCGGCCATCTCGATCAGCGCGGCATCCTTCGTCGCGCGCGTCGCCGTCGCGAGCGCGCGGGACGCCTCCTTCGCGGAGCGGCAGATGGCGAGGACGGCGGTCTCGACGTCGGGGGTCACGGCAGTCATGGCCTCAAGCGTACGCGCGCGAGGAGCGCGCCAGACCCGTGGCCGGCGTTCATCGGCGCGGCGTGCTCTCGCTAGCGTGTGGGCATGACGCACCTGAAGTCGATCGTGTCGAGCTCCTGGGCCGATGCCGATCCCACCGGTCCCCGCTTCCTCATGCTGCACGGCTACGGCGCCTCCGAGCACGACCTCGCCGGGCTGAGCACGCTGCTGCCCCGAGACATCCCCTGGGCGTCGCTGCGCGCACCGCTCGAGACCGAGTGGGGCGGCGCGGCGTGGTTCCCGCTGACGGACCGCACCGCATCGTTCGACTTCAAGGAGTTCGACGTCGCCGCCGCGACGGCGGCCGCCGAGGCGATCTGGGCATGGGTCGACGACTACGCGCCGGCCTCCGCGCCCCTCATTCCGATCGGCTTCTCGCAGGGAGGCTTCATGTCGGTCGAGCTGCTGCGTTCACGCCCCGACCGCATCTCCGCGATCGTCTTCCTGTCGGGCCTGCTCGACCGCGGCCCGCGCGCACAGGACGAGGCGCTGCACGGGACCACTCCCGTGTTCTGGGGACGGGGCGAGGCCGATCCGGTGATCCCGCACTCGATGGTGGAGCACGCGGCCGAGTGGCTGGGCGCGCACACGAGCCTCACGTCGAAGTCGTATCCCGGGCTCGCGCACGGCATCCACGAGCGCGAGCTGGCCGACGTCAACGCCTTCCTCGCGTCGGAGGTGCTCGCAGGCGACGCCTCCTAGCGGCTGTGGCGCGCGAGCGTCACGGTCTCGACGCTCTTCCCCTCGGGCTTGCCAGCCCTGCGCCTGCGGAGCCACTTGTCGACCTCCGCGACCGACACCGCCAACGCCGCGAGCGCGACGCAGACCAGCCAGTGGGCGACGGTGAGGTTCGACAGGTTGAGCCAGTCGCGC